>NZ_KV817300.1:0-186119 GCF_001814605.1 Corynebacterium sp. HMSC074C01 | reverse complement strand
GGGCTTTGCGTTGTTTGCCGCTAAAGCGGGTGGGGCCGAAGTACACCTGGTTAAGGTTTGCAAGCTCGGCGGCATCGGAGGCAGAAGCTCCGAGTGTGCGGAGTTCATCGGGTGTGCCAGGTATGTTTTCCACCAGTGCAATCCCCGAGTTGCGGAGGTGGATGTAGGTTTCAATGTCCCCCATGGGCACAGAGACTAAAACAGGTCTATGTACCCCGCAACCGGAGGGACAAATACCCAGCTCAGTGGCTGCTTATGAGCAGGAAAGAACCCTATGCGACCGCGTTGCGAACCTTCGTGAAATGAACCTTGTACCGCGTATCAAGATCCACGTCCGGGAAAGCGGCGCGGAAGTCACGGTCATTGACCTCAATAGCGTCCTTAATGCGCAGCAGTGGAGTATCGGGATCCGCCAGCACCTCATACTGCAGCGTCGGCCGCGAGCGGTCGTAGGCCACCAGCCGCGAGACCTTCTCCACGCCCTCAACCTCAGCGAGCGTATCCGCCACGGCCCCCGCAATCGCGGGCATCTCCGTCTTAATCGCGCCCTCCTCATTCGACTCCTCCGAGGGCACCGAGTTAAACCGATGGTGCCGCAGGTTGCTAATCACGAGCCACAGGCCGGTGAGGGCACAGATGATCGTCGCCAAGCCCAGCGCAAAGGGCCACCAGGACTGCTCTGGCAATCCAGCCCACGTGTCGTGGTCCACCCACGTGGCCAAGTACGTTGCGAAGGGCACGTCGAAGTGAATGAGAATCGGCCACACGCCCAAAGCTATGAGCAGGATTCCTAACACCGCAAGTATCGCGCGGTCCACACCCGCAAGCGTCTTAGACATTGGCGATATCCTCCTGTTCATTCTCAATCACCACGGTAACCTCCGGAGCCGGAGTGATGGCCGCCAGCGCCGCCGTCACCGCTTCAGACACGCGCTCCTTGAGCTGCGCATCATCAGCATCGCCCGTGGCCGTCACCGTAATACGGGAGCGCTCCTTAGTAATCTTCGCCCGACTCCGCGCCGCCGTGGTCCCCGGCACCCGACGCGCTGTTGCCGACGCCACCCGCGCAATATCCACCGCGCGCAGCCACATCGACGCATCCTCGGAGCCAATCCGCACGTGCGTTGTCTTCCGCGGAGCACACGCCGCCCACAACAGAATCAGCCCGACGACGATCGCCACGCCCCCGGCCACGAGCATCCATGTGTGAATCTCCGGCGAGGACATCACGTCGATGAACGGCTGCAGCCACGAGGTTCCGCCCTCATTGGCACCAATCACCCAGGCCTCACGCCCCACGACCACGGCGGCCGCGAGCAGCAAGATGCCCACGATGATGGTCCAGCCGCGTGCCGGCGGGGAGGCTTTCGGGCGTTGGCCAAAGCCAGCGGGCAGCGACTTCTCACTCATGATGGCCTCCTTCGCGGATGGTGATGGCGCGCAGCGGCACCGGACGCGGGACGTCTATCCGGCGGGTGAATTCGGCCGAGGGCCGAATCGTAATCGGGCGAAGCTGAAGCGGCGTGGCATGCGGGACGCGTAGGGGAGCAGCGGGCGGAAGCTCCACGCCGCGCGGCTCAACCGGGCGGGGTGCTTCGACGTGGCGCAGCGCGAACTCCCGTGGCGCCGGCACCGAGCGAACCTGCACCGGCGCGGGCTCGGTAACCGCGCGCAGCGGCTGCGGTTCGGCCGTGTGAATGGGGCGCAGCTCCTCGTAGCGATTCTCGCCAGGGCCGAAACCTTCCGTGCGTACCTTAACGTCCGCAGGCTTGCCGACGCCCCTCACCCGCACCGCCTCCGGCACACTCACCCCGCGCACCGGGACCGGCACAGGGGTTGACACCTGACGCACCGCGGCGTGCTGACTCACGTCCACCGGCTTCAAGGCACGCTCCGGAACAATCGCCGGAATCTGCGCCGACAGCGGCGTGCGTGTCTCAACAGCCAGCGCGGTTGTGCGCTCGCCTGGGACCGCGCCGCCCACCGTCACGTTGACGCGAGTGGTGCGAAAGCCCGTGAAATCGCGGACAGCCTCCTGGATTGCTGCGCGCACCGCCTTCGCAACCTCGGTGACGGGGGAGGGCCAGTAGACAGCAATGTCGACATCGACCGCCACCATCTGCGTATCCGGATCCATTTGCGCCATCACGCGCGGGAAGGCGCGGCCGGCGAGGCCGGCTAACTTGGCGTCGACAGCCGCGGTTCCCGGCACGCTCGCGATGGCGGAGCTAATGACCTTCTCCATCGCGCGCAGGGAAAAGCGGGTGCGGCCGTGCTTGGCGGTGCTCACTAGCCTCGGCCTCTATCCTGGCCGACCACGCCCTTCCACACCGCGGTGAGGTCAATGCGGCCGTCGAAATGCGCGCCGATGACGCCGCCCACCGCGGCGAGGAGCACCGCGAGCGCGACGTACCACACGCCGAGGTAGATGAAAAAGGCCAGAACCAAGCCAGCGATCACGCCGAGGGAGGTGTAGTTCTTCATGGTTTTCCTTTAGTTCTGTATGTCGGTTCCTTCTAGACCGCGTCGTCGAAGACCACGTCGACGCGGCGCACCGCGGGCCAGGTGGTGCGGACGGTGGTGCGGGTGACGTCGCCAAGCTCGGCGAGTGGAACACCTGCGCTGACATCAACGACGATGTGCAGCTCCAGGTGCGTGTCATCTTGCGGGTTAGGGCGGCGGATGCCGTGCACGCGCTCACCAGGAAAGAGCAGTGCGACCTCCCCGAACCGGCCGGGCGAGAGCTTGGCGACGCCCCTTAGATCCGTCACCGCCGCCGCTATGGACGTGGCAATGGGGAGGGTGAGCTCAGCAGAGGTCACGTTATGCCTGGCCCTGGGTAACCGCCGGGGCTGCCTCGGTGGACTCGTCTTCTTCGCGCGGCAGCTTGACGTCGTGGACGACGACGTCGACACGGTCCACGGACAGGCCGGTCATGCGCTCGACCGCATTCATGATGTTGCGGCGGATGGCCTCGGCGAGCTCGTGGATGGCCACGCCGTACTCGGCGATGATGGCGATATCGATGGAGGCGGTGCCGTTGTTGACCTCGACGCTCACACCCTGGCGAACGTCCTCGGAGGCGCCGAAGGACTCGCGGATGGAGCCCATCATGCGGGCGCCACCGCCGCCGAGGGCAGCGACACCGGAGACCTCACGGGCGGCGATGCCGGCAATCTTGGACACGACGACATCATCGATGCGGGTGGTGCCGAAATCGGTTTCCAGGTTCTTGTTGCGCTCCGGGGTGGTGTCGGCAGCCGGGGCGGTCTGCTCGGCGACGTCCTTGGGGGTGGTGTTTTCAGCCATGATGGTTCCCTCTCACTGTGTAGTTGATTTATGTTGGTATCTACGTCACGAGCTTAACCGCGAACGCGGAGCGTGGGGAGGCGGGGAGCTGATCCTTGGCCAAAACGTGATGTTACCCACTGTTTCTTCATAGGTTTGGAAAACGCGAGGTTACGTGCTTAAATACAGGGGTTGCTTTAACACAGCGACGTAGCCGCAGGCTCCAGCTTGTAGGGCGTTGTTGCTGGTAAGGCGAACATGACACCTTTGTTGTGGGGTTCTTTTAGAGCTACACGCGAAGGTCATCCGATCGGGCTAGGTCCGCGCTTGAGCAGAGACACCCCCGAGAAGATGGACCGGAGAAGGGGCATGGCAAATAAACAGCGGCAGTATATGAATAAGACTTTGGTTGCGGATCGTTGAGATCTAACGCCCCAGTCTTCTTCCTATTTACTTTGACTACGGGTCTTGTACCCCGTCACGAGCACTGCACTCTGGGCTTTGCCTTAAGTCACTCTCGTGGTCGTCATGACAGTCAGACAACTGGCGTTGAGCCATGGCTTCCAGCCCGGACAACGTTATAGAGAAATCGAGAAGCAATTTCCCACCGCTTCACGCCCCGGATACGCCGGGAATGTGAAAGTGGGGAAGCGAGGAAGAGGATAAGCGTGGCGGGACAAAAAATCCGCATTCGGCTGAAGGCCTACGACCACGAGGCCATCGACGCTTCTGCTAAGAAGATCGTCGAGACCGTTACCCGTACGGGTGCTCGTGTTGTCGGCCCGGTGCCGCTCCCAACCGAGAAGAACGTATACGCCGTTATTCGTTCTCCGCACAAGTACAAGGACTCTCGCGAGCACTTCGAGATGCGCACTCACAAGCGCCTCATCGACATTCTCGACCCGACCCCGAAGACCGTTGACGCCCTCATGCGCATCGACCTTCCGGCAAGCGTCGACGTGAATATCCAGTAAGCGATCGACACAACGTATTTGGTGGAGAACAAACAATGAGTGAAAACGAGATCAAGGGAATTCTGGGCACCAAGCTCGGCATGACCCAGGTCTTCGACGAGGAGAACCGCGTTGTGCCGGTGACCGTCGTCGAGGCTGGCCCGTGCGTGGTTACCCAGATCCGTACCAAGGAAACCGATGGCTACAACGCCATCCAGATTGCCTTCGGCGAGAAGGACCCGCGCAAGGCCAACAAGCCGGCCGCTGGTCACTTCAAGAAGGCTGGCGTGACCCCGCGCCGCTACGTCGCTGAGATCCGCATGGACGATACCTCCGCATACGAGGTCGGCCAGGAGGTCAAGGTGGACATCTTCGAGGGCGTTACCTTCGTTGACGTCACCGGCACCACCAAGGGTCACGGCTACGCTGGCGCCATGAAGCGCCACGGCTTCGCAGGCCAGGGCGCTGCCCACGGTAACCAGGCTGCTCACCGCCGCGTTGGTGGCATTGGTGGCGCTTCGTTCCCGGGCCGCGTCTTCAAGGGTAAGCGCATGGCTGGCCGCATGGGCCAGGACCGCGTGACCACCCAGAACCTGAAGATTCAGAAGATTGATGCCGAGTCCAACCTGCTGCTCATCAAGGGTGCTATCCCGGGTGCGCGCGGTGGCCTCGTCACCGTTAAGACCGCAGTGAAGGGCGGTGCACACGCATGAGCAACCTCAAGCTAGACGTCCAGACCGCTGACGGTAAGACCAACGGCACCGTTGAGTTGCCGGCCGAGCTCTTTGACACCGAGGCATCCATTGCTCTGATGCACCAGGTTGTCAACGCACAGCTCGCTGCTGCTCGTCAGGGTACCCACAAGACCAAGACTCGCGGCGAGGTCCGCGGCGGTGGTCGCAAGCCGTTCCGCCAGAAGGGCACCGGCCGCGCCCGCCAGGGCTCCATCCGTGCGCCGCACTACACCGGTGGTGGCACCGTGCACGGCCCGGTCCCGCGTGACTACTCCCAGCGCACCCCGAAGCGCATGATCAAGGCTGCTCTCTACGGCGCACTGTCTGACCGTGCACGTAACGAGCGCATCCACGTCATCGAGGAGCTCGTCCCGGGCCAGACCCCGTCCACCAAGCAGGCCAAGGCTTTCATCGAGCGCCTCACCGACCGCAAGAATGTTCTTCTGGTCATCGGCCGCGAGGACATCAATGCTCGCCGCAGCGCCAACAACCTGCCGAACGTCCAGATCCTGGACGCCGGCCAGCTGAACACCTACGACGTCCTCTACTCGGATGACGTTGTGTTCTCCGTTGAGGCTCTGCACACCTTCGTCGAGCGCGCTACCGGCGCCGCCGAGGAAGCTAAGGAGGAGAAGTAATGGCTAAGCTCGCTAACCCGCGCGACGTCATCATCGCACCGGTTGTGTCCGAGAAGTCCTACGGCCTGATGGAGCAGAACGTCTACACGTTCTACGTCTCCACGGACTCCAACAAGACCCAGATTAAAGATGCCGTCGAGCAGATCTTCGGCGTGAAGGTTGCTTCCGTGAACACCGTGAACCGTGCAGGCAAGCGCAAGCGCACCCGCACCGGCTTCGGTCAGCGTAAGTCCACCAAGCGCGCCTACGTGACGCTCCGTGAAGGCAGCGACTCCATCGACGTCTTCGGCGCAGGCGCTTAAGCCCCACCGAAGAGCCGAAAGGAAAAGGAAGAATTATGGCTATTCGTAAGTACAAGCCGACAACTCCGGGTCGCCGCGCATCCTCCGTGTCCGAGTTCGAGGAAATCACTCGCTCGACCCCGGAGAAGTCCCTGCTGCGCCCGCTGAGCAAGACTGGTGGTCGTAACAACTACGGCCGCATCACCACCCGCCACATCGGCGGTGGCCACAAGCGCCGTTACCGTCTGATCGACTTCCGTCGTACCGACAAGGACGGCATCCCTGCAAAGGTTGCTCACATCGAGTACGACCCGAACCGTACCGCTAACATCGCTCTGCTGCACTACGCAGACGGCGAGAAGCGCTACATCATCGCCCCGAAGGGCCTGAAGCAGGGCACCATCGTTGAGGCTGGTCCGAACGCAGATATCAAGGTTGGCAACAACCTGCCGCTGCGCAATATCCCGACTGGTACCACCATCCACGCTGTGGAGCTCAAGCCGGGCGCTGGCGCTAAGCTGGCCCGCTCCGCTGGTGCTTCCATCCAGCTGCTGGGTAAGGAAGGCAAGTACGCCATCCTGCGTATGCCGTCCTCCGAGATCCGTCGCGTCGACATCCGTTGCCGCGCCACCGTCGGTGAGGTTGGCAACGCCGACCAGATGAACATCCGCTGGGGCAAGGCCGGCCGTATGCGCTGGAAGGGCGTCCGCCCGACCGTCCGCGGTGTCGTTATGAACCCGGTTGACCACCCGCACGGTGGTGGTGAGGGTAAGACCTCGGGTGGTCGCCACCCGGTGTCGCCGTGGGGCCACAAGGAAGGCCGCACCCGCAACCCGAACCGTTACTCGAACAACATGATCGTGCGCCGTCGTCGCCCGAACAAGAAGCGCTAAGAGGAGGTAAACAATGCCACGCAGCCTTAAGAAGGGCCCGTTCGTCGATGAGCACCTCCTCAACAAGGTTGATGCTCAGAACGAGGCCGGCACCAAGCAGGTCATTAAGACCTGGTCTCGCCGTTCCACCATCCTGCCCGACTTCATCGGTCACACCTTCGCCGTCCACGACGGCCGCAAGCATGTGCCGGTGTTCGTTGAGGACTCCATGGTTGGTCACAAGCTCGGTGAGTTCGCACCCACCAAGACCTTTAAGGGTCACGTCAAGGACGACAAGAAGGGACGTCGATAAGCGATGAGTGACACCATCACCTCCGCATCCGCAACGGCTCGCTACGTCCGCGTTACCCCGATGAAGGCACGCCGCGTCATCGACCTGGTCCGCGGTAAGTCCGTAGCCGAGGCACTTGCAATCCTGAAGTACGCTCCGCAGGGCGCCGCTGAGCCGGTTGCCAAGGTTGTTGCATCCGCAGCTGCCAACGCTGAGAACAACTTCGGCCTGGATCCGCGCACCCTGGTCATCTCCGAGGCTTATGCCAACGAGGGTCCGACCATGCGTCGTTTCCAGCCGCGCGCACAGGGCCGCGCATTCATGATTCGTAAGCGCACCAGCCACATCACCGTGGTTGTCGAGAGCCAGAAGGAAGGGGCCAAGTAATGGGCCAGAAGATCCATCCTCACGGCCTACGTTTGGGCATCACTTCCGACTGGAAGACCCACTGGTACGCCGATAAGGACTACGCAAACTACGTAGCCGAAGACATCAAGATCCGCGAGTACCTGGAGAAGGGCCTCGACCGCGCCGGCATCGCCGACGTCGTCATCGAGCGCACCCGCGACCGCGTCCGCGTGGACATTCACACCGCCCGCCCGGGCATCGTGATTGGCCGCCGCGGCGCTGAGGCTGACCGTATCCGCCGCGAGCTGGAGAAGCTCACCGGCAAGATGGTTGCTCTCAACATCCTCGAGGTCAAGCAGGTCGACGCCAACGCAACCCTGGTTGCACAGTCTGTCGCTGAGCAGCTGGTTAACCGCGTGGCTTTCCGCCGCGCAATGCGCAAGGCCATCCAGTCCGCTATGCGCCAGCCGCAGGTCAAGGGTATTAAGATCCTCCTGTCTGGTCGCCTGGGCGGTGCTGAGATGTCCCGCACCGAGCGCTACCACGAGGGTCGCGTTCCGCTGCACACCCTTCGCGCCGAAATCGATTACGGCACCGCAGAGGCCCACACCACCTTCGGCCGCATCGGCATCAAGGTGTGGATCTACAAGGGTGACGTTGTCGGTGGCGTCCGCGAGTCCGAACTGAACGCTCCGGCGCAGGGCCGTGGCCGCGGTGACCGCAACGGTCGTCCGCGTCGTGGTGGCCAGCGTCGCCAGCGCGCACAGCAGAAGCAGGAGGGCTAATCCATGCTGATTCCTAAGCGCGTCAAGTACCGTCGCCAGCACCGCCCGAACCGCTCGGGTGTGTCCAAGGGCGGTAACCGCATCAACTTCGGTGACTACGCCATCCAGGCTCTCGAGCCGGCGTACATCACCAACCGCCAGATTGAGGCCGCACGTATTGCCATCAACCGCCACGTCAAGCGTGGTGGCAAGGTGTGGATCAACATCTTCCCGGACCGTCCGCTGACCCAGAAGCCGCTCGGCGTGCGTATGGGTTCCGGTAAGGGTCCCGTCGAGAAGTGGGTTGCCAACGTTAAGCCGGGCCGCATCCTCTTCGAGATGACCTACCCGAACGAAGCTACCGCCATCGAGGCTCTGCGCCGCGCCGGCCAGAAGCTTCCGTGCAAGGTCCGCATCATCAAGAAGGAGGACCAGTTCTAATGGCTACCGGTACCCCCGCCCACGAGTTCCGTGAGCTCGACAACGCTGAGCTGGAAAACCGCCTGAAGGATGCGAAGGAAGAGCTCTTCAACCTTCGTTTCCAGAAGGCCACCGGCCAGCTGACCAACAACCGCCGCATCGGCACGGTTAAGCGCGACATCGCCCGCATCTACACCGTTCTGCGCGAGCGTGAGCTGGGCCTGTCCGTTGCTCCGGGAGCTGAGGCTTAATCATGAGTGAGGCAAACGTGAACACTAAGAAGGAAAAGGGCGCTCGCAAGACCCGCACCGGCATCGTTGTCTCCGACAAGATGAATAAGACCATCGTTGTCGAGCTCGAGGACCGCAAGCAGCACGCCCTCTACGGCAAGATTATGCGCACTAACAAGAAGGTTAAGGCGCACGACGAGAACGAGACCGCCGGCATCGGCGACCGCGTTCTCATCGCCGAGACTCGCCCGCTGTCCAAGGACAAGCACTTCCGTCTCGTCGAGATCGTTGAGAAGGCTAAGTAAAATCTAGCTCTCCTCGATAGCAGTGGCCCCCACGGTGACCGTGGGGGCCATTTTTCATGCGCTCTTCGCTCCCACATCCGACACGCTACAGACAACAGCCTGACAGGGGAGCGGTCTCCAGGTATGCGGATTAAGCTGCGGGAACGTGTTAGGGTAAGGCCGTTCATCTCTTGAAAGGTCATTCTCCTTATGTCCGCGTTCTCTCGTTCTTTGCTAACCCTTGCCTGCGCTTCCTCCATGGCAGCCCTCGTCGGTTGTGCCGCGGAGGAGACTGCCCCCGTTGCTGCCGACGCCCCGGCTGTGGAATCTGCCGCGGACGTTTCAACTACGCAGGCCGAACCGGAATCGGACGCGCAGCCGCAGCCGAGCACTGAAGCTGCCGGGCCCAACCCGACGCTGCCAGCGGGCTATAGACCTGGGGCTGCTGATTCAGGCCCGAAGCCATCCCATGCACAAGACGCAGCTAAAGACGGCGCAGGGAACTCCGCCGCCAGCGGCATCGAAAAGTGCGTGTATCGGAAGGATCGCGTCCGCGGCGAGGGCAATCCTGCCGATGTCCCCTCCACCGTCTCGGGCACGGTGTACAAGGCTGAGGCAGGCGATCTCGACGGCGGTGAGCCAGGCATTGTCTTGCCCGAATACGCGTCGGAAGAGGTCTGGGTCTTGGCCTTAGACGCGCCCACCACGCTGAGTGGCTTCAAGAGCGGCAGCCCGAAACGCGAGACGATAACCTACGCGGGCAAGGAATGCATTGGGCTCCTTGAAAAGGGCGCGTGGGCGGGCTACGAAGGCAAGCACGTCACACTGCCCTTTGAACCCGACCGCGGCTGGTGGCAAAGCGATGTGAGTGTTCCGATGGGTGGGCTGCGCGTGGATTATACTCCCGACGAGGTCCAATAGCGCGGCGCAGCCGTTAGAGCCGCAACACTTCAGCATGAGGCGGCCGAGTAGCTAGCGCTCACCCCGGTGCGTCAACGCGATAGCGAGGCAAAACGCACTGAGCACCGCACCTACTGCGAGAAGGAAGGTGCCGATGCGATAGGGCATAGCGCTGACCAAGTCGATGGTGTTGTAGATCCGCAGCCACACCAGCCAGCCGCTGATGAGTGCAACGCCCCCAACAGCAGAAAGCGCGCGCAAACCGCGGGTGGGGCGCTGGGAGGGGGAGAAGGCGTGGTAGGAGGCGTCGACAAGCGCGAGTGCGGAAAGCAATACCGAGGCCCACGCCGCCAGCGGCACCGGTAGTAGTGCCGCGCTACCGAAGAGCACCGGCAGGATAAAGGCCACGCCCACCAGTACGAAAAGTAGGCCGTGCAGTATGCCGGCGCGCAGGGGGTATTTCATAAGCGTTCCTCCACCTCAGAGAACGTGGGCGACTGCGCGCCCGTGCGGGAGACCGTCATGGCTGCGGCCGTCGCCGCAAAGTGCAGGATCTCCCGCCACTCCTCGGCGCCCAAAGCGTTGATATCCCGCTCCACCAATTGGCTGAGCAGCGCGGCCATCACCGTGTCACCGGCGCCGATGGTGTCCGCTACCTCTACCGTGACCGGCGGGACCTGCACCGATACCGAATCTGTGCGCACACTGAGCCCCTCCGCGCCGCGCGTGGTTACGACCACAGGCACCTGTGTCAGCGCGTCTTCACCCAGGAACTCAACTTCTTCCTTGCTGAGTTTCAGCAGCGTGACGTGCGGCAGCAGCGATAGCAAGAATTCGCGATGTTCCGGCGTGGCGAAGAAGGGGCGAATGTTGGGATCCAACGCCACCTTGGTGCCCTTCGCGGCGAGCTCCTTCAGCAGCGCGGCATAACGGGAAGCACCGGGCTCTAGGGCCAAGGAGACGGTGCCGAAGCAGGTCCAGGGGACGTCGGCAAGCACAGGCTCTACCAGGCGGTCCGCCGTGCCCTCCGTGTAGAAGGAATAGGTGGCCGAGCCGTCCTCGCCGATGTTGCAGACCGCCAGCGTCGTGGGTTCCTCGCCCCGCTGCACGAGCGAGGTATCCACGCCCTCCTCACTAAGGCGCTCCATGAGCGCTTGCCCGAAAGCATCCCGCGAGAGCCGAGACTGAAATCCCACGCTAGCGCCCAAACGCCCCGCCGCAACCGCCACGTTGAAGGGACCGCCGCCCAACGCCGGTGTTAAGTCCGCCAGCTGCCCGTGCTCCCGCGGAACGAGGTCAACGAGGCCTTCGCCACACACCATAATGTCCATGGAACCCATACTATCGAGAGCATGAACTACCGTCCGCTTTTCCACCTCTCTCCGCCCTCCGGCCGCCTCAATGACCCCAACGGAGTTTTCATCGACGGCGACAACCTGCACGTTTATTATCAGCACGACCCCTGCTTCCCGCACGCAGCGAAGCAGACGGGCTGGGGACATGCCGTGGCTTCCTTGAGCGAGGCGAAGCCGTGGCGGCACTACCCGGACGCGCTGTACCCCATCCGTGAGCACGACGCCCACGGTTGCTACTCGGGCGGTGCGGTGGTCGACGGTGAAGATGTCTGGCTGTTTTATACCGGCAACCTGAAGCGCGACGGCGCGCGGATTCCCTCGCAGAACCGCGTCCGTGCCGTAGATGCGGGTGGTCCAGAAGGCGGCGTGTACGAGCACGATCCCGCGAACCCACTCATCAATGGGCCCGCGGAGGGCTTCACGGGGCATTACCGCGATCCCCAGATCGCCCGTGACAAGGACGGCTGGCGCATGGTGCTCGGCGCCCAGGCGGAGGATGAAACGGGGCACGTGGTGCTCTACCGTTCTAAGGATCTGGCGCAGTGGTCCTTCCAAGGTGCGCTCACCTTTGACACCTCGGGCGCTGAGCCGGGCCTGAGCCCCGACCTGGTGCCGGGCGGCTACATGTGGGAATGTCCCAACCTCGTCACTATGCGTGACCGCGCGACGGGGGAGGACAAGGACGTCCTGGTCATCTGCCCGCAAGGTCTTGAGCCTGCGCTTGCCGACGACACCACGCACTACGCCTCCTCCGATCAGTGCGGCTACCTCGTGGGCCGTCTGGAGGGCACGGTCTTCCACGTGGAGCGAGGTTTTAGCGAGCTGGACTATGGCCACCAGTTTTATGCGCCACAGCTGGTGGAAAAGGATGGCGAGGCCATCATGCTCGGGTGGATGGGGTTGCCCGCGCAGGATGACACCCCGACGGTTGCCCAGGGCTGGGTCCACACGCTGACCCTGCCGCGGCGCGTGTGGCTGGAGGATGGCTGGTTGCGCCAGGCGCCGTTGTGGTCCCTTCCTTCAGTGCCCGCGGAGTCGGCGCGAGAGGGGTTCGGTTCGGTAGCCACGCTGACGGCCGGTGAGGGGACGTACGTGCTTGTCGACGACTCCGGGGCCGAGGCCTTCCGCGTCACTTACGGCGGGAGAGAGTTGCGGCTGAGCTCTGGTGAGGATGAGCGCGTCGTGCCGTGCCCGGCGGGTTCTGTGGAGCTCATCGCGGATGGCTGCGCGGTGGAGGTCTTCGCGGGCGATGGGCGGATTGCGGGGGCGTCGGCAGTCTTTGGCGCCAGCGATGCTCGTTGGAACGGCTGGGAGGCCCGTTAGGGTGTGAACTCTCCTATATTTGCGCCCGATTACTTGGCTTTATGTTGGGCAGCGTGTCTAATAAGAGGTGACGCTATTTAGTTCATCTCACTCTCCGAGGAGGCACGCCGGAATGGATCACTCACAGGTTGCGGCGCGAATACTCTCAGCCATCGGCGGCGAGGACAACATCGTGGCGCTGGCGCACTGCGCCACCCGCCTGCGCATGGTGCTGAAAGACAGCAAGAAGGTCGACAAGGCCGCGCTGGAAAACGATCCGGATCTCAAGGGTATCTTTGAGGCCGGCGGCATGTTCCAGGTCATCGTCGGCCCGGGCGATGTCAACATCGTCTTTGACCAGCTCAACAAAATAACCACCAAGGACATCGCGGTCTCCACCGACAAGCTCAAGGACATTGCCGCGGATTCCGGCAACTGGTTCTCCCGCGCGGTGAAGGTCCTCGCGGATATCTTCGTGCCGCTCATCCCGATTCTGGTCGGCGGCGGTCTGCTCATGGCGCTCAATAACGTGATGACCGTCAACGGCCTGTTCGGTGAGCAGTCCGTTATTGAGATGTTCCCGGCTATGGCCGATGTTGCCGGGCTTATTAACCTCTTGGCCTCGGCGCCGTTTGCCTTCCTGCCTATCTTGGTGGGCTTTACTGCCACCAAGCGCTTTGGCGGTAATGAATTCCTCGGCGCTGGCATGGCCATGGCGATGGTGATGCCGGACCTGGTCAATGGTTACCAAGTGGCCGCGACCATCGAGGCAGGGGAGATGACCTACTGGAACATCTTCGGCCTCGACGTGGCCCAAGCCGGCTACCAAGGTTCCATCCTGCCGATTCTGGTCATTGCCTGGATTCTTGCCACGATAGAGAAATTTCTGCACAAGCACCTCAAGGGCACGGTGGACTTCCTGCTTACCCCGCTGCTGACGTTGCTGGTCACGGGCTTCATCACCTTCATCGCGGTGGGCCCGGTGCTGCGCACTGCGGGCGATATGCTCGGCGCGGGTCTTAATGACCTGTACACCTTCGCCGGCCCGGTGGGCGGCTTTATCTTTGGTCTGTTCTACTCGCCGATTGTCATCACGGGCCTGCACCAATCCTTCCCGCCGATTGAGACGATGCTGTGGAACGAGGGTGGCTCCTTCATTTTCGCGGTGGCTTCCGTGGCCAACATTGCCCAGGGTGGCGTGGCTTTGGCGGTGTACTTCCTCGCCCGCTCTGAGAAGCTCAAGGGCCTGTCCGGTGCCTCGGGTGTGTCCGCGCTCTTCGGTATTACCGAGCCCGCCATCTTCGGTGTGAACCTGCGGCTGCGCTGGCCGTTCTACATCGGCATGGGCGCGTCCGCGATTGCGGCGACGCTCATTGCGCTTTTCGACGTCAAAGCAACCGCCCTCGGCGCCGCCGGCTTCATCGGCTTTGTCTCCATGCGCCCTGAGGATTACACGCAGTTCTTTATCTGCGCCTTTACCTCTTTGATCCTCGCTTTTGGTGTGGCCTTTGGCTATGGCCGCTACCTGATTGCCAAGAATGGTTCCATCGACCCCGATGAGACCGGTGCTGAAGGCACCGGTGTAGGTGGCGCGGTTCCTGCCGCCACCGCCGACCCGAACGCCTTCCGCGTGGCCTCCCCGCTGGCTGGAAAAGCTATTGCCTTGGAATCGGTCTCGGACCCGATGTTTGCCGCCGGCAAGCTGGGCGCGGGCGCGGCCGTCGAGCCGACCGAGGGGCGCCTCGTCTCCCCGATTGACGGCAAGGTGACCGTCACCTTCCCCTCCAAGCATGCTTATGCCGTGCGCGGCAAGGATGCCGACGGCAACAACGTGGACATCCTCATGCACATCGGCTTCGATACCGTGAACCTGAAGGGCGAGCACTTCACCTCGCACGTGTCTAAGGGCGATGAGGTGAAGGCCGGCGAGCTTCTCTGTGAGTTCGACATCGAGGCCATCAAGGCGGCCGACTACCCGGTGACCACGCCGGTCGTCGTGTCCAACTCGAAGAAGACGGGCCCGGTCTTGCCGGCCTTTGCCACGGGCGAGGAGATCTCCTTCGGCGAGGCACTTCTCACCGTGGACCCGAAACCGGAACCTGTTGATGCAGCACCTGCCGCATCAGCCTCCAAGGCCTAGGGGCGCTTCAGTGGACAAGGCCTAGGGCCCGTCCGCCGCTTCCACAAGTGCAGACCTGGAAGTGCAGACCTGCTGGTCGTCGCCAAGCACTGCGCGTGCGCTTCACGACGCCACCAGCGCCTCTGCACTTTGAGGTCTGCACATTTGGGTTTGAGGGGATGAGAAGTGTCGTGGGCCAGGGAAGTGGTGCAGCGCGCGATTTGGGGAAATGGCCAAGGTCATGCTTGAATGTATGGGTTGCATATGGCCGGTCGGTGCAGTGCGATGCGTTTCCGAATCGCCGCACCGAGACCCTTCGACCGCTGTGAACAGCGAGTTCGTCGCACAGCCTGTGCCACGTAAGCAAGTAGACCAGGTGTGTCAAGGACGGAAATCTTGACGCACGTTAATCCAGGTCAGGAGACCCATAGTGATTCAGCAAGAATCGCGTCTGCGCGTCGCCGACAACTCCGGTGCACGAGAGATTCTCGTCATCCGCGTTCTCGGCGGCTCCGTTCGACGTTTCGCTGGCATTGGTGACATCGTCGTCGCCACTGTCAAGGAAGCCATCCCGGGTGGCAACGTAAAGGAAGGCGACATCGTCAAGGCCGTCATCGTACGCGCCAAGAAGGAGACCCGTCGTCCGGACGGCTCCTACATCGCATTCGATGAAAACGCCGCAGTTATTCTCAAGGGTGACAACGAGCCGCGCGGTACTCGCATCTTCGGCCCGGTTGCTCGCGAACTTCGTGACAAGCGCTTCATGAAGATCGTTTCTCTCGCACCGGAGGTGATCTAGTCTTATGAAGATTCATAAGGGCGATATGGTGATCGTCATTTCGGGCCCGGACAAGGGCGCGAAGGGCAAGGTCATCGAGGCATACCCGAAGCGCGACAAGGTCCTCGTTGAGGGCGTCAATCGCGTCAAGAAGCACGTTGCTAACTCCGCTACCGAGCGTGGCGCCGAGTCCGGCGGAATCGTGACCCAGGAAGCTCCGATCCACGTGTCCAACGTTGCGATCGTTGACTCCGAGGGCAACCCGACCCGCGTGGGCTACCGTTTCGACGAGAACGGCAAGAAGGTCCGCATCGCACGTAGCAACGGGAAGGACATCTAAAATGAGCGAGAACTACACTCCGCGTCTGAAGACCCGCTACCGCGAGGAAATCAAGAAGGCTCTGAACGAAGAGTTCAAGTACGAGAACGTGATGCAGATTCCGGGCGTCACCAAGGTTGTCGTCAACATGGGTGTGGGCGACGCTGCCCGCGACTCCAAGATGATCAACGGCGCTCTCGAGGACCTCACCGCTATCACCGGCCAGAAGCCGCAGGTGCGTCGCGCTAAGAAGTCCATCGCTAACTTCAAGCTCCGTGAGGGCATGCCCATCGGCGCACGCGTTACCCTGCGCGGCGACCGCATGTGGGAGTTCCTGGACCGCCTGCTGACCATCGCGCTGCCGCGTATTCGCGACTTCCGCGGTCTCTCCGACCAGCAGTTCGACGGCCACGGCAACTACACCTTCGGTCTCAGCGAGCAGACCATGTTCTACGAGATCGACATCGACAAGGTGGACCGCCCGCGTGGTATGGACATCACCGTCGTGACCTCCGCTACCAACGACGAAGAGGGCCGCAAGCTCCTGCGCGAGCTCGGCTTCCCGTTCAAGTAACGTAGCGAACTCTTTTGCCCGATGAAGGGCGAAGGCCATCCCCGGCACTCCGCAAGGAGGCCGGGGATTTTTGCGCCTGCACGTCCTTCTAGGGGGGCAAGGCAGAGTCAGTGCTTCCTATGAGGATCGAACAAGCGGGGAGTAAACTACTGGCGTCTGCGAACTAACGATTCCCCTGAGGTGAATGATGTCCCTGAATGACGCTGTGGCAGCTGCGGTGAAGAAGAAGGTCACGTTGCTCGATGAATCCTTCGCCCGTTTTGCCGTGCGCTCCACCCTGGCGGGCGTGTACCTCGCTATCGGCACGGCGTTTGCTGCGGTGATGGGGATGGGCGTCGAGAAGCATGTGGAAGGTCTGGGCTCGCTGGTCTTTGCATGCCTGTTCGGCTTGGGACTGTTTGCCATCGTCCTTCTTGGCGCGGAGCTGGCCACCGGCAACATGATGTACATGGTCTATGGCGCCGCAGCAAAGCAGGTGGGCTGGGGCAAGGCCCTGTGGCTGCTGGTGGTGACGACGCTGTTCAACCTGGTTGGTGCCGCCCTCTTTGCCGCAGCCATGGGAATGTCGGCCAAGCTGGGCGACATCGACCCGAACCATCTCATCGCAAACCTCGCGATGGGCAAGCTCATCAAGGGCCCAGGCGGGCTGCTGGTGGAGGCTATGCTGGCCAACTTCGTGGTCAACATGGCTATCGTCGGCGCGGTCTTTGCCAAGGATGTGGTATCCAAGTTCTTCGTCATCGTGCCGATCATCGCCTGCTTTGTGGGCCTGGGGCTGGAGCACGTTATCGCCAACTTCTGCCTGATGACCCTGACCTTCTTCTGTGCCAGTCCGCTGCCTGAGGGCTTTACTCTCGGTGCGGTCCTGGCCAACTGGTCCATCGTGTGGGTGGGAAACCTCATCGGCGGCGGCTTCCTTATTGGCGGCGTGTATGCCTGGCTTAACTCTGGCCCGGAAGCGTACCGCGATTAAGTTCGCCCGAGTAGAGGTTGAAGCGGTCGCCGCGCGCGAAGCCAACCAGCGCCATGCCGGTCTCCCGGGCGGTTTCCACGGCTAGGGAGGAAGCCGCCGAAACCGCAACGAGCATGCCAAAGCCGGCCATCGCCGCTTTGTTGACCAGCTCGAAACTGGCGCGCGAACTCATGACGAGAATGAGGTCACTGGCAGGTAGCATGCCTTCCATGAGTAGGTGGCCAATGACTTTATCGGCGGCGTTGTGCCTGCCGACGTCCTCGCGCACCACGATGGGCTCGCCGTCGAGAGTAAAGGCCCCAGCGGCGTGAATGCCGCCGGTCTTGCGGAACTGTTTTTGCTCCCGCTTCAGGGTCTCGGGCAGCTTGGCGACGACCCCCGGATCCACCGGCACCTGCGGAATCTCGTAGCGGCTCTGCTTCATCAGCGCCTCGATGGAGGAAGTGCCGCACACCCCGCAGGCGGATGTGGTGGTGGTCAGGCGCAGATCAGCCAGCGTGATGGCGTGCGGGTTAGTTAGCTCGACATCCAGCAGATTATAGGGATTGCGCCCGTCCGCGGAGGCGCCCGCGCAATAGCGGGCCTCCTTGAGGTCGCTTGCGGAGCTGATATGGCCTTCCGAGTGGAGGAAACCGTGGGCCAACTCGACGTCGTGGCCCGGCGTGCGCATCGTCGTGGTCAACGTCTGCCCGCCCACGCGGATCTCCAAGGGCTCTTCGCCCGTGACGGTATCGCCGCGCGTATCGACCTGTATGACCTGCCCGTCTTCGTTGAGGCGCACCTTTGTTACGGCGAAGGTGGCGTTGACGCGACCACTCATCGGTTGAGGGCCTCCTTCAACGTGGCGATATGCGCGCGGGCTTCCTGGGGGTTTGTGGAAGCTAAGCCCACTAGGTACGCCGTCAGGGGAGCAGCGGGACGGGACTGGGTATGCGCAACGTCCTTGGTCAGATCGAGAAGTTCCTTGACCAGGGCGGTGGCCTCCTCAGGGGAGACTCCGATTAGCTCGGCGGCCTCTTCCAGCCACTGATGGGCGGTGCGGATCGGATCAGGTGTTTCGCTCATGGCTTCCTATGCTAACGCGTTTTGGAAAACTGCATGTCAGCGGGTAGAGTAATCCGACGGACTTGCATTTTTCCACTCCTGCGCCGCGAAAACAGTGCAGGAGGTGCGGAAACGTGCCAAGCCGGAAGAATTGAAAATCATCTACTTTGTTGTAGGCCCCTCGCCGTAGATAGCGGACCGTTGTCTGTATCAAAGGGTGGCGAGCGCCTCGCGGTATTGACTGCGGGGAGCGTGAGTAGCCCGAAATCACACGGAAAACGCTTTGGTGAGCATTATGGGAACCGCAACGAGAAAGGTTAAAGGTCACTCATATGACTATGACTGATCCTATTGCCGACATGCTGTCGCGCGTGCGCAACGCATCTAATGCGCACCACGACGTCGTGTCGATGCCGACCTCCAAGCTCAAGGCGAACATCGCTGAGATCTTGAAGCAGGAAGGCTACATCGCTGACTACTCCGTCGAGGGCCGCGAGCTGTCCCTCGAGCTTAAGTACAACAACCGTGAGCGTTCCCTCTCGGGTCTGCGTCGCGTGTCTAAGCCGGGTCTGCGTGTGTACGCAAAGTCCACCGAACTGCCGCAGGTTCTGGGCGGCCTGGGCGTGGCCATCATCTCCACGTCCCAGGGTCTGCTCACCGACCGTCAGGCTCAGGAGAAGGGTGTAGGCGGAGAAGTTCTCGCCTACGTCTGGTAAGGGAGGATTGACACATGTCTCGTATCGGTCTAGCACCTATCGCCGTCCCGAAGGGCGTCGAGATCACCATCAACGGCCAGGTTGTCAACGTTAAGGGTTCCAAGGGCACCCTCGAGGTTGAGCTGCCGGAGCCGATCACCGCAGCCGTCGAGGACGATGAGATCAAGGTCTCCCGTCCGGATGACGACCGCAAGAACCGCGCCCTGCACGGTCTGTCCCGCTCCCTGGTCAACAACGCCGTTGTTGGCGTGACCGAGGGCTACACCAAGAAGATGGAAATCTTCGGTGTTGGTTACCGTGTCCAGCAGAAGGGTAAGGACCTAGAGTTCTCTCTGGGTTACTCCCACCCGATCCTCATCGAGGCTCCGGAGGGCATCACCTTCGCTGTGGATGGCGCAACCAAGCTCTCCGTATCTGGTATTGACAAGCAACTGGTTGGACAGGTCGCCGCGTACATCCGCCGCCTGCGTAAGGACGATCCTTACAAGGGCAAGGGTATTCGCTACGACGGCGAGCAAGTCCGCCGCAAGGTCGGAAAGACGGGTAAGTAAGCAATGGCTAACACTGAAAACGCAAAGCGCACCCCGGTTGGCAAGGACATTTCCTCGCGTCGTCGTGAAGCACGCGCGCGCCGCCACTTCCGCATCCGTAAGACCCTCCGCGGCACCCCTGAGGCACCGCGTCTGGTCGTTCACCGCTCCTCCCGCCACATGCACGTTCAGGTCATCGATGACCTGGCCGGCCACACCCTGGCTGCCGCTTCCTCCATGGAAGCCGACGTGCGTGCACTCGAGGGCGATAAGAAGGCCAAGGCTGCCAAGGTAGGCCAGCTCATCGCTGAGCGCGCCAAGGCCGCTGGCATCGAGCAGGTCGTCTTCGACCGTGCAGGCTACAAGTACCACGGCCGCGTTGCCGCGCTGGCCGACGCCGCTCGCGAAGGTGGTCTGCAGTTCTAATGATTAAGGCATACGGAAACATCAACGGAAGGAACGCCTAATGTCGGACCGTGAACAGCGTGACGGCGGACGCTCCGCCGAGAACAACAACGACCGCAAGGGTCGCAACAACGGCCGTCGTAACGACCGCCGCAACCACCAGGACAACGAGCGCGATAAGTACATCGAGCGCGTTGTGACCATCAACCGCGTCGCTAAGACCGTTAAGGGTGGCCGCAACATGTCCTTCACCGCTCTCGTCGTCGTTGGCGACGGCCAGGGCATGGTGGGCGTCGGCTACGGCAAGGCCAAGGAAGTCCCGGCCGCAATCCAGAAGGGTGCAGAAGAGGCTCGCAAGAACTTCTTCCGCGTCCCGATGATTGCTGGCACCATTACCCACCCGGTTGAGGGTCGCGACGCCGCTGGCATCGTCATGATGAAGCCGGCCGCTCCGGGTACCGGTGTCATCGCCGGCGGTGCTGCTCGTCCGGTGCTTGAGTGCGCTGGTGTGCAGGATATTCTGTCGAAGTCCCTGGGCTCCGACAACGCTCTCAACGTCGTCCGCGCTACCGTGGACGGCCTCAAGCAGCTGGTTCGTCCGGAGGAAGTTGCCGCACGTCGTGGCAAGTCCCTCGAGGAGGTCGCACCGGCCCAGATGCTGCGCAAGCGCGCAGGTCAGGAGGCATAAGCAATGGCTCTGAAGATTACTCAGGTAAAGGGCCTTGTGGGCACCAAGCCGAACCACCGCGCAAACATGGAGTCGCTTGGTCTCAAGCGCATCGGTCACTCTGTTGTGAAGCAGGACACCCCGATCATCCGCGGTATGGTTCACAAGGTGCGTCACCTGGTCACCGTCGAAGAAGTGGCAGGGGAGTAAACCATGGCTGATATCATCAAGCTCCACGACCTGCGCCCGGCCGCAGGCTCCAACAAGCCCAAGACCCGCGTCGGCCGCGGTGAGGCATCCAAGGGTAAGACCGCTGGTCGCGGTACCAAGGGCACCGGTGCTCGTAAGCAGGTTTCCGCTGCTTTCGAGGGTGGCCAGATGCCGATCCACATGCGTCTGCCGAAGCTCAAGGGCTTCAAGAACCCGAACCATGTTGAGTACCAGGTAGTCAACGTTGCTGACCTCGCAGAGGCTTTCGCTAACGGTGGCGACGTCACCGTTGCGGACATCGTTGCTGCTGGCCTGGTTCGCAAGAACCAGCCGGTCAAGGTTCTGGGCAACGGTGAGATCAACGTTAAGTTGAACGTCACCGCTGACAAGTTCTCCAAGTCTGCTGTTGAGAAGATCGAGGCTGCTGGCGGCACCGCCACCGCAACCAAGTAATTCTCTCCAGGCTCTGTGAGAGCCATCGCCCTCCCGTGGCGCTACTTCCGAGTGGCCTTCGGGAGGGCTTTTGGTGTTTTCGGGGCACTCCAGCAGGCCGCAAAAGGCATTAGTACCTTTTGAGGAGCACCTTATGGTCCGATTGTTATGTGTTGACCTGGGAGTTTTCGCGGGGAGGGCCGCAAATGGCATCTCTCAAAAGGTACTAATGCCTTTTGAGAGGAACCTTATGGCACGAAGTTTATGCGGCTGAGGTGCAGGTGCAGTTTCGGTTGTGGGAATGTTAGGCGTCGTTGACCGTCTTTTCATAGAGGCCGGGGAAGCGGCCATCCGGATCGGTGACGGCCTTGATGCGGTCTGGTAGGTCACCGCCGTAGAGTTCGGCAAATTGCTCGGGGGAGTAGAAGGCTTCCGAGTACAACGACTTATGCCCGCCGAGTTCGCTGACTTTCGCCTCGATGACGCGGTTGAAGGCGCCGTTGCCCGGAGCGGAGGGATCGATGTGATTTCCCTCTACGCCTGACCAAAAGCCCACGTTGACCCAGGTCTGGCCCGGGCGCAGCGGGTACAGCGGCCACGGGGCCGGGGAATCAGCGGCCAGCGTGCCCGTACCAACGAGGTCTTCGACGCCCTCGCGCAACCGAATCGGGCACAGCCACACCGGTTGTATATCGGAAGCCGCAAAGAACCAGTCCAAGAACTCCGGCAAGTTCTCCGGAGTGACCTCGATGTCTTGGACGACTCGCTCCCCGCGGGGCAGGCCCTTCGGCTTCTTGATGAAGTTGTATTCCAGCTCGTACTTGCGCTCCAAGCGCACCAGCTTCCAGTAGAAGGAGCTGCGGCGCAGCTGTCGCGGCCACATCTTGCGTACGCGGGGGTTCTGCGCCCCGAATGCGCGCGAGCACCAGAACCAGTCAGTATCCCAGCGCCAGATGTAATCGCGCACCGTCAATCGGTCGCGGCGAATCCCGCGGGCGTGCTGGAGACTGCGGTAGAAGATTTTATCCCGCGTGTAGTCGGAGGTCGGTCCTTCCTCATCCGTAAAACGGGCCATGACGAGGTAGGATTCCTCCAGGGAGAAGACCACGCCATCCAAACCGTGCACCTCGATGTCGTCGTAGGTGCGGGTGCGGGAGACGTCGTCAAGCACGCGCGTGAGTGAGTCGAAGTCGTGGAAGCGCACCTGACGCAGCTCCACGTAGGGCTTCACCGCGCGCAGCTCAATCTTCAGGCGCACCGCATAGCCCAAGGAACCATAGGAGTTGGGAAAGAGGCGGAAGAGATCGACATTCTCCTCGCGCGAGCACGTGAGAATCTCACCCGTGCCGGTGAGGATATCCATCTCCAGCACGGATTCGTGCGGCAGCCCATCGCGGAAGCTCGTGGATTCCACGCCCATGCCCGTCACAGCGCCGCCCAGCGTAATGGTCTTGAGCTGCGGAACGACGAAAGGCATGAGGCCGTGCGGCAAAGTTGCGTCCACGAGATCCTCGTAGGTGCACATGCCTTGGACTTCGGCGGTCTGCGCAATCGGATCGACCTCAATGACCCCGCCCAGGCCAGAGACATCCAGCCCTGATTGCTTGCCGCTGCGTCCGCGGAAAAGGTTCGAGGTTTTCTTCGCCAGACGTACGCGCTTATCCTTCGGCACCGCGCGGAAGCTACGCAGGAGCTTGTCGACGCCCTCCGCGTGCGCCTTCCACCCCACCGGCGGGATCTCCACGGCGTCGACGCTGCGGTGATTGCGGATGAGATCGGTCAACATAGAACTCCTTCCAGAATTAGAAGCGCGAATCTTCCCACCAGCGGCGCTCGGGAACGCCGGAGCGGGAGCCGGCGTCACCCAGCTTGACGCCCAAGAAGTGGTACAGGTTGATGATGTTGTGCTCGAAACCCCACTCGGAGCCGGCCATGTAGATGGCCCACAGCCGCGCGGTGGGCAGGCCGACCAGCGAGCAGGCCTCCTCCCACGTCTCCTTGAGGTTTTCGCACCAATCGTGCAATGTGCGCATATAGTCGAAGCGCAGGGATTCGGTGTGGACGACTTCGAAGCCGGCATCCTGCATGCACTTGGTGATGGTGCCGGAGCCGGAGAGCTCGCCGTCGGGGAAGATATAGCGGTCGATGAATCCGCCCTTCGGGGTTTTGTGGTTATCCGGGTAGGTGATGCAGTGGTTGAGCATCAATCCACCTGGCTTGAGCTTGCCGTGGAGGAAACTGAAGAAGCCGGGGTAGTTCTTGACTCCGATGTGCTCCAGCAGCCCAATGGCGGAGATGGCGTCGAAGCCTTCCTCAGTAACGTCGCGATAGTCCACAAATCGGATCTCCGCGAGGTCTTCGAGGCCCTCCTCCTTGATCTTGGCCTGGCCCCACTCAGCCTGCTCCTTGGAGAGGGTTACGCCGAGGGACTTCACGCCGCGGCGGGCCGCATAGCGCACCATGCCGCCCCAGCCGCAGCCGACGTCGAGGTGGCGGTCGCCCTCCTTGAGCCGCAGCTTGTCAAAGATGAGCCGATACTTGTTTTCCTGGGCCTCATCCAGCGTGGCGTCGGGGGAGGGGTAGTAGGCGCAGGTGTATGTCATCGAATCGCCGAGGAAGAGCTCGTAGAAGTCATTGCCCACGTCGTAGTGATCGGAGATGACTTCAGCGTCGCGCTCCTTGGAATGCTTGGACAGGCCCTCGTGGAGTTTGCGGCGCAGCCAAGACGCGCGCTCGACCTCGGGGACCGGCTGGATCTGAAAGGCTCCCATCGAAGCCAAAGAGCGGGCTACCCGGGCCAGCGTCATGGCATCGGGGCGGGAGAACTTGTCATACATCGCGTGCAAAGCGTCGAAGATGCCATAAGGATGCGCAGGGTGCTCGCCTTCGACGGTGATGCCATCGGTGACATAGGCGCGGGCAAATCCGACGTCCCCTGGGTGAGTAGCGATATAAGCCAAGCCTTGGAGGTTATTGATCTTGACGGTGAACTGTGCATCAACCGGGCCAGTGGAGGAGCCGTCGAAAGCCTCCCAGCGGAAGGGGTTGGGGCTGGGGATGAAAGTATCGATAATCTCGGCCACAGTCATCGGGGTAAATCGCTTACTCATAAAATTACATACTTCTTTCGGTTCATCGTCTGGCTGATAAAGAACGGCCATACTCCGAGACGTCCCGGGCGTCGCGGGGGAGGTCGAAAAGACGCAGAAATCTTGTAAGGACATTGCCGCGAAGCAACACGGACCATGGTAGGCCCGATCCATAAATGGCGCTAAGGGAGGGGATATGTCCTCCTGGTTAGGGCGGCGTAAACGGGGTCAATGTGGCGAAAGTGGCCGAGGCTGGTAGGGTAATGGGGTCAAAAGTGTTCAACCGTTCCTATGAGAGACCTTAAAAGGGTTCTTAAAGTTTGGGAACAGATGAGATCCACCCCCGTGCGCGGCGAATTTGAACCGCATAACAAGCGCGGTAGGCCAGGAGGATTGAGTAGTGTCCGCCATTTTGCAGGCTTTCAAAGATGCCGACCTGCGTAAGAAGATCATCTTCACGATCGTGATGATCATTCTCTACCGCGTTGGTGCACAGATCCCGTCGCCGGGCGTTGATTACGCCACCATCGCCGGCCGTCTTCGTGACCTCACGGAGGAAGCAGGCAACCTCTATTCGGTGATCAACCTGTTCTCCGGTGGTGCGCTCCTGCAGCTGTCTATCTTCGCCATCGGCATCATGCCGTACATTACGGCGTCGATTATCGTGCAGCTGCTGACCGTGGTGATTCCCCACTTCGAGCAGTTGAAAAAGGAGGGGCAGTCCGGTCAGGCCAAAATGACGCAGTACACGCGCTACCTCACCCTGGCGTTGGCGCTGCTGCAGTCTTCGGGCATCGTGGCTCTGGCGGACCGCGAGCAGCTTCTGGGACAAGGCGTGCGCGTCCTGGCGGAGGACCGCAACTTCTTTACCCTCATCGTGCTCGTTATCACCATGACCTCCGGCGCCATCCTCGTGATGTGGATGGGTGAGCTGATTACTGAGAAGGGCATCGGCAACGGTATGTCGCTGATGATTTTCGCCGGTATTGCTACCCGCCTGCCTACCGACGGCGTTAACATCCTCCAGAACAATGGCGGTCTGGTCTTCGCCATGGTTCTCGCGGGCCTCATCGTTCTCGTCGTGGGTATTACCTTCATCGAGCAGGGCCAGCGCCGCATTCCGGTGCAATACGCCAAGCGCATGGTAGGCCGCCGCCAGTACGGCGGTTCCTCCACCTACCTGCCGCTCAAGGTCAACCAGGCCGGCGTTATCCCGGTCATCTTCGCTTCCTCGTTGATCTACATGCCGGTGCTCATCACCCAGATCGTTAACTCCGGTTCCGCGGGTGTGTCTGATAACTGGTGGCAGCGCAATGTCATTGCTCACCTGCAGGCACCGAGTTCCTGGCAGTACATCGTCCTGTACTTCGTGCTCACCATCTTCTTCTCCTACTTCTACGTTTCGGTTCAATATGACCCGGCCGAGCAGGCTGAGAACATGAAGAAGTATGGTGGATTTATCCCGGGCATCCGCCCGGGCCGACCGACCGCCGAGTACCTAGGCTTTGTCATGAACCGTCTGTTGTTCGTCGGCTCGATCTACCTTGCGGTTATCGCCGTCCTGCCGAATATCCTCCTGGATCTCGGAATCGGCAGCGCTGGTGCCGCTGGCACCTCCGCTTTCGGTGGTACCGCCATCCTCATTATGGTCTCGGTGGCCCTGACTACGGTCAAGCAAATCGAGTCCCAGCTCCTACAATCCAACTACGAAGGACTGCTTAAGTAATGCGTTACGTACTCCTTGGCCCTCCCGGTGCCGGCAAGGGCACCCAAGCCGCTCTCCTCAGCGAGAAGCTCGGCGTTCCGCACATCTCCACCGGTGACCTCTTCCGCGCCAACATTGGTGAGGGCACCCCGCTCGGCGTAGAGGCCAAGTCCTACATTGACGCCGGCAAGCTGGTGCCGACCGACGTCACCGCTCGCATGGTGGAGGACCGCCTCAACCAGGATGATGCCAAGGATGGCTTCCTTCTCGACGGCTTCCCGCGCACCGTGGAGCAGGCCGACATCCTGGAGAAGCTCCTCGCTGACAAAGGCCTGAAGCTCGATGGCGTCCTCAACTTTGAGGTGTCCGAGGACGTCGTGGTCGAGCGCATGCTTGCTCGTGGCCGCGCGGACGACACCGAGGAGACCATCCGCACCCGCCTGGGTGTCTACCGTGAGGAGACCTTCCCGCTCATCGAGCACTACGGCGATGCCATCATCTCCATCAAGGCTGAAGGCAACGTTGAGGACATCAACGAGCGCACCCTTCAGGCGATGGGCAAGTAGCTCATCCTTTAGCCATGGCTTTTCGACGACGCACTAAGACCATCCCTGCTCGCACCCCGGGCGAGCTCGACGCCATGCAGGCGGCAGGCGAAATCGTCGGCCGCGCCCTGCAGGCGGTGCGTGCCGCCGCCGTAGTGGGAGTGAGCACGCTCGAGCTCGATGAAGCAGCCGAGCAAACCATTCGGGATGCAGGCGCTGTGCCCACCTTCAAGGGCTATGGCGGATTCCCGGGCTCTATTTGTGCGTCCGTCAATGACGTAATTGTCCATGGTATCCCCACCAAGGATCTCCTTCTTGCGGAAGGAGATCTTGTTTCCATCGACTGCGGCGCCACGCTCGACGGCTGGGTGGGGGATAGTGCGTGGACGTTTGGCGTCGGCAAGCTCAGCCCTGAGGCGCAGGCGCTGAGCGACGCCACCGAATGGGTCCTATACGAAGGCCTCAAGGCCATGGTTCCCGGCAACCGGCTTACCGACGTCTCCGCAGCCCTCGAGCAGGCCACCTACCGCGCCGAGGATAAATTCGGCGTCGAGCTATTCATCGTTGATGGCTACGGCGGCCACGGTATTGGCCGTGAGATGCACGAAGAGCCTTACCTGGCTAATGAAGGTAAGGCGGGGCGTGGGCCCATCATTCAGAAGGGCTCCGTTCTCGCCATTGAGCCGATGCTGACTCTGGGCACCGAGGACAACGAAGTCCTCGAGGATGATTGGACTGTCGTGACGCTCGACGGTTCACTGTCTGCCCACTGGGAGCACACGGTGGCGGCCACGGAGAATGGTCCTCGTATCCTGACTCAACGTTTTTAAAACCTGTGTCCTGGGTAGGCATTTCGCCTAAAGAAGGTTTATACTTCTTGCCATGTCTAAGATTCGCTCCCTAGTTGGCGCCCGTTCCCTACGCCGCGCCACCGCAATTGGCCTGGTAACCGCCACTCTCTCGGTTGCTCCAGCCGCCAACGCACAGACGGTTCCTTCGATCGAAACCCTGTCCTCCGACGTTCAGACCCAGCTTGATGAGTTCGCTGGCCAGACCCGCGAGAACGCGTGGAATAGCCGCAACCAGATGCTGGAGACGCTCCAGAGCGTTAACCCGCAGGCGGCTGACGCTCTCCGCCCGGTTATCGATGGTGCTATCGAGCTGATTTTCCCGGGTCTGATTGACCAGAAGAACGCTGAGATCCGCGCCGCTCGTGAAGCTGAAGAGCGCGCCCACGCTGAGCAGATTGCTCGCGAGAAGGTCGCCGCTGAGGAAGCCGCCCGCAAGGCTGAGGCCGAGCGTCAGGCCCAGCGCTTCGATGTTGGCCCGTGCCCGGCGGATGCACGCATCTGTGTGGACCGCGATGGCCGCCGCACCTGGCTGCAGGACGGCAACGGCAACGTCACCTACGTCGCGCAGGGTATGTCTACCGGTAAGCCGGGTGAGGAGACCCCAGCCGGTACCTTCTACATCAACCGTAAGATCAAGGACGAGATCTCCTGGGAGTTCGGTAACGCTCCGATGCCCTACGCCATGTACTTCACCAACAATGGCCACGCCTTCCACGAGGGTTCCCCGGCATACCAGTCCAATGGCTGCGTGCGCCTGACCCACCAGGATGCCGTGCGCTACTGGAATGATGTGCCGATGGGCTCCAAGGTCTTCATTTACTAAGATGTAGCGGTGAGCGAGTCACCGCTACATAGCATCAGCCTCCCGCACCATGTGGTGACGGGAGGTTTCTGCATTTGGAAAACCCGTCTTCGCAGCGTATGCTCTAATGCTGGTGTCTGTACGCAGCCGAAGTGGTTGCTGGAGGCACCAGGCAGTAGACACCAAACATGCAGGTGGGGACGGCGCCAAGCGCGGCACGCACTCCACCAGAAAAGTAGAGGTTATGGCTAAGGAAGGCGCAATCGAGGTTGAGGGTCGCATCGTTGAACCCCTGCCCAACGCAATGTTCCGCGTCGAACTCGACAACGGACACAAGGTACTCGCCCACATCTCGGGCAAGATGCGTCAGCACTACATCCGCATCCTCCCAGAGGACCGCGTTGTTGTGGAGCTGTCTCCTTATGACCTGACCCGCGGACGCATCGTCTACCGCTACAAGTAAAGACTGTAAGCCTCCTCACCCACGGGACGCACTAGCTGCGTCCTTTTTTTACCTCAGGCTGCGATGGCCTGAGCCCACGCTGCTAAGCATGCCCACAGTTCCCCGGCACGGCCCGGGGCAAAGTGTATGTGTGGCGGGGGACGGATGTGGAGAAAACCATCGTAACAACCCGAAAGGACTAGCCATATGGCACGTCTAGCTGGTGTTGACCTCCCGCGCAACAAGCGCATGGAGGTTGCTCTCACCTACATCTACGGCATCGGGCCTTCCCGTGCCAAGGAACTGCTGGAAAAGACCGGCATTTCTCCCGACCTGCGCACCGACAACCTCGACGACGATCAGCTGTCGGCGCTGCGTGACGTCATTGAGGCTACCTGGAAGGTAGAGGGTGACCTCCGCCGCCAGGTTCAGGCTGATATCCGTCGCAAGATTGAAATCGGTTGCTACCAGGGCATCCGCCACCGTCGTGGCCTGCCCGTTCGTGGTCAGCGCACCAAGACCAACGCTCGTACGCGCAAGGGTCCGAAGAAGACGATCGCAGGAAAGAAGAAGTAAAACATGCCACCCAAGACTCGTTCCGGCGCGCGCCGTGGTGGTCGTCGCGTCGTAAAGAAGAACGTGGCCGCTGGCCACGCATACATCAAGTCCACCTTCAACAACACCATCGTGTCCATCACGGACCCGCACGGTGCTGTCATCTCCTGGGCATCCTCCGGCCACGTCGGCTTCAAGGGTTCCCGTAAGTCCACCCCGTTCGCAGCGCAGATGGCTGCTGAGAACGCGGCCCGCAAGGCCATGGACCACGGTATGAAGAAGGTTGACGTTTTCGTCAAGGGTCCGGGCTCCGGCCGCGAGACCGCAATCCGTTCCCTGCAGGCTGCAGGCCTCGAGGTTTCCTCGATCACGGATGCCACCCCACAGCCGCACAACGGCTGCCGTCCGACCAAGCGCCGCAAGGTTTAAGGGAAAGGAAGAGGTAAGAAAATGGCTCGTTATACTGGCCCCGCTACCCGCGTATCCCGCCGTCTGCGCGTCGACCTGGTCGGCGGCGACATGGCATTTGAGCGCCGCCCGTACCCCCCGGGACAGGCTGGCCGCAACCGCATCAAGGAATCTGAGTACCTGCTGCAGCTCCAGGAGAAGCAGAAGGCCAAGTACACCTACGGTGTGCTGGAGCGTCAGTTCCGCCGCTACTACGCCGAGGCTAACCGTCTCCCGGGCAAGACCGGTGACAACCTCGTCGTTCTGCTCGAGTCCCGTCTCGACAACGTGATCTACCGTGCAGGTCTGGCCAACACCCGCCGCCAGGCTCGCCAGCTTGTCTCCCACGGTCACTTCACCGTGAACGGCAAGAAGATCAACGTTCCTTCCTTCCGCGTTACGCAGTACGACATCATCGATGTTCGTGAGCGTTCCCAGAAGATGGAATGGTTCGAAGAGGCTCAGGACCGCCTGGTAGACGCCAACGTTCCGGCGTGGCTGCAGGTCGTTCCGGACACCCTGCGCATCCTCGTGCACCAGCTGCCCGAGCGCGCTCAGATCGACGTTCCGCTGCAGGAGCAGCTCATCGTCGAGCTTTACTCGAAGTAATCCTTCGACACTTTCATCTTTACCCCTTCTACCGGCGTCATATAGCGGGCGCCGACAAGGAGAAACTCCATGCTTATTTCCCAGCGTCCTCAGCTCACCGAGGAATTCATCGACTCGTCTCGCTCTAAGTTCGTTATCGAGCCGCTTGAGCCGGGCTTCGGTTACACCCTTGGCAACTCGCTTCGTCGCACGCTGCTTTCGTCCATCCCGGGCGCGGCAGTAACCTCCATCAAGATTGACGGTGTGCTCCACGAGTTCACCACCATCAATGGTGTGAAGGAAGACGTTTCCGAGATCATCCTGAATGTCAAGGGTTTGGTTCTGTCCTCCGACTCCGATGAGCCGGTCGTGATGTACCTGAGCAAGGAAGGCCCGGGTGAGGTCACTGCAGGCGATATCCAGCCGCCGGCTGGCGTGGAGATCCACAACTCGGATCTGCACATCGCATCGCTGAATGAGTCCGCCAAGCTGGAGATGGAACTCGTCGTCGAGCGCGGCCGTGGCTACGTCCCGGCTGCTGCTACCTCGGGAGAGATCGGCCGCATTCCGGTCGACCAGATCTACTCCCCGGTGCTGAAGGTCTCCTACAAGGTCGAAGCTACTCGTGTTGAGCAGCGTACCGACTTTGACAAGCTGATCATCGACGTCGAGACCAAGAACTCGATTTCCGCACGCGACGCCCTGGCTTCCGCCGGCGGCACCCTGGTCGAGCTCTTCGGCCTGGCTCGCGAGCTGAACACCGCCGCTGAGGGCATCGAGATTGGCCCGTCCCCGCAGGAGACGGAGTACATCGCTGCCTACAGCATGCCGATCGAGGATCTGAACTTCTCCGTCCGCTCCTACAACTGCCTGAAGCGTCAGGAAATCCACACCGTTGGTGAGCTCGCTGAGTGCACCGAATCGGACCTGCTGGATATCCGCAACTTCGGTCAGAAGTCGATCAATGAGGTAAAGATCAAGCTGGCTAACTTGGGCCTGGCTCTCAAGGACACCCCTGAGGACTTCGACCCGACCCAGCTGGAAGGTTACGACGCAGAAACCGGTGACTTCAAGGACCCGGCTTCCGACGATTCCGAGTAAAGAATTCCACTGAATCGTGACGGCGCGGCAACCGCGCCCCGTCGCGCGCTCAATTAATCCGCACACGAGGAGTACATAATGCCTACCCCCAAGAAGGGTCCGCGTCTCGGCGGCTCCGCCAGCCAGCAGAAGCACCTGCTGAGCAACATGGCTGCGAGCCTGATCGAGCACGGCGCAATCAAGACCACCGATGCCAAGGCGAAGGTTCTTCGTCCGTACATCGAGAAGATCATCACCAAGGCGAAGGCCGGCACCGTTGCCGACCGTCGCGCAGTTCTCAAGCTCATCCCGCACAAGGATGTCGTTGCCCACCTCTTTGATGAGCTGGCACCGAAGTTCGAGAACCGTGAGGGTGGCTACACCCGCATCATCAAGCTGGAGAACCGCTCCGGCGACAACGCCCCGATGTCCCAGATCTCCCTCGTTCTCGAGGAGACCGTGACCTCCGAGGCAAACCGCGCTACCCGCGCTGCCGCCTCCAAGCAGGCCGAGGAAGCTAAGGCTGAAGAGGCTGAGGCTGAGTCCGCTGAGGCTGAGGAGACCACCGAGGAGAAGTAATTCTTCTTTAGGTCTTAAAGGGCCCGCGCTCACCATCATAGTGGGGCGCGGGCCTTTGCCGTTTTCTGCGCCCTGGGCGGACGGCCTTGTGGCGCAAAGAGGGGAGCCGTGCTCTGGATGACGTACCGTTTTAACAAATAGTGACCTGAAAACTGCAGTTTTTGGACGCATATTTGTTAAAACCGACCTCGGATGCAGCCTGCATGGCACTTCCGGCGCACGGTATCATCAACCTCCATGAGTGAAAGCGTTCGCCTGCGTCTTGACCTGGCCTATGACGGCACCGACTTCCACGGGTGGGCCCGTCAAAAGGACGGCCTGCGCACCGTGCAGCAGACCGTTGAAGAAAAGCTGAGCATGGTGTTGCGCCACCCGGTGGAGCTCACCGTGGCCGGGCGCACCGATGCGGGCGTGCATGCCAGCGGCCAAGTAGCCCACTTCGACACCACCCGCGCGGCGTTAAGCCAACGCAGCATCGACGGCGAGCCGGACAAGTTGGTTAGGCGGTTGGGTAAGCTGCTGCCTGTCGACGTCCGCGTCCACGCCTGCACCGAAGTATCGTCCGATTTCGATGCGCGCTTCTCGGCCTTAAGCCGCCACTACGTCTACCGCATTACGACGCACCCACGCGGGGCGCTTCCCACTCGTGCGCGCGATACCGCGACCTGGTTCAAGACCGTCGACCTGGATCTGATGCAGGCCGCCGCCGACCAGCTGGTGGGCCTCAATGACTTTGTGGCGTTCTGCAAGGCCAAGCCGCACGCAACTACCATTCGCGAGCTGCTCGCCTTCGAGTGGAAGGATGTCTCTACGCCTGCCGAGCCGCAGCTTTATGAGGCGCACGTGAGTGCCGATGCCTTTTGCTGGTCCATGGTGCGCTGTCTCGTAGGTTGCTGCCTGCGGGTGGGCGAAGGTTCCCGCGACGTGGAGTTCGCAGCCCAGATGCTCAAAGAAACCAGCAGGTCTTCCCAGATTCCCCTTGCTCCAGCAGCGGGTTTGAGCCTAGTCGGCGTGGACTATCCCGATGCGGACCAGTTGGCCGCGCGTGCGGAGATGACCCGCAGCCGTCGCGCTGCGGAGGATACCGAGTTGGGTTAATCTAGAACCCACTGCGCCGTGGGAGGGTGGCGCACTGATTAGGGGGGAGGATTCTCATGGCACGCGCGTTGCCTACTACCAAGGCCCAGGTGTCTGGGCACAAGTTTCTACTGCGTCGGCTCGAGCACGGGTTGGTCTTCGGGGATATCCGCATGATTCATGATCCGCTGAAGCGACGGCGCCGCGCCTTGCTCGGTGGGGTGGCCGCGGTGTCCTTTCTGAGTCTCGGCTCAGGACTTATCGCCTGGATGCAGCCGGACCCGCAGCCAGGAGATGCGCCCGTGGTGCGTTCCTCTGAGGGACAGCTCTTAGCGCTGGTGAACGGCACCTATCATCCGGTGGCCAACCTGGCTTCGGCCAGGCTCATCGCCAACGAACCGGTCGAGGCGCAGGTCGCTGGCGACAGCTTCTTGGAGCAGATGAACCTGGGCACACCGCTGGGAATTGCGGATGCCCCCAATCTCTTAGGTGCGGCAACGGGGGAGGAGCCAGGCTGGTCGGCCTGTTTGGAGGAATCTACGCAGGGGGAAAACTGGCAGTCCTCCAACCGCGTTGGCACCGTCACCGTGGTGGCGCACCATGCCGTTCCCACCTTCGATGCGGAGCACGCCGCCGTGGTGGAATCCGCGGGGACGCAGTGGTTGCTGACGGGGCAAGGCCGAGTCGTGCTGCCCGAGGCCACGAGCACGCAGGGCAGGGTGCTGCGCCGCGCGTTGGGGGTGACTGCAGAAACCGCTGTGTGGACCATGCCCGAGGAATTGCTCAACGCCTTCACAGAGCTGGAGCCGTTGAGCTTCCCAGCCGCGCCGCCTGAGATCCTCGACACCGGCGAGCAGCTCTGGGCGCGGACGGAACAAGGCGTTTTCTCCATCACTGATACCCAGGCGGAGATGCTCGTCGGCGTGGGCGCGCAGCGCCTGCCCGCACAGGCGCAGGAGGTGGCCGCGCTGGGCGACGTCCCACCGACCTTCAACCTGCCCACCACCCGCGTGGACTTCCTGTCTCCTGAGCAAGGCTGGTTGTGTGCCACTCACGAGCAGGGTGCTGGCACGCTGCGGCCAGTGGCGTCAACGGTGGACCTACCGGGAGATTCGCCCGCGCACCGTTTCGCTGGCCTCCAAGCTGGCGTAGGCGTGGATAGCGGGCACGGCTATCACGTGGTGTCCGCTACCGGCAGACGCCACGAGCTCACTGGTGCCGCGGAGCTGAGCGCGCTGGGCGTGGAGGAACCGGAACAGGTGCCGTGGGGAATCCTGCGCCTGCTGCCGGAAGGCTCTACCTTAAGCCGCGCGGAGGCCTTAAAGGCTGAGCACTGAAAACCGCCACGAGGATGAGCAAACCTAAGGCCCCAAGAAGCAAACGCACCTGTGGCCAGGCCGTGTCTTTCGGTGCCGCCGCAGGCGCGACCACAATCGAACGATCCTCACGGGCTTCGCTCGCGGGTCGATAGGTCACCGCGGTGAGGGGCTCCACCACCCCGTGCCCGGGTTCGGCTGAATCAATGATGCGCTGGCGCAGTTGTGCCGGGGAGTCCCCAGGGTAGCGCTGCACCAGCAACGCGAGAGTACCGCTGACCAGCGGCGCGGCAAAGGATGTGCCTTGAAAGGTAGCGTCGCCTTTTCCTGTGGCCCAGCCGCCACCGGGTTCAAGCGCAAGAGGGACGCTTCCGTCCGCGCTGAGGGGCGCGGCGATGGAGTACTCCGCGAGGTCATGCGGCGTGGCTAAAGCGCCGACCGCAAGGACGGTATCGGACTCGGCGGGGAAGACCACGTCATCCTTTTCGCAGCCGCCAGCCGTGGCGTTTCCCGACGCCGCCACGACCACCGCCCCAGCCTCTTCCGCGCGGCGAAGCGCGGCATCCACACCAGCGCGGTCCACCCGCGCCGCGGCATCCGGCGGAACGCAGGAGACCACGGAGACGTTGATGACTTGCGCGCCCGCGTTGACGGCATCCTCGATGGCAGCGGCCAGGCTGGCTAGTGTGCCGGTGCCACCTCGTTCAGCGTCACCGTTCTCTGCTGCTTGCGCTTGGTAATGCGAGCTGGTCTGCCGGATGGAGTAGATGTCCGCATCCGGAGCCACACCGAGTTCCTTACCTGCGATGACGCCGGCCACCACCGTTCCGTGCAGGTCACAGTCCCGTAGCGGGTCTGGCTCCTCCGGGGTAACGAAGTCTGCTCCTGGTGACACGCGCAGCTGCGGGTGGGCGGCCACCCCAGTGTCGATGACCGCGACCTTCACCCCGGCGCCCGTGGCAAAGGAATGCAGTCGCGCCCGATACTCCGAGTACTGCGCCGAGGGTTGTGGTCCTGCCGCAGACCGCGTGGCCACTGCACAGGCGGTATCCGGTTCGCGGGCAGCTGCTACCGGCCCGGACAACACGCAGGAGCTCCAAGCCAGGGCGGCGACAAGGACTGCGCTGGCAGCGCCGATTCTGGTTAGAGCTGTCATGCGCCCAACCCCCGAATGAACTCGAAGAGCCCAGCCAGGTGCGCGGCGAGCGGCAGGCAAGCGGCGAGCGCGAGTGCCTCGGCGCGCTCGAACCACACGATGGTGGTCGGCTCAATCTGCTGTAGTTTGCCTGCCCACACCGGTACTGAAAGCATGGCCACTATGATGAGCCCCGCGATGACACTGAGCACCCACGTTCCCGTAGTCGGGGCACTTAGCAGCTGCCACTCGCGCAAAGGTACCGCCACCGCGGCACTAGCCGCGGCGAGGCCATAGATACCCAATGCCCACGCCGCAATGGGCCGGGCATGGCGTGCCGCATGCACGATGACCGCCCCAGCGATACTCACGCACAGTGTCTGGGAAGCAACCACGGTTGTGTCCGCGTGAGCGTTGAGCGCGACGAGAAAGAGGGAAGGAACGCCCGCCAGCGTGCAGCCCACTGCTATACCTTCGTAGGCCTGCCCGGCGCGCCGGGCTTTGAGTGAGTTATCCGTGGGCTCCTCATCCGAGATGCTCAAGTCCTGCCCGGCGGTGGGCAGTTGCGGCACTCGGAGGCCAGCAAGCCGCGTGGTCAGCAGGGGAGAGGCCGCGAGCAAGACCACGGTGGCGGCGAGCAACGGGGCGGGGCCAAGCAAGCCGACGAGCACGAGTAGGCACCACGTGGCAGCACTTGCCCGAGCGCGTAATCCGCCAATACGCACCACATGGGAGAGCACCGCCACAGCGCCCACGGCCGCCGCAGCACCTACGAGTGGTGCGGCCGGAATCACGGTTCCGGCTGGGCCAGCAGCGACAGGTGCACCAGCGGACAGCGCCCCCGCCAGGCCAGCAGCCACGTGGGCAGTCGCAAGCAGGGAACCGCGTCGGGTCCACGCCGCGAGCACGAGGCCGAGGAGTGCAGCGGTGGCACAACCAATCGAGGGAGATAGCGCGGCGGCGAGCAAGGCGCCGACGGCGCTAAGCCCTGCCACGCCCCAGAACCCGGCTAGACCAGACAGCTGCGTGGTCGAGGCCTCGGCAGCGAGTGCCTCTGCGGCATCCCGCACGATGGGCGCCGGTGTTGGCGCATCTGGGCTGAGCACCAGGATGGAGCCGTCTTCCAGACTGGTGCGGTCGAGTGGCGTGGTCATCGATATGGTCTTGCCCGCCGCGGTGGTGGCGCGCCAGAGGATGGGGGCGGGAGGGACGTCGACAAGCACGAGCAATTCCCCCAGCACCTCCCCGAGGCTGGAAGAAAGCGGTAGCGATACATCTGCTTCTTTGTGGGTCTGGCCTGCATGGATGCGGACGGTGACGTGAATGGAATGCGCGAGTGCGCGAGTCATGGAATATACCTCCCCCGAGAAATTTTTCTGGGCAACCCCTTGCCCATTGCCTCACATTGTGGCTTACTAGTGGCACGCTGTCCACCGTTTCAGGAGGCGGTGGAGTACTTCGGGGGGAAGGACTTTGACATGCGCGTACCCACACGCGTCGTTGGCACTGGGGTGGCGGCCTATCGGGAGCCAGCACCACCGTTGCCGCAGGGCAGCATTGACGCCGAGGCGGTGCCGGAGGCGGCCCGCGCCCAACCCGTACCGTTGGTTCGCCTGCTCATGCCGCTGGTGATGATCGCTGCCATGCTGGGCATGGTGGCGCTCATGGTTCTCGGGGCGGGGGATGCGCGCCGGATGAGTCCCATGAGCCTCATGTTCCCGCTCATGATGCTGGCCAGCATGGCCATGATGTTTAATCCACAGGGAGGCGGGCAGGATCCGGATGAGACCCGCCGGACCTACTTGCGCCACCTTAAGGCGCTGCGGGAGGAAGCGCTGGAGCGCGGGGCGGCGCAACGCGCGCACGAAGAACACCGCAACCCTGACCCTGAGCAGCTTGGCGCGTTGATTCCGACAACGCGGCTGTGGGAACGGGACGCGGATGCCCCGGACGCCTTGGAGGTGCGGGTGGGGACGGGGCCGATGGCCCTGTGCACGCCCATTAACGTGCCGGATTCGGGCGCGGCGGAGGACCTTGATCCGGTGTGCGCGGTGAGCCTGCGCCAGACCGTGCGCGCGGTGGGAACGCTGGCGGATATGCCGGTGGTCATCCAGCTGCAAGCCTTTCCCGTCGTCGGTCTGGCCGGTGAAGACGCCGCTGGGATGGCCCGTGCCCTGCTTTTACACCTGGCGGTGCTGCATGGCCCGGAGACCGTGGGCATTGAGTATCACGGTGCGGAATGGGAATGGTTGAAGTGGCTGCCGCATTCCAGGGATCCTGACCAGGCGCAGTTTCGCATCTGCGTCATGACGGAGAAACAAGGGCATAGCGGTGGTGAATTGCGCAGGGACGCGCTGGGGGATAGCCCCACAACCACCATCGCCGTGGGCGTAACACCTCATTCGCCGCTGGGCCGCCTCGCCGAGGAGGGAGGCATCTACCTGCGGGCGGAAGGTACGCTCTCCGTGGTTACTGCCGCGGGCGAGGAGGAGCTGGGAAGCTGCGCGCTTGTCGACGTCCCCACGGCCCTCCTCCTTGCCCGCACCCTCGCGCCCTATCACCGCCCGTTCGGCGGTGATGTCACGTCCACGCCTCGGCACGGTCGCAATGCGGATTTGCCCTCGTTGCTGGGATTCCGGGATGTGGATGCGCTCCAAGCCTCCGGCATGTGGCAGGGGCGCAGCCCTGCTGAGCGGCTGTGCGTGCCCATCGGTGTCGATGAGTCCGGGCACGCGCTGATGCTTGACTTAAAGGAGTCCGCCCAGGGCGGGATGGGACCGCATGGTCTATGCATTGGTGCCACGGGCAGCGGAAAATCGGAATTACTTCGCACGCTTGTCGTAGCCCTGGCCGCCACGCACAGCCCGGAGGAACTCAACCTCGTGCTCGTTGACTTCAAAGGTGGCGCCACCTTCTTGGGCTGTGAGGAACTGCCACATACCTCCGCCGTGATTACCAACCTGGAAGAAGAATCCACCCTGGTGGAGCGCATGTACGATGCCATCTCTGGCGAGATGAACCGCCGCCAGGAGCTGCTGCGCAAGGCAGGAAATTTTGCCAACGTCGGCGAATTCAACGCCTCCGCTGCTGCGGTGGCGGAGCACGGGCCGCTGCCGGCGCTGGTCATTGTGGTGGATGAGTTTTCTGAGCTGTTGGGGCAGCACCCGGACTTCGCAGAGCTCTTCGTTGCGGTGGGAAGGCTCGGCCGCTCGCTGCACGTGCACCTGCTGCTGGCCTCCCAGCGCTTGGAGGAAGGGCGCTTGCGGGGATTGGACTCGCACCTGTCTTATCGCATTGGGTTAAAGACTTTCTCCGCCGGGGAATCCCGCCAGGTCCTCGGCGTTCCCGATGCTTATCACCTCCCTGCCCAGCCGGGAGCCGGCTACCTCAAAACGGATGCCGATGCCCCCACGCGTTTTCAGGCTTCTTATGTTTCTGGCCCGGTCACGCGCCGGGTGGTTCGTGACGAAGCTGCTGCAACTACGCGGCGCTCCGCACGCGTCGAGCTCTTTACCGGGCACAGCGCGGCGGAGGAGGAGCTTGACTTTGCGGAGCTCGTGGACTCCTCGAGCACGCTCCTGGACACTGTGGTGGCTGGCGCCCGGGAGGAAGCTGCCCGGCGCGGCCAGTCGGCGCGGCGGATTTGGCTGCCGCCCTTGCCACCCGTGGTGGAGTTATCCAGCGTTGCTGCTCTGCGCACGGATCCGTCCGGCGCGGATGGCGGGCTGCGCGCGGAGGTGGGGCTTATTGATCGTCCCTATCACCAGCGCCAAGACCCGCTGACCGTGGATTTCACGACGGGCGGCGGGCACCTCGCATTGTGCGGCGGACCGCAGTCAGGCAAGTCGATGGCGCTGCGCAGTATCGCGTCCGGGATGGCCCTGTGGCATTCGCCAGACCAGGTGCGCTTTTATGTCATCGACTTGGGCGGTGGGCAGCTGCGGGTGCTGGACCGCCTGCCCCACGTGGCCGGGGTGGCCGGCCGCGAAGAACCGGAAAAGGTGCGGCGCATCGTCGATGAAGTCGCCGGCCTCGTGCGCCGCCCGGAAGCTCGCCACACCTTCTTGATCGTGGACGGCTGGCACCACATCGGCACCTCCGGGGCAGACTTTGAGGACTTAGCCGAGCCGATTACCCAGCTGGTCGCTGACGGTGCCTCCGCCCGCGTTCACGTCTTGATTGCGGCGGCGCGGTGGACCAGCCTGCGGCCATCGATTCGGGATCTCATCGCGGCCCGCCTTGAGCTGCGCTTGGGAGAAGCCATGGACTCCCTTATCGACCGCAAGGCGCAGCAGAAGCTGCCGGCCGCACCCGGGCGAGGGATCACTCTGGTGGGGGAGAACCTCCTTTTTGCAGCGACATCACCGCAGGATATCGCTCATATCTGCGGCGTGCATGCAGACGCCGAACCGGTCCCACCGCTGAAGATGCTACCCGCTGTGCTCACCGAATTGCCCGAGCCAGAAGAGGGCTCGTCATCAGGTGGGGTGGCCTGGGGAATCGGCGGGCCGGACCTCGAGGTCCTTGACTGGGATCCGGGCGTCCAGCCTCACCTCGTGTGCATCGGCTCCCAGGGCTCCGGCAAATCGCACTTTCTCAGCGTGATTCTCGCCGGGATCAGCCAGCTGAGCCGGGAGGAAGCCCGCCTGGTGGTCATCGATGAGCGCCGCGCGCATTTGGGGACGCTGGATGAGGAGATGGTGGCGGCCTATGGGGCGTCGGCAAGCGCGGCCACCCAAGCCATTCTCGATACGGTGCGCACCCTGGAGCAGCGACTCCCCGGCCCCGACGTCACCCCTGCCCAGCTGGCCGCTCGGAACTGGTGGGAGGGCCCGGATATTTACCTTGTCATCGATGACCTCGACTTGGTCAGTGAGATAGCGCTGGCACCTCTGCTGGAGCTCCTCCCGCACGCCCGCGACGTGGGGCTGCACCTGGTGCTCGCGCGCAAAGCCGGCGGCATCGGTCGCGCGATGTTCGGGCAGTTCCTCTCGGCGGTGCGGGACTTGCAGCCGGCGCTGCTGCTTCTCGACGCCGACCGTGACGAAGGCACCATCTTCGGCATCAAACCAACGGCATTGCCGCCCGGCCGCGGCCAATGGGTCGTCCGCGGCATATCCCAAGGCTTGGCGCAGGTCTATGTGCCAAGCGCCGATAGTTCACACAATTCACCACAGATCGCAGACAACAAGGGAGAGAACCAATGACCGCGACGCATGCACTGCGAACCCCGACAACTGTACCCGAGACCACGCTCGTTATTACGGTGCTCGATGCCGCCACGATTTATGAAGGCCCAGAGACGATCTATCGCTATGACCTGCCCGGCACCGGAATCGCCGAAGGCTGGGCGCTGGAGGCCGTCCTCGACCAAGCCGAAAAGGTCTGCGGGGCGGAATGGCCGGATGTCAGCGTTGAGGTGGTGGCGGATCCCTCCGGAACGGAGATCAGTGTCGAGGCCGTGAGTATCCTGCGCCGTCAGCTTGCCGGCGCGGGCGCGACCGTGCAGGAACCAGAACCATCGCCGCCGCCCGTGTCTGTTGCGGCTAGTGCTGTACCGTCTTCTTCCCGTTTGGCCGTGGGCGCGCAGCACGAGGACCTTGAGGACGCGGCGACTGCCGAGCGGCCCCGGACTGCCCGGCGCGGGCGGTCGCACCGTGCGGCGGAATCCCGTTGGTCTGCGCTGTTGGGAGGTGTCGATCCCTTCTACATCGCCATCGCGGTCATGGTGCTCGTGGTGGCCGGGGTGTCCTGGTGGGCGGTGGGCCGCAAAGATACGGCTGTGGCAGCGTCGACTCCTGATCAGACAGCTGAAAGAGCATCCGCCGCCCCCGGCACTTCGGGCACGGCCCCGAGTCCTGACAAGGAGGCGCAGCCCGAGGGCTCTGCTGAGGAGGCCGGTTCTCAGGAATCCGGAAGCAGGCAGCTGCGACCCGGTCAGCAGGCCATCGACGTGGAGGGAATGTCTCTGGTGCTTCCTCAAGGATTCCGCACCAGCGTGGAGGATGGTCTGGTCACCGCTGCCGGTGAAGACCCTAACCTGCGCATCCTCCTGGCTGCTGATCCACTTTTCAATGTGCCTGTCGACGTTTTGTTCACAGAGATTAAAGAGCAGATCGAATCCGATCCTGGCCTCCGTGATCCGGTAGAGGAGTCTGGACGGCTGACATATACCGAGGACCCCGGCGACGGCTCCCGGGTGACGTGGATGATGTGGGAAGACAAGGGCCATCAAATGTCCGTGGGCTGTCACACCAAGTTTGAGCCCAACGTCGTGCAGAAGGCTGCCTGCCGAATGGCGGCAGAATCGCTGGTCAAGAAGGACTAAGCGGGAAAGCTCTGCGAATCTCAAAGAATCTGAAACTTAGCGGGAACCGATGAGCCACTAGCTCAGTCCAATAAGGGTGAGAAGGACACAGGGTGCTTCTCGGGGGAAAGAAACACACACCAATCCCTAGGAATAAGGGATACGCCCCAAGGTAGGGAACAAGAAAGAAAGAGAAGGACATGACTCAAACGTTCCGCACAGAAGCCGACGTAATGGTGGCCACCGCTGGCCGCGTCGACTCCACCAACGACGAGGTACAGGGGGAGCTCACCCGTCTGCAGGGCGTTGTGGACTCCGTCCGTGGCAGCTGGGCAGGCCGCGCGCAGGTTTCCTTTGACAACCTGATGCAGCGCTATAACTCCTCCGCGCAGCAGCTGCGTGAGGCACTGACCGCCATCAGCGAGAACATCAGGGACAATGCCCGCAACTTTGATTCGGTCGAGGCTGATAACGCCCAGTCTTTCGAGAACGTTGGCGGCGCGGGCTTGGCCCTGTAAGTACTAGCTGCTTTCACTGACTACTGCACACGCTGAACCACGCACGAACACAGAAGAAAAGGAACACGCAATGTCTGGAATCAAGTATCAGTTTGGCGCCATCGCCGGTGCCGCCGCCGACATCAACTCCACCTCCGGCCGCATCAACGGGCTTCTCGGTGACCTCAAGTCCACCCTGCAGCCGATGGTTTCGACGTGGGAGGGAGATTCCGCTGCGGCATACAACGCAGCGCAGGCGAAGTGGGATAAGGCGGCCGCTGAGCTCAACACGGTGTTGGCAACCATCTCCACCACGGTCTCCCAGGGCAATGACAATATGAGCGACGTCAACCGCCGCGCTGCCGCCAGCTGGGGTTAAACCTCACCGGCTGTGAGCCTTGAGCTGGGTGCGCGGACACTTTCTGCCTGACCATTCACCACCATGAGCAGTGAGCGGGAGAAAGGCGCGGAGGCTAGGGGAGGGGCGCAGAGAATGGAAGGGCTGGACGCGCCACCTTGACCCACACCACCCTCCGCCCACTCAGTACAAGGCGCCGGTATCGCTTCTCATCAACGTATCTGTCTCGAACCCCCACCCCGAATTAGCCGGGATGGAGGCGTTGATGAGGGGCGATATCGGCGTTTTGGGTTTTCAAACTGCTGCGTACTAAAGTGAAACACCTATGTGTCCGCACCCTTATTGACGTGGGTGCGCGCGTGCTGCAGGTCTCCACCGGCCGCTGTATGTACCGCGTAGGGGCTTACATAGCGATGGCCGGCAGTTCCGAGACAGACTTTCAAGGAGTCATTTTGTCTACTTTCCACCCGAAGAGCGGTGACATCACCCGCAAGTGGTACGTCATCGACGCTACCGACGTGGTTCTGGGCAAGCTCGCTTCCACCGTGGCTGACATGCTGCGTGGCAAGCACAAGCCCCAGTACGCACCGAACGTTGATTGCGGCGACCACATCATCATCCTGAATGCGGACAAGATCCACATTTCCTCCAACAAGCGCGAGCGCGAGATGCGCTACCGCCACTCCGGTTACCCGGGTGGCCTGAAGTCCATGACCCTTGGTCAGTCCCTGGACGCCAACCCGGTCCGCGTTATCGAGGAAGCTGTAAAGGGCATGATGCCGCACAACAAGCTTTCCAACGCCTCCATCAAGAAGCTGCACGTTTTCGTGGGCGAGGAGCACCCGTACGCCGGCCAGAAGCCGGAAACCTTTGAGTTTAAGCAGGTGGCACAGTAATGACCGAGCAGAACATCGACAACAATGTAGCCGACGCTGCCGACATCGCTGCAGCAACCGCCGCTACCGAGGAGTTCACCAACACCATCGGTGACTCCCTGGCAACCGATACCGAGGCTGAGGTTGAGACCGCTGCCCCGGCTATCCACGAGGGCCCGATCCAGACCGTTGGTCGCCGTAAGCGCGCCATCGCTCGCGTTCGCCTCGTTGCTGGTTCCGGTAACATCTCCGTCAACGGCCGCGCCTTTGACGAGTACTTCCCGAACAAGCTGCACCAGCAGGACATCCTGCTGCCGCTGACCATCCTTGAGCGCGAGGGTCAGTTCGACATCAAGGTCACCGTCAACGGTGGTGGCCCGACCGGTCAGGCCGGCGCCCTGCGCCTGGCTATCGCCCGCGCACTGAACATCTACAACCCGGCTGACCGCCCGGCTCTGAAGAAGGCTGGCCTGCTCACCCGTGATGCTCGTGCCGTGGAGCGCAAGAAGGCTGGTCTGCACAAGGCACGTCGTGCCCCGCAGTACTCCAAGCGTTAATCTTCGCTTACTGCATTTTCCGAAAGCCGCTGCTTCCCTTTCGTGGAGGCGGCGGCTTTTGCCATGCATGGCAGGGGCGGGGCGTGTTTCCTGCCATGTTGCGGGGTATAACCAAGTAGCAAAGGTGGACTGATCTGCGCCAAACAACGGGGAGCGGGCATAATGAACAACTATGACTCGACTTTTTGGAACCGATGGAGTTCGCGGCCTCGCGAACAAGAAGCTCACACCGATTCTCGCGCTGCGCTTGGGCCAGGCGGCGGCGGAAGTTCTTACTTCAGACCGTGAATCTTATGAGCGTCGCCCGCTCGCGATTATCGGGCGCGACCCGCGTGTGTCGGGCGAGATGCTGGATGCGGCGATTGCCTCAGGCTTGGCGTCGCGAGGCGTCGACGTCGTGCGCGTCGGCGTGCTGCCCACTCCGGCCATCGCGTTCCTTACCGATGACTTTGGGGCAGATCTCGGCGTGATGATCTCCGCCTCTCACAACCCGATGCCGGACAACGGCATCAAGTTCTTCTCCGCGGGAGGCAAGAAGCTGCCGGATGAGGTAGAGGATCGTATCCAGGCCGCCATGGACAACCTCACCGAAGACGGTCCGACTGCCACCAAGATTGGCCGCATTATCTCGGAGGCTCCCGACGGTCGCGAGCGCTACCTGAAGCACTTGGCAGAGGTCGTTACTACGGATCTCAGCGGCATCAAAGTGGTCGTTGACACCGCTAATGGCGCTGCCTCGAAGGTTGCACCGCAGGCCTATGAGGCTGCGGGCGCTGAGGTCGTGGCCATTCACAACAAGCCCAATGCTTTCAACATCAATGAGGATTGCGGTTCGACGCACATTGAGAAGACTCAGGAGGCCGTCGTCGAGCACGGCGCCGATCTGGGCCTAGCGCACGATGGTGACGCTGACCGCTGCCTGGCCGTGGATGCAGAGGGCAACGTCGTGGACGGTGACCAGATCATGGCAATCCTCGCCGTGGGCATGAAGGAGGAAAACGATCTCCGCTTCAACACCCTGGTGGCCACCGTGATGTCGAACCTGGGCCTGAAGCTGGCGATGCAGGAGCAGGGCATCGAGGTCAAGGAAACCGCCGTGGGTGACCGCTACGTGCTGGAAGAACTCAACCGCGGTGACTTCTCCCTGGGTGGCGAGCAGTCCGGCCACGTGGTGCTGCCGGATGATTGCACCACTGGTGATGGCACGCTGACCGGCTTGTCCATTATGGCGCGCATGGCCAAGTCCGGAAAGTCCCTCAAGGAGCTGGCCTCCGTGATGACGGTGCTGCCGCAAGTACTCATTAACGTTCCAGTGTCCGACAAGGCCGTCATTCTTAACGCCCCTGAGATCAAGGAAGCTATCTCTGCTGCCGAAACGGAGCTCGGTGATACGGGCCGCGTTCTGCTGCGCCCGTCTGGCACGGAGGAGCTCTTCCGCGTCATGGTGGAGGCTGCTGAAAAGGAGCAGGCGCGCAAGGTCGCAGGCAAGCTTGCGGCCGTCGTCGCTGCAGTTTAGTTCTACTCACTTCATCACAACCCCAGGCTTCTGGCCTGGGGTTTCGCATTTTTGTGGGGTGGCGTGGGAACCGGAGGGGATGTTTCTCAGTCCAATAAAAGCAGGAATCACTGTTTGTTGTGGACGAGAAGGAGGGCGCACATGCCCGACGTATTTTTTGATGAGGATGAAGCCACGCGGCTTCTCGACGCCGTCGTGGACCAAACCCGTGCCCAAAGTGACGCGCACCGCGGGGATAGGCCGAATTTTCCCCAGTCATCAGCGGGCCGGGATTTCGGCGGGCACGGCGCACAGATTCAGGCCCTGCTGAATCGGCTCCATGAACGCGGTGCGTGGCGGTTAGAGAACATATCGGCCACAGCGGATGCCGCGCGCGAACAACTGCGTGCTTTTGGGGACGTGGACCGCGGCCTCGCCGGGCAACTCGGTGACCAGGAAGCGGGGGTGAATTGATGTCCACGATGGTCAAGTCACTCTTGGGTGATTATTCGCAAGCGGTGTCCCAGTTCCAGGCGGCAAGCCAAGGAGGCTATTCCGGCCCCAGCACGCCTATTGGTTTGTTGGGGGACATGGTGGGGTCGGTCGATGGGATTAACCCCGGCGACTTGGTTGCGAACACTGCGTCGGCGATGGGTGCTCGCCGCCCAGGGCGCGGTGGTAACGGTTTACGGGAATTCCTTCTCGGTACGGTTCTATCGCTGGCCGGGGGAGCGATCATGGATCATCTGCGTGGCGTGCAAGATGACTTCGAGAAGGAAAGGGACGAGGCTGATGATTTGGTGGAATCCGCGCAGCAGTGTTCGGATGCCATCGAAGACGTCGTTGATGTTTCTGATTCCGCGGTGGCAGAGCTCATCTCTGCTGTGATTCCACTGATTAACATCTTGACCATGCTGTTGCAGCCGCATCCTCTGGGAAAGGTCATCATCCCGGTGATATCGCGCATTGGTGGGGAGCTTATCGATCAGACGAATGACACCATCACGCAAACGTGCCGGGACCGCGATACCGCCATTGAGAATTGCTACGACGAGTTTGAAAGGCGCTGCACCGAGGTGTGCGAGCGGGAGCTGCCGGAAACCCCGCCGGAGCCCGAATGCGGCTGTGAGGAGAAGCCGAAGGAGTGCCCGCAACCTGAGCCTGAACCTTGTGCACCAGCCCATCCCTCCCCAGCGCCGTCCCCGTCTGCACCGGCTCAGCCCACACAGCCAGCTCAGCCAACCCAGCCTCCGTCGCCGGTTGCACCGCAGCAGCCTGCAGAGCCGAAACCAGAGACACCGGTGGCACCACCAGAAAAGCCAGAGCCCACCCAGCCTGCTGCGGTGCCTGAAAAAGAGTGCCCACCGACTGAAGAGAAGCCACAGCCGGCGAAGCCGACTGAGCCGCACAGTGTGCCGACTGAACCTGCTTCGACTACACCAGAAGAGGAGCACACGCCGTGCCGCTGTAATGCAGAAAAGGAAGCACCGTCGTGTGACTGCAAAGAGCACCAGCGTGAAGTAGGAACCACGAAGCCTGCCGATGCGGGGGTGGAGGTTCCCACCGAGCCTGTCCAACAGGAAGTGATTGACTGCCCTGAAGAGCCAGTAGGAGGCGAGGACTGTGAGGAGCCAGAGCAGCCACCAGTTGCGGGAGAATGTGAGTGCAAGCCTGAAGAATCCTGCTGTGGAAGCTTAGGCCTGCTTGGCGTGGGGGTGGCCATTCTGGGGCTGGGGCTTTTGGCTGAGGCCGCTGTGGACTTCGTGGAAAACCTTCCGGAGCCGGAGCCTCTACCAGAGCCTGTGCCTGAGCCAGAACCGCAGCCGGAGCCAGACCCCTGCCCACCGCCCGCGCCAGAGCCTGCTCCTAACAACGGTGTTACGCCGCCCCCTCCAGAGCTGAACAACGTTCCTGAGCCGGAAGCACCACCGGAGAAGCTCGCTCACATGCAGGCAGCGGAAGCGCCGGCGCCACAACCGGCCCCGGCACCAGCACCTGCACCTGAGGCAGTACCAGGTCCGGCCGCTGAGGCTGAGGCCACGCCAGAAATGCCCCCGCAAGAAAGTTCAGAATCCTCCTCCGTACACGCACGAAAGGCAGGGCAGTGGTAATGCCGCACAATGATTTCGATGAGTTCGCGCGCGGATTTCGCGAGCGCACAGCTGCACGGTTGCTGGAGTTTGAGAAGGCCATGGCTAAAGCACAAGATGAGCTGGAAAAATCTGCGCAGCGTGCAGCCCAAGCCCAAACGCACGCGGAGACGCAGCGGCGGAACCCTGCTTCTAGGAGCGGGGCGCACAGTCAAAGTCAGGGGCAGGGGCGAGGCCGCCCGCGCGGCCAAGTGCAATCAGTACTCAGGCGCGGGTGACACGGAAGCCGGGAAACTTCTCTGTGCGCCAGCAACCCCAGGTGTTACTGTGGCGTGAGTAGCCGCTGCACGTATCAAGCAAGGTTTGGGAGAAGACCGCATGACAGTTCCTTGGCTTTATGACGTCTTGTGGGGTGTTCTTCCTATGCTGTACCTCTTGGTGGCTTTTATCGTGCTTGGCATTGAGATTAAATGCGACAGAGATATGGCCCACATAAAGCTGTGGACGGCCGCGCAGCTGCTTCTGCCGGGCATTGCACTTATTGCCTGGCTTTTCATTGAGGTTCCTCGGCTAAAACGACTAAAGCAGGACGGATAACTGATCGTCCTGCTGTCGTCGAGGCCTAGTTGCACCCTGTGGTGCTACCTGGTTGAAACGCTTCCTTGTCGTGCTAGAAACCTGCGCGTTTGGTGAGGTCCTCGCCGACGAAGCTCTCGACGCCCTTGGCGGAGGCGTCGGCAGCCGCAAAGGCGTCATACTTGGATTCGCCAGCCAGGGTGGACAGCAAGAAGCCGGTGACTAGGCCGCGGGCGGTCTCGACGGCGGAACCCTGGAAGAAGCCGGAGCCAAGCGCCAACTTGAAGAATTTATCCTCGCTGAAACCGGACTGCGTGCCCTTTGCAATTTCTCGGTAAGCCACCGGGCCGCCCCAAGCATTGGCCAGCTTCGCGGGATTACCGGCGCGGAAGATATCATCCTGGCCTGCGCCAATAACGAGGCCGTGGGCCTGAACAGCGTGCGCCGCCTGGACCGCGGATGGGGAGGTATCGGCGGGGTAGAGGGCCGCGACGGCGCGGACCTTAGGGTTATCTACGGCAGCCAGGGTGGCTACGCCGCCGCCCATGCCGTGGCCAAAGACACCCAGTTTGGAAGGGGACACCGAAATCTTTCCGGCGCCCAGCCGGACACCAGCGGCAATCTGCAAAGCCGATTCGAGGTCGGCAGCCAAGTTGCGGTGCTTGGCAAAGACACCCGTCTCCGTATCAGGAGCAACCACCACGATGCCCCAGCTGGCCAGGTGACGCAGGGTGGCGTGGTAGTTCTTGATGCTCTTCGTCCAGTCGTGGGCAAATGCCACGGCGGGAAGACCCTTGCCCTCAACCGGGGTGTACACCTTGCCCTCTAGGCCTGCATAAGACAGGTCCCCGACGAGGACGCGGTGCGGGCCGCGCTTGGACAACGTACCGAGATGCTTCTTCAAATTCGCAGACACGCTTTACAGAATAGAGCAAAGAATGCCCGCACAGGTGGAATGCGTCGTCGCTTGGGTGAATCAAGCTATGTGAAAAGCACTCAAGGTAATAGGATCAGAAACTGAAACTCTCCAATCGTGCGCGGGCCTCATGCGCGCGCACCCAGCCACAAGTAAAGGAAGATGCGCATGGCTGAGACACAACAAAACAAGGGCGGTGCACGAGTCGCTGTCCAAAAGTTCGGAACGTTCCTTTCTTCGATGATCATGCCGAACATCGGCGCCTTCATCGCGTGGGGAATTTTGACTGCTCTCTTCATTCCGGACGGGTTCTTCCCGAATGAAAAGATCAACACAATGGTTGGCCCAATGGTGACCTACCTGCTGCCGATTCTCATCGCATTCACCGGCGGCAAGCTCGTACACGGCGTGCGCGGAGGCGTCGTCGGCGCCATCGTCACGATGGGTGTCATTATGGGAACGTCAGCACCGGAGTGGATCGGTGAGGACGGTCATGCGTCGCCGATGTTCCTTGGCGCGATGATTTGTGGTCCTCTGGCTGCATGGCTTTTCAAGAAGCTTGAGTCACTGTGGAACGGCAAGGTTCGACCCGGTTTCGAAATGCTCGTCGATAACTTCTCTCTGGGCATCTTTGGTTTCGCCGGAGCTATTGCCTCCATGTACCTCCTGACTCCCGTGATGAACCTGATCATGGACTTGGCAGGTCGAGCGGTTGAGTTCCTCATTACGCACAACCTGTTGTGGTTGACCTCGGCATTGATTGAACCTGCGAAGGTGTTCTTCCTGAACAACGCCATTAATCATGGCGTGCTCACTCCGCTCGCAACGGATCAGGCGTCACAAGCCGGCAAGTCGGTTCTTTACCTGCTGGAAGCAAACCCAGGTCCTGGCCTAGGTATCCTGCTCGCTTTTATGGTGTTTGGTGCCGGTTCTGCCCGCGCGACCGCTCCGGGCGCGGCATTGATTCACTTCTTCGGTGGTATTCACGAGATTTACTTCCCCTACGTTCTGATGCGCCCGCAGTTGCTTCTTGCAGCCATCGGCGGCGGCATGACGGGTGTTGCGATTAACACCATCATGGATGTGGGGCTTCGTTCTCCGGCGGCACCGGGGTCCATTCTTGCCATTTACGGCACGGTTGCCTCTGATTCCTACTTGGGCGTGACCATCGCTGTGGCGGCCTCGACTGCAGTCTCGTTCGCTATCGCTGCGCCGATTCTGAAATTCACCAAGGGTGAGGATGACCTCGACAAGGCTACGGCAGACATGGAGGCTATGAAGGGTAAGAAGTCGTCGGTTGCAGGAGCCCTGACTGCAAAGTCTGCTGAGAATGCTCCAGAGATTCGGAATGTGGTCTTTGCTTGCGATGCCGGCATGGGCTCTTCCGCAATGGGCGCTTCGGTGCTTCGGAACAAGATCAAGGAAGCCGGTTTCGGCGATGTCGTTACCGTAACCAACTCGGCGATCAACAATCTCAAGGATGATTATCAGCTGGTCGTTGTTCATCAGGATTTGGCAGAACGCGCCAAGCCAGCTACTCCTTCGGCAATCCATGTTGCCGTGGACAACTTCATGGCATCGCCTCGCTACGACGAAGTCGTGGACCTTATCCGCAAACAGCAATCGGGTGCCACCGCAGCGGCAACTGAAACCGAGATGGCACGAACGATCGCGTCCGAGTCCTCTGAGTCCGCCGGTGAAGAAGTTCTGAGCCTGGACACTATCGTGCTCGATGGACACGCAGCTGACCGGGAAGACGCAATCAACCAAGCTGGTGCATTGCTCGTCTCTGCCGGCGCAGTTGACCAAGCCTATGTGGACGCGATGCATGAGCGTGAGAAGTCCGTGTCCACCTTTATGGGAAATGGCCTCGCCATCCCGCATGGCACCAATGAAGCCAAGGACTCCATCAAGAAGTCCGCTGTTTCCTTCATCCGACTCGATGAGCCCGTAGACTGGGGCGGCAAGCCCGCTACCTTCATCGTTGGTATTGCTGGTGCTGATGGTTCCCACCTCAAGACGCTGGCCAAAATTGCCAAGATCTTCGGCAAAGCTGACACCGTGGAGCAGCTGGAAAACGCCGCGACGAAGGAAGAAATCCTCACTATTTTTGAGAAGGTGAACAAGTAATGACGACCAAGAAAGCACTGCACTTTGGAGCAGGAAATATCGGTCGAGGATTTGTCGGCATCATCTTGCACGAGGCAGGTTATGAACTAGCCTTTGCAGATGTTGCTGCCCCTCTTATCGATTCCCTCAATGAGCTTGAGTCGTACACAGTGCACGAGGTGGGAACCGGCGCTCGCGATGTCCACGTCACTGATTTCTCGGGAGTTAACTCCGCTGAGGACCTTGAAGGCCTTTACTCAGAGATCGTGGATGCCGATCTCATCACGACTGCCGTTGGGCCTACCGTGCTACAGCTCATTGCTCCTTCTATCGCTGAGGGCCTGAAGCGTCGAGCAGCAGCAGGCAAAGGCAAGGTCGCGGTCATGGCTTGTGAGAACGCGATCAACGCTACGGACGGGCTCAGCGCGGCCATTCGAGAGGCTTACCCCGAGGCTGATGAGATTGCATTCTTTCCCAACACAGCAGTTGACCGCATCGTGCCGAACCAGGAGCGTCGCACAGGCAGCGAAGCGCTCGACGTAGTCGTCGAAACCTACCATGAGTGGGCAGTGGAATCCGGGCCATTTAAAGCTGCAGGTCTTGAGATTCCAGAGATCTCAGGAATCACGTGGGTGGATGACCTTGCGCCCTACATTACGCGCAAGCTGTTCACCGTCAACACCGGACATGCTGCGACTGCTTACTTCGGAAAGCAAGCAGGAATTTCTACCATTGCGGAAGCATTGGCGCAGAAAGAAATCCAGGACAAGGTCGCCGCGGTTCTGGCTGAAACCAAGCAACTCATCGTTGAAAAGTTTGACTTTGATCCCGAGGTTCAGCAGGCCTATGTAGAGAAGATTCTGACACGTTTCCAGAACCCTGAGCTGCCCGATACCACCGACCGCGTTGGGCGTGCCCCGCTGCGTAAGATTTCGCGCAATGAACGTTTCATCGGCCCAGCCGCCGAACTGGCAGAACGCGGCCACGGGGTAAAAGCTCTCGTCGAAGCAGTGTCGGCCGCGCTGGCATTTGATGTGCCCGAAGATCCCGAATCGGTGGAGTTGCGCAAGCGTCTAAAGGAAGTTGCAGGTAACCAAGAGGCTACAAATAAGCTGGTTACTGAGCTGACCGGAATTGCCCCGGAGCACCCTCTCTTTGCAGCTTTGTCCCAAGTATTTGCACGTGAATCGGTGAGGTAGGCTCAATAAATATGTGTGGAATTGTTGGATATGTAGGTCCCGTTTCTGGAGACCATGATTACTACGCCCTAGACGTTGTGCTGGAGGGCCTGCGCCGACTGGAGTATCGCGGCTATGACTCAGCAGGCGTCGCAATGTACGCCGATGGCGAGATTGGCTGGCGCAAGAAGGCCGGAAAGGTCGCTGCGCTGGAAGCTGAAATCGCTGCGCGTCCGCTGAAGGATTCCGTCCTGGGCATCGGGCACACCCGCTGGGCTACCCACGGTGGCCCGACCGATCTGAACGCCCACCCGCACGTGGTGGATGGCGGCAAGCTCGCTGTCGTGCACAACGGCATCATCGAGAACTTCGCCGAGCTCAAGACCGAGCTGGAGGCCAAGGGCCATAACTTTGTGTCCGAGACCGACACCGAAGTTGCCGCCACCCTCCTGGCGGATGTGTTCCACAACGAGGCCGGCGGTGACCTCACCAAGGCTATGCAGCTGACCGGCAAGCGCCTAGAGGGCGCGTTTACCCTCTTGGCTATCCACACCGAGCAGGCCGACCGCATCGTGGCCGCACGCCGCGATTCGCCGCTGGTTATCGGCCTGGGTGAAGGGGAGAACTTCCTGGGTTCGGACGTCTCCGGCTTCATCGACTACACCAAGTCCGCCGTGGAGATGGACAACGACCAGGTCGTGACCATCACCGCGGATGACGTCACCATCACCGACTACGAAGGCAACCCTGCCCAGGGCAAGCCCTTCGAGATCAAGTGGGACGCCGCCGCGGCCGAAAAGGGCGGCTTCAACTCCTTCATGGAGAAGGAAATCCACGACCAGCCGGCAGCCGTGCGCGATACCCTGCTGGGCCGCCTCGATGAGACTGGCAACCTGGTCCTCGATGAGATCCGCATCGATGAGTCGGTGCTGAAGTCCATCGATAAGATCATTGTTATCGCCTGCGGCACCGCCGCGTATGCCGGCCACGTCGCGCGCTACGCCATCGAGCACTGGTGCCGTATCCCGTGCGAGGTGGAGCTGGCCCACGAATTCCGCTACCGCGATCCGATCGTTAACGAAAAGACCTTGGTTGTGGCCCTGTCCCAGTCGGGCGAGACCATGGATACGCTTATGGCAGTGCGCCACGCCCGCCAGCAGGGCGCCAAGGTGATTGCCATCTGCAACACCCAGGGTTCCTCCATCCCGCGCGAGTCCGACGCCGCCTTGTACACCCACGCCGGACCGGAGATCGCTGTGGCCTCCACCAAGGCCTTCCTGGCGCAGATCACCGCGACCTACCTGCTGGGCCTCTACCTGGCACGTCTGCGCGGCAACATGTTCTCCGATGAGGTCAACTCCGTCCTCGAGGATCTGCGTGATATGCCCGATAAGGTTCAGGCAATCATCGACAACGAGCAGCAGGTCTATGACCTGGCCAATGCCATGGAGAACGCCAAGTCGGTGCTCTTTCTGGGCCGCCACGTCGGCTTCCCGGTTGCGCTGGAGGGCGCGCTCAAGCTCAAGGAGATTGCCTACCTGCACGCGGAGGGCTTCGCCGCCGGTGAGCTCAAGCACGGCCCCATCGCGCTGATTGAGGAAGGCCAGCCGGTCTTCGTCATCGTGCCTTCCCCGCGTGGCCGCGATTCCCTGCATGCCAAGGTCGTCTCCAACATCCAGGAGATCCGTGCCCGCGGTGCCATCACCATCGTCATCGCGGAGGAGGGCGACGAGGCCGTCGAGGCCTACGCCAACCACATCATCCGCATCCCGCAGGCGCCGACCCTGATGCAGCCGCTGCTGGCTACTGTTCCGCTGCAGATTTTCGCCTGCGGTGTAGCCACCGCCAAGGGCTATGACGTGGACCAGCCGCGCAACCTGGCGAAGTCCGTGACCGTCGAATAGCGCCGCACCCTTAAGTGGCACAATAGTGGGCATGTTGAAAACCACCGTTGACCTCAACGCTATTGCCCACAATGTTGCCCGCGTGAAGGAGGCGGTGGCCCCGGCCCGCCTCATGTGCGTGGTCAAGGCGGATGCCTATGGCCACGGCATCGAGCGCTGCGCCCCGGTGATGGCGCAAGCTGGGGCGGATGCCTTCGGGGTGGCCACCTTGGCTGAGGCGGTGGCCTTGCGGAAGGTGATTGATACTCTCCCCATCGCTGCCTGGCTGTGGGAGCCGACGGAGGACCTCGCCCCAGCCCTTGCCGCTGAGATCCAGATCGGCATCCCTTCGCTGGCGCACGCCCGAGCACTCATCGCCGCCGAGACCCCCACCGAAGTCTTCGTGATGGTGGAGACGGGGATGCACCGCTCGGGCGTCGACAAGCATGCGTGGGAGGAGACCTTCCGCCTGCTTGCCGACGCCCCCCACATCACCGTCCTGGGCCTCATGTCCCACTTTGCCTGCGCTGATGAGCCGGAGCACCCGCACAATGATCATCAGGAATCGGAGTTCCGCCAGGCCCTAGCACTCGCCCGTGAGGTGGGGCTGGAGTGTCCGCTGAACCACCTGGCGAACTCGCCCGCGGCGTTGACGCGCCCCTCGGCTCGTTTTGAGCAGGTGCGCGTCGGACTGGCCCTGTATGGGCTTGAACCAGTCGCTGGGCTCGACCATGGGCTGGAGCCTGCCATGACGTGGGAGGCGTCCGTCGTCGCAGTGAAGCCGATTTCGGCGGGGGAGTCCACCTGCTACGGACTGACCTGGACCGCGGAGAGTGAGCGCGAGCTCGCCACCGTCAGCGTGGGTTATGCCGATGGCCTGCCGCGTGCCTTTCAGGGGGCGCTCCAGGTAGGCATTGGTGGTGAGCTCTACCCGCAGGTGGGACGGGTCTGTATGGACCAGATTGTCGTCGACCTCGGCTCTAACCCCCACGGAGTGCGTGCCGGGGACACCGCCGTTATCTTCGGGCGCGGCGGTATGAGCGCCACAGAATTGGCTGAGGCAACCGGGACCATCAACTATGAAGTGGTGTGCCGCCCCACAGGGCGCACCGAGCGTACATACCGCGAAGGAGCTAGCGATGCGCAGTGATTTTCCACACGAAGGACGCCGCGAGGCAGCCACACCGGAGGACGCCCAGGCCCTCGGCGAGGAGTTAGGTGCGGCTCTGGAGGCCGGGGACCTGGTTATCCTCGACGGCCCTTTAGGTGCCGGGAAAACCACCTTTACGCAGGGCATTGCCCGGGGAATGCAGGTGAAGGGGCGGGTGACGTCGCCGACCTTTGTCATCGCCCGCGAGCACCCTTCCCGCGTGGGCGGGCCGACGTTGGTGCACGTGGATGCCTACCGCCTCCTTGATCATTCTGAGGATCCGTTGGGGGAGCTGGACAGTCTAGACTTGGACACCGAAATAGAGGATGCTGTCGTCGTCGCCGAGTGGGGCGGGGGCTTCATGGAGCGGCTTTCTGACGCGTATCTTGCTGTGAGAATCAACCGCGATTCGGATGATGACGTCCGCGTATTTACATGGAAATGGGTGAATTAACGTGCTGGCTTTTCTTGCTGAACAGCCCCTGCTGACGCTCTTTCTGATCATGGCGGTGGGACTGGCCGTGGGCAAGATCAATGTCTTCGGCATCTCGCTCGGCGCCGCCGCCGCGATGTTCGTGGCCCTGGGACTGTCCGCTGCCAACCCAGACATCGTGGTCCCGGCCTTCGTGTATCAATTTGGCCTGGCCATCTTCGTCTACGTCATCGGCCTGAACTTCGGCCGCAGCTTCTTCGAAGATTTCCGCCGGCGAGGATGGAAGATGTCCATGGTGGTCATCGTCTTCTTCTTCCTTCTCGCGGGGCTGACAACCCTGGCGATGCGCATGTTTGACCTGGACCCGGCGATTAGCGTCGGCACGCTCGCGGGCTCGCTAAGCTCGACGCCGGGTATGGCAGCGGTCGTCGAAGCCCTGGGCGGCGACAGCACCCCGGTGGTGGGCTATTCCTTGGCTTACCCTGGCTGCATCATCGGAACCATTCTGGTGGCCGCCATCGGCGCGAAGATGCTGCGCGTGAACCACGTTGAGGACGCCCGCGCCGAGGGCATGATTGCGGAGCCGCTGGAGTGGCGGGCAGTGCGCCTGACTCGCGACTTCGACGCAACGGTAGGGGAGTTGCAGGAGGTGACTGGCGAGCGCGTCATCGCTACCCGCCACGTCAACAATCCGCATAACCACAACCTGGCCTATCCGGAGCTGCCGCTGCGCGCGGGTATGGAGCTCTTGCTCAACGGCACGGCACCAGCGCTTGATAGCGCGATCTCCCAGCTCGGTGAGGAGATCCACCTCAACCTCCACGAGGAGGATGGCCTGGTCTACCGCCGCCTGACCGTGTCCAGCCCACGCGTTGCGGGCTACCAGCTCAAGGACTTGGACACGGTCAAGGAGGGCTTCCTCATCGCGCGCGTGCGCCGCGGTGACTCGGATGTCGTGCCGAACGAGGAAACCGTCCTGCATTACTCGGACCGCGTGCGCGTTATCACCGCGCCGGGCAGGCTTGACGACGTCCGCCGTTTCCTCGGCGACTCCGAAGCCAAACTCGGCAACGTCGATCTCTTTCCCTTTGCTCTTGGCCTCTTCATTGGTCTGCTCTTCGGCGCTATCCCGATTCCGCTGCCAGGTGGCACGACGCTCTCCTTCGGCTTCGGCGGCGGCCCCATCGTCGTCGGCCTCATCCTGGGTGCGCTGGGCCGCTCGGGCCCGATTAACTGGCAGCTTCCTTTCCACGCCAAGCAGACAATCTCCACGCTGGGCCTGACCTTGTTCTTGGCGGGCGTGGGTACGTCGGCAGGCGGCCAGTTCCGTGATGCGCTGTCGGATCCGACCTCCCTGAAGTACATGGGCGTGGGCATTGTGCTGTCGCTGGTTTCCGCCATCGGCATCGTCGCGGTATCGATGCTGGTGCTGCGCCTGAAGTTTGATGAGTCGATGGGCATCGCCGCGGGTATGACCACGAACCCGGCGATCATGGCCTACCTCAACCCCCAGACCGGAACCCAGCTGGCAGAGCGCGGCTATGCCACCGTGTACCCTACGGCGATGATCGGCAAGATCCTCATGTGCCAGGTCCTGGCACTGCTGATCGTTTGATCCCTTTTCGGTGCCGGAAGGGCCAGTCAGGGCCGCGGTAGGGCGGTCGCGTAGGATATCCCCGTACGGAACTCCCTATTATTAGGAGCACATCCCCATGAGTAAAATCGGCCAATTCATCACGACCGTCGTCATCGGCGGCTTTGCCATCGTCCTTGGCTTGCTCATCGCGCTGTCCATGACCCGTTCGCCGGAGGAGCCTTCCTCGACGTTGGGTGAAGCCTTGGACACGTATCCGAAGAACCTGAGCTTCTCCGCGCTCTTGGTCCCCGACGTCTACGGCCAGGATTGGATTGCCGGTCTCGTCGTCTGCCCGGGTGCTACGGAGCAGCAGCTTGGGGAAGGCGGCGTGGATGTCGCCGGTATCGACTTCGTCGACGGCAAGGTGGCGGAGGATGAGAACTACTTTGTCACCGTCAGCGTCAATCAGGAGTATCAGGTGGAGAAGCTGAACCGCTCCCAGGTGGATCTCTGCTCCGGCGTCCTCGAGCAGGTAGAGATGGCCAAGGCCCAGGGCCAGGACGCTCCGCCGCTGCGCGGCATTCAGCCTGGCGAGCCGCTGCAGTTCCTGCGCGGTGATGACCAGATGTTGCAGCAGGGTGCTGACAATGAGGACGCTCCTGCCTGGCAGTTCGTGGGCTAATGAAGGTTCTCGCACTCGATACCGCCACCACGGATCTGGTCACGGGCATCGTTGACACCGACACCGGGGAGAGCATCGACCGCGTCATCAGTGGTACGCGCGCCCACAACGAGCAGCTCATCCCTACCATCGAAGAGCTGCTTGCCGACGCCTCTCTGACCTATGCCGACCTCTCCGCCATCGTTGTCGGCACGGGGCCCGGACCGTTCACCGGCCTGCGCGTGGGCATGGCAACCGCTTCCGCCCTGGGAGTGGCCCTTCACCTGCCGGTACATGGTGTGTGCACCTTGGACGCCATCGCGCACGGGCGCACGGGGGAGTGGCTGGTGGCTATCGACGCTCGCCGCAAAGAGGTCTACTGGGCCACCTATGTGGACGGCGAGCGCCGTAGCGGCCCCAACGTATCGAAGCCGGAAACCCTTGATCTGAGCGCCGCCGGACTCGCGAGCCCAGCGAGTGCGCGTCTGGTTTTCCCAGAATCTATTGCTCCACGTTTGCCGGAGGACATCGCTGACCTTCCCAGCGAGTGGGCTACCCCGCGCGCAGCGGGTTTGGTTGCTTGTGCCGATCTGTCCGCTGAACCTGAGCCGCTCGTCCCGCTCTACCTTCGCCGTCCCGATGCCGTGGAACCACAGGCCAAGCCGCGCTCGGCTGCCTTGGTCGGCGGCATCGAGGAGACACCGGCATCATGAGGCTGCGGCCACTGACGTCTGCGGACGCTCCGCACTGCGCCGAGCTGGAGAAGGTCCTCTTCCCCGGCGAGAGCCCATGGCCGGCGCGAGCCTTCGAGCAGGAAATAGCGGCGGGTCACACCACCTACTGGGCGGTTGACATGAATGTCAACCGCGTGGGCCACAACGACAACCGCGTGGGCCATAATGACAACCGCGGAGAGGTTCTCGGGTACGCCGGCGTGGGCCGCATGGGCCCCGCAGCCTGGCCGGAGTACGAAATCCGCACCATTGGCGTCGACCCTGCTGCCCAACGGCGGGGCATCGCGAGGCTGATGATGGACGCCATCGTCGAGCTCGCAGATTCCCACGATGCGCCCATCTTCCTTGAAGTGCGCGTGGGTAACGAACCGGCCATTCGCCTCTATGAGGCTTATGATTTTGTCATCAACGGCCTGCGCCGCAACTACTACCAGCCCTCCGGTGCGGACGCCCACACCATGTACCGACCACGAAAGAGTGAGAGATGTTAATCCTCGGCATCGAGTCCTCCTGCGACGAAACCGGCGTGGGAATCATCGAGCTGTCTGACAACGGCCACATGGAGATCCGCGCCGACGTCGTCGCCTCCTCCATGGAGCAGCACGCGCGCTTCGGCGGCGTGGTTCCGGAGATCGCCTCCCGCGCCCACCTCGAAGCCATGCCGCAGGTGATGAAGGCGGCGTTGGAGGAGGCGGGCGTCGAGAAGCCAGACGCAGTAGCCGCCACCGTGGGGCCGGGACTGGCCGGTGCGCTCCTCGTCGGGGCGTCGGCAGCCAAGGCCTTCGCCTCCGCGTGGGGCGTGCCCTTCTACGGCGTCAACCACCTCGGCGGGCACGTCGCGGTGGCCAACCTGGAGGGCGATGAGCTTCCGCACTCGGTGGCGCTGCTCGTCTCCGGCGGCCACACCCAGCTGCTCGAGGTCGAAGCCGTGGGCAAACCCATGAAGGAACTGGGCACCACGCTTGACGACGCCGCCGGCGAAGCCTACGACAAAGTCTCCCGCCTGTTGGGGTTGGGGTATCCGGGAGGGCCGGTCATCGATAAGCTGGCCGCCCAAGGCGAGCCCACCATCGATTTGCCGCGTGGTTTGTCCAAGGCCGAGGACCTGCGCGGGCCCAACCGCCACAACTTCTCCTTTTCCGGCCTCAAAACGGCAGTAGCGCGCCACGTGGAAAAAGCCGAGCGCGAGGGCGCGACGGTCCAGGTTGAGGACCTGTGTGCCTCCTTCCAGGAGGCGGTGGCTGATGTGCTGACCGTCAAGGCTGTGCGCGCCTGCCAGGACACTGGCGCCAAGGTACTGCTGCTCGGCGGTGGCGTGGCGGCGAATTCGCGGCTGCGGGCTCTGGCGGCGAAGCGCTGCGAATCCGCGGGAATCGAGCTGCGTGTGCCGCGCTTCAAGCTGTGCACCGACAACGGCGTGATGATCGCGGCGGTGGCCGCCCAGCTCATTCACGAAGGCGCAGAACCCTCCGGCCTGGCATGCGGGACCGATACGCAGCTTGAGGTGGAAGTGCCGCTCGTGGCCGCCGCGCGCTAGCGGATGCGCAACCCCCAGGGTTCCGGTAGTGTGATGACCGATAATCGTCCGGCTCACACACAAGGAGCTCACACCGTTATGACCACTGGATTCCTCGTTAACCCCGATCTGTCCCGCCGCACCATCGAGTTTGAGCTCGAGCACGCAAATCAATTCCTCGGCGGCACCACCGAGGATCGTGTCTCTGTGGCCTTCCAGGATGATGGCCAGACCTACGCGGCGCTGTTTAACCCGAACGCCAAGGCTGAAGGCGCCGACCCGAACCCGGTGGCTTCCCTGGCGCGCAATGCAGCTGCGACCGGCAATTCCGCCTTCTTGCAGGACCCAATCCGTTCCATCTGCGGTCCGGTTATCTTCGTTGCTGCCGACGGTGACGACAAGAACATCGACGAGGTCGCCGAGGCCGTGGAGCACGGCATCCGCGCGGTGAAGAACTACCACGAGGACAACCCGGAGGAGTACCAGCTGTGGCGCGCGGCTGTGCTGAACTCCCACCGGCAGGTCTAATTCCAGCCCTTGTTTGTAGGGCCTCAGCGCTTTTCTAGCGCTCGGTGTGGCGCAGCCATGCCAATACGGCCTTCCCCCGCCGGTTGGAGTCCTCGGGTCGAAACCCGAGCTTTATAAATACACTGGAGACATGCTTGCTTACTGCTCCGGAGGTAAGGACGAGCGTGTCTTCAATGTCTTTATTGCTCAATCCTTGGGCCATAAGCCCCAGTACTTCCCGCTCGCGAGCGGTGAGCCGGGCTAGACCAGTGTGCCTTGCAGAAAGCAGCGCCGTGACCACCTCTGGGTCCACCACGGTGCCGCCGCGGGCGACATCGTCAAGCGTGCGCACGAATTCTTCAACATCAGAAACGCGCTCCTTGAGTAGGTACCCGAATCCGCCGTGCTCCAGGAGGCGGTCGAGATAGCTTGCCGCTACGTATTGGCTCAGCACCACCACGGGTTGGGTGGGGTCGGCTGCCCGCAGATCGTGCACGGCTTGAAGCCCGTCATCGGTCATCGTGGGCGGCATGCGCACATCGCTGATAATGAGGTCGAAGTCTTCCTGCACTGCGATGGCGCGCAGTGCTTCGGCATCTGTGACCGCCGTGACGCTATGACCGAGAGCACCGAGTAGTTGCTCCAGACCCGCGCGCAGGAGCGCGGAATCTTCTGCGAGTAGTAACTTCATTCCGCCTCCTTCAGCGGTAGTTTGACCAGCAGCTGGCCGCCGCCTTTACCCGTAGCATTGGTGCTATCAGCACCAAAGGTTACTGTGCCGCCGAGTGCAGCAGCACGCTCACGCAGCCCGGCGAGGCCCGTGCCCGAACCCACAGCTGCACTCTCACCGTCCGGCTCTTTGGCCGTGGGGCCCATGCCATTATCTACGATTTCTAGGCGCAGCATATCCCTAAAAGCGACCGTTACCACGGCTTCGGTGGCTGCGCCGTGTTTAGAGGCGTTTGTGAGCGCCTCGGCGACTGCATGATAGGCCAGCAGTGCTGTGGTCTCGTCTATCGAGCTCTCAGCGCCCTCTACGCGAAGTGTGGTCTCAAGCCCGGAATGGGCGAGTAACTCGTCGAGGGCGGGGATAAGCCCGTCGTCGAAAAGCACCTGCGGCGCAATGCCACGCACTGTCGCCCGCAATGAAGCCAGAGCCAAAGAGGCATTATGTTCTGCGTCAGTCAAGGCCTGCTGTGCCTGGGGCGGGGCTTGTAGTTTTGCCGCGGCCAAGTTGAGCTTGAGCGCAGTGAGGTACTGCTGCGGGCCATCGTGCAGTTCGCGTTCGATGCGGCGGCGCTCGCCGGAGAAGGCATCGATAAGCGTGGCACGCGAGGCCGCCATTTCCTCGGCCGAAGGACTCAATGCCAGTCGGGTCAGCGAGACCGACGCTGAGACCAAGAGGCGGTTGAGACCTACCAGTAACAACACAAGCAACAGAGCAGCCAGCCAGCAGGTTAAGAAAATAAGCGGTCGGTTGGAGGTGGACCACTCGCCAACGGAGAACTCGGCCTTAGGTACGAATGGCGCTATCGCTAGCACACCCGCTGTGAAACCCAGGGCCGTCCACGCGGTAAAGCATGCAGTCGAAATCAATAACTGCAACACGAGGTGATAGAACTGCTGCCAATCAAACCATCGATCTGCGCGCCGGGGTGGAATTTCCACGCCCATCCACTGCGCGCCCAACCGGCCGACAAGTTCCGCGGCGCGACCCACCAACGGGATCCACGGCAGCATCAGCACCGAAATCACCAAGGTTGGGATACACAGCATGCCGAGGAGGAGGCTCCACGCACAGGCTTTGAAGGTTCGCATAGTCTTCGACCCTATCCGCCATGCCGGTGGAAGGGCAGTGGAGCTAGCTCCACCATTTTTCGGGCAGCCCGCCCCATGTCATTGTTGTGCGTGGCCGAGTGGAATCAAAGGCATGTTAAAAGCAGAAAACCTTAGTAAGCGCTACGGCCGCCGCACCGTGCTCAATCGCGTCAATGTGTCTATCGCCCCAGGCGAATTCGTTGCCATCATGGGGCCATCGGGAAGCGGCAAAACCACGCTCCTGAACCTGTTATCCGGGCTCGATAAGCCCACTTCCGGCCGAGTCAACGCGCCGGGGCGCAAGCAGCGTGCATTTGTATTCCAAGACTACAACCTGCTGGAATCCCTCAACGCGCAACGCAATGCCACCTTGACGGCGCGCTTTTCCGGCCGGCGCCCTGCACGCGGCCGTGTGGCAGAGGTCTTCGATTCGCTCGGTCTCGCTGGATTGGAGAGCCGCCTGCCCGCACAGCTTTCTGGTGGGCAGCAGCAACGCGTGGCTGTCGCCCGGGCATTGCTGGCCCAAGCGCCCTATATCTTCGCTGACGAGCCCACGGGCGCGCTTGACGACGCCACCGCTTCCACCGTCCTTTCCCACCTTCACGCCGTTGCCCGCGATGGAGCCAGCGTGATCATGGTGACTCACTCGCACCTTGCCGCCGAGGCGGCCGACCGGGTCATTTCCTTGGAGGAGGTGGCCCATGCTGGTGTGGCTTAAGGACTTACAGTCCAATTGGCTATCGTGGCTGGCCGTAGCGCTGACCCTGGTGGTGTCTTCCACCTCGTGCACCCTAGCGCTAGCCATGCTGGTCGCTTCCCCCGGAGCCGAAGAAAACCCCGCTGGGCCTCTGGGCGGCACAGTGCTGGGCATGTCACTGTGCGTGGTAGTGCTGGTGACGCTCTCGCAGATGCGCCTTATCATCGCTGAGCGCGAGCCGGTCTACCGTTCCTGGCGCATGGTGGGCATGCCTGGGTGGATGATCCTGATTTTCATTCTGGGCCAAGTCGCGGTGGTCAGCGCGGCCGCCGGATTTCTTGGTGTGCTGCCGGCCCGTCCACTGCTCGCGCCGTGCGTGCGCGCCCTGCGCAGCGACGGCATCCCTTTGCCAGACATTGCGATTACAGGCCAGGTCGTTGGTATTGCGATAGTTGTCTGCATGTCCGCGGCCCTAGTCGGAGCGCTGCCTCCACTGCGCCGAGTCTTTCGGCCGCACGCCACCGCACACCCGGCGTGGCTCATGGTGAAATTCCTGCTCGCGTCCGTTGCTGTCGGCAGTACGGTCTATGGATGCCTACACATCGATGATCCCGGCGACCTCCTCTCGGCCGAGATGGGCTTGGTCATCCTTGTCGCGCTCTTTTTGCCCTGGCTTATGCCCGTCCTGGATCAATGGACCCGCGCGGCCGGCATCGCTGGGGCTAATGTGCGCGTGCGCCGAAGCTTTTCCACCCCGCACATCGTGCCGTGGGTGCTCGTCGGCGGCTTTATCGTCGCCGTCGGCTCGGGCCTGCGCTTTGGGAACGACGCAGGCGCCGGAGGCACCCTGTCCTCGTGGCAGGCCTTCCTCGCCCTTTTGGGTCCAGTCTTCGCACCTAGCATCGTGGGCGCCGTGCTTACCTCGCTGCTTATGCACGGGCGCATCGCGGCCGATATTCGTGGCCTCACCTTGGCGGGCGCCGCCCCCTCGGCCTGGGCGCGCGTGCAAGTGGGGGAGGCGGCGTGCCTCACCCTGACTGCGGCCGGCGTGGTCTGGGCGCTGTGTTTGGCGACGCTCCTCCCACTCCACCGCCTCCTTACCCCACAAGAGGCACTCGGTCGGACAATCCTGGAGGAGCTGTGGTGGCCGTCCTTCGCCGTAATATTCGGCGCAATGTTTATTGCCCTGGGCGTCGTCAAGCTGGCGTTGGCCGGCTTTGTACACACCCGAGTCGCGTCGTTCGCGGAGGGCGAACGGGTTAGCGGCCCACAACGTTGAGGGCTAGCAGTCGCGAGGGTAGAGTGCTAGGCAGGTTGTTTTGACCCACAGTTGTTCACCCGCGACGACGGCTGTGCTGGACACCCACAACCGGCACGCGCGCGTCCACGTGGACGCGCACTAGGAACACTTTGGAGGAAATCATCATGGCAAACATCAAGCCGCTGGAGGACAAGGTCCTCGTCCAGATCGTTGAAGCTGAGACCACCACTGCATCCGGCCTGGTTATCCCGGACTCCGCGAAGGAGAAGCCGCAGGAGGCCACCGTCGTCGCTGTCGGCCCGGGCCGCACCAATGACAAGGGCGAGGTCGTCCCGGTTGGCGTCAACGAGGGCGACACCGTCATCTTCTCCAAGTACGGCGGCACCGAGCTGAAGTACGACGGCCAGGAGTATCTCCTGCTGTCCGCTCGTGATTTGCTCGCTGTCATCGAGAAGTAGGCGATTAACCCGATGCCAAAACTGATTGCATTTGACCAGGAGGCCCGTGAGGGCATCCAGCGCGGCGTAGACACGCTTGCCGACGCCGTCAAGGTCACCCTCGGCCCGCGCGGCCGCAACGTCGTGCTGTCCAAGGCTTTTGGTGGCCCGACCGTCACCAACGACGGCGTCACCATCGCCCGCGACATTGACCTCGACGATCCTTTTGAGAACCTCGGCGCCCAGCTGGTGAAGTCCGTGGCCGTCAAGACCAACGACATCGCCGGTGACGGTACGACTACCGCCACCTTGCTGGCCCAGGCTCTCGTCTTCGAAGGCCTGCGCAACGTGGCAGCCGGCGCTAACCCCATCGAGCTGAACAAGGGCATCGAAGCGGCGGCTGAGAAGGTCGTCGAGGAGCTCAAGAAGCGTGCCACCCCGGTGAATTCCTCCGCGGAGGTCTCCCAGGTTGCCACCGTTTCCTCCCGCGATGCGGAGGTCGGCGAGATGGTTGCTGGTGCGATGGACAAGGTGGGCAAGGACGGCGTCGTCACCGTCGAGGAATCCCAGACCATCGAGTCCACCGTGGACGTTACCGAGGGCATTTCCTTCGACAAGGGCTACCTCTCCCCGTACTTCGCTACGGAAGAGGAGACCTACAACGCCGTGCTTGACGACGCCGCCATTCTCCTCGTCCGCAACAAGATCTCCTCCCTGCCGGACTTCTTGCCGCTGCTGGAGAAGATCGCGGAGTCCTCGCGCCCGACCCTCATCATCGCTGAGGACATCGAGGGCGAGCCGCTGCAGGCGCTCGTGGTGAACTCCATCCGCAAGGTCCTCAAGGTCGCCGCCGTGAAATCCCCGTACTTCGGCGAGCGCCGCAAGGGCTTCATGGATGACCTGGCTGTTGTTACCGGCGCTACCGTCGTCGACCCTGAGGTTGGCATCAACCTCAAGGAGGTCGGCCCGGAGGTGCTGGGTTCTGCCCGCCGCGTCACCGTGTCCAAGGAGGACACCGTGATTGTGGATGGTGCCGGTACCGCCGAGGCCGTCGAGGAGCGCCGCGAGCAGCTGCGCCGCGAGATCGAGCGCACCGATTCCACCTGGGATAAGGAGAAGCTCGAGGAGCGTCTGGCCAAGCTGTCCGGTGGCGTTGCCGTCATCCGCGTTGGCGCCGCTACCGAGACCGAGGTCAACGAGCGCAAGCTGCGCGTCGAGGACGCCATCAACGCCGCCCGCGCGGCCGTTGAAGAGGGCGTCATTGCTGGCGGCGGCTCCGCGCTGGTCCAGATCTCCCAGGAGCTCGAGGCTTTCGCCGAGGGCTTCGAGGGTGAGGCCAAGATCGGTGTGCTGGCCGTGGCCCGCGCGCTGACCCGCCCGGCCTACTGGATCGCCGAGAACGCAGGCCTGGACGGATCCGTCGTGGTCGCCCACGTTGCCGAGAAGGCCAACGGCGAGGGCTTCAACGCCGCCACCCTGGAGTACGGCAACCTGCTCGAGCAGGGCATCATCGACCCGGTGAAGGTCACCCACTCCGCCGTGGTCAACGCCGCCTCCGTGGCCCGCATGGTGCTCACCACCGAGGCTTCGGTTGTAGAGAAGCCCGCCGAGGAAGAGCCGGCACAGGCTGCGCGCGCGCACGCGCACTAAAACGTGCGTGCGGGAAACATTCGTTTCCCGCACAACCACAAGGGTTCCCGCGTGCCACAAGGGTTCCCGCATAGCCGTAAGGAAGGCCCGCTAACCCGCATATCTGCGGGGCGGCGGGCCTTCGCCGTGTCCGGGGCAGGACCCCCGCCCCGTTAGTAGACTGCTGAGCCGTGGAACAAGAATTCATCACCGTCACCGGCGCCCGCGAAAACAACCTCAAGAACGTGGACGTGCGCATCCCTAAGCGCAAGCTCACCGTCTTCACGGGCGTGTCCGGATCCGGCAAGACCTCGCTGGTCTTCGATACCGTTGCGGCTGAATCGCAGCGTCTCATCAACGAAACCTACCCCGGCTTCGTCCAAGGCTTCATGCAAGCCCCACCCCGCCCCGACGTGGACCGCTTGGAAGGGCTCACCGCAGCCATCGTCGTGGGCCAAGAACCGATGGCGGCTTCCGCGCGCTCGACGTTCGGTACCGCCACCGACATCACCGGGCACCTCCGCGTGCTCTTCTCCCGCCTAGCCGAGCCCCGCGCCGGCGGCCCCGCGGCCTATTCCTTCAACGTGCCCTCCGCCTCCGGGCAGGGCGCCATCGAGGTCAATGGCGTCAAAGAGGTGCGTCGTTTCGAGCGCACCGGCGGCATGTGCCCGAGGTGTGAGGGAAGGGGGAAGTGGGGGACGTCGACAAGCACCAGCTCGTTGATGAGACTCTGACGTTGAACGATGGCGCCATCATGTACCCCGGCATGAAGGTGGGCTCGTGGATGTGGCGCGCCTACGCCGAGTCCGGGCTGTACCCAGCCGACGTGCCGGTCCAGGACTTCACCGAGGAACAGAAACGTGACCTGTATGAGACCGAGACCAAAGGCAAGGTCGGTGGCGTCAACATGAGCTACATGGGGCTGGTAACGCGTTTGAAGACGAACGTGTTGAGCAAGCTCGTGGAGTCCCTGCAAAAGCACATGCGTGCCTTTGTCGAACGCGCTGTGGTCTTCGTGGACTGCCCGGAGTGCCATGGCACGCGCCTGGCGCAGCACGCGCGCGAGTCCTACCTCAACGGAGTCTCCATCGCGGACGTCTGCGACATGGAGCTTGCCGACGTCTCCGCATGGCTCCGCACCATCAACTCACCGCTTGCCGTGGCCCCGCTGCGCGGGTTGGAGGCCGCCCTGGATTTGGGGCTGGGCTACCTGACTCTGGCGCGCCCGACGGGAACGCTGAGCGGTGGCGAGGCACAGCGCACGCGCATGGTGCAGCACATCGGGTCGGCGCTGACAGACGTCACCTACGTCTTTGATGAGCCGACCGCTGGCCTACACCCGCATGACGTCACGCGGATGAACGAGCTTCTCCTGCAGCTGCGCGATAAGGGCAACACGGTGCTCGTGGTGGAGCACAACCTGGCGACGATGGCGATTGCGGATTGCGTCGTCGAGCTTGGCCCCGGCGCCGGAGTGGCGGGCGGCGAAATCCTTTCCGTCGGTACCGCACCGTCCGTCAGCGGGAAGGTGGCGTTGAAGGATGAGGTGCGCGAGCCCACCGGAGCGCTGGAAATCCGTGGGGCGTCCCATAACAATCTCAAGGGCGTCGACGTGGATATTCCACTGGGCGTGCTCACGGTCATTTCGGGCGTTGCGGGTTCTGGAAAGTCATCGCTGATGGAATGCCTGCCGGACGACGACCGCATCCTCATTGTCGACCAGTCTTCGTTGTCTGGCTCGCGGCGCTCAAACCCGGCCACCTACACCGGTGCGATGGACGCGCTGCGCAAGGCCTTCGCCAAGGCCAACGATGGGGCCACGCCGGGAATGTTCTCTTTCAACTCGGAGGGCGCGTGCCCGGCCTGTTCCGGCGCTGGCGTGGTGACCGTGGAGTTTGGTGCGATGGACAGCGCGGATGTGCCCTGCGAGGTGTGCGAGGGCCGCCGCTTTGCTGCCGACGTTTTGGGTTACGAGCTGGCGGGCAAGAACATCGCGGAGGTACTCGCGCTTCCCGCGGTTGAGGCCGTGGAGTTTTGCCGCGAGGCCAAAGTTACTGCTGCGAAGCGCGTGTACGAGCAGCTCGTTGCCGTGGGGCTGGGCTACCTGACGCTGGGGCAGCCGCTCTCGACGCTCTCTGGCGGCGAGCGCCAGCGGCTGAAGCTGGCGGTGCGGTTGTGCGACCGCAAGGCGACTGCGGACATCATCGTGCTCGATGAGCCGACGGTGGGCCTGCATCACAAAGACATCGACACCTTGCTGCGTCTTTTTGACACGCTTGTCGACGCCCACCTAACCTTCATCTGCGTCGAACACCCCCGCGCCGTCCTGGCGCACGCCGATCACATCATTGATCTCGGTCCTGGCGCGGGCTCAGCCGGTGGCGAGGTTGTGGCGGCCTGCTCGCCGCGCGAGTTCTTAGAAACGGACACGCTGACCGCCCGCTACCTAGCGCAGGCCCTGTAAAACCGGCTGACGCTAGGGGAGCGGGAGGAAGAAGGAGCGGACTAGGCGCCGACGGTCGCGTGGGGGCGGCGCGAGCGCAAGGCAACGACGCGCTCGGATTCGCTCATGCCGCCCCACACGCCATAGGGCTCGCCGGATGCGAGGGCGTGTTCGCGGCACATCTCGATGACTGGGCAGGTGTGGCAAATAGCCTTGGCGCGGTTCTCGCGCTGGGCGCGGGCGCGGCCGCGCTCGCCGTCTGGGTGGTAGAACACGTCAGAGTTTTCCCCACGGCATGCGCCGTGTAGCTGCCAATCCCAAAAGTCCGTATTGGGCCCGGGGAGCAGGAAAGGCTGAGACACGTTCGATTCTCCTTATTCGTCAAAGATAGAGTGCCCAAGCTCAAGGCGTGCTGAGAGCGCGACCCAACACAGGGTGATAGTCCCGTGAGCGCTAGGGCGAAGTAAGACGAGATCGAAGTGTGTCTTCCCTTGGTGAACGGCGCGTTAAGCATTGCTGACATGCAGGTGTAACTAGTCGAAATGCCTCACTTTTACCCGGTATGACCTGCATTGAAGGTTAAGATGAACGATGAATGAACTTTTTCATCACAGCTCAAAGGCTGGGGAATGGACCCGTCGTTTCGGGTTTCGCCAAAAGGTTATGACATGATGTTCATGCAGAATATGTAGTAATGAATCAAACGCATTCATTAAGAAAAAGACTTTAGGCAGAAGAGCACAAGCAGAAGAGCAAGGATGGCAGTGGCTACACATGCTACAGGCGCAGGCGGCTCCTCAACAGCGGCGAAGCGCGACAGCGATAAGGAACTAGCAGACCTCGTTCCGCTAGCCGTCGACGGTAGCCGCCGTGCCTTGCAGCGCATCATGCGCATCATTCACCCACAGGTCCTGCGCTATTGCCGCGCACGCATTGGCGGCCACCGCCAGCCCACGGCAGAAGATGTGGCACAAGAGATTTGCTTGGCGGTGGCGACGTCGATTGGCACGTACAAGGACAAGGGCCGCCCGTTTATGGCCTATGTGTATGGCATCGCCGCCCACAAGGTGACTGACGCTCACCGGGCCCTCAGTCGCGACCACACACACCCGACGGAAGACCTTCCAGAAGACGCCGCTCAGGACGCTACCCCCGAAGAATCAGCCCTTGAAGTAGACGGTAGTAACAGAGTGCGGGCAATGCTCGATACGTTAAGTGACAAGGCCCGGGACATTATCATCTTGCGTGTGTTCGTGGGGCTGTCGGCAGAGGAGACTGCGGAAATTGTGGAGTCTACCCCTGGCGCAGTCCGCGTGGCGCAACATCGTGCACTTGCGCAATTGCGCAAATCCCTCGATTCGCACGAGACGTCGTGAACCAGCAGCGTGAACCAGTAGTTGGGCTAGCCCAGAGCTAGCAGTGAGCCATCGGTACTTGGCACCGACAAATTAAAATTTCTCTAATAAGGAAGGGAGGACATCATGGCAAAAAAGGACCAGCCTCAGCAGGGTGTCGCTGAGCAGCTGCAGCCTTTGGTCGATGATGATGCATTCCTCACCACTCTCTCCGAAGGAACGGATCCCTCCGATGGCGGTGATGAGTTGGCGGGTCTTCTGCTGGAGCTGCGCGGGGACGTCGAAAAGCAGATGCCCCCAGCCCCTCTCATCGAAGGCGCGGAGGAGGAGCCGGAGGTTATTTCCCTCGGCGCGGCACGTCGCCGTCGGAGCAAGCCATTCATGCACGGCCTCATTGGAGCGGCCGCAGCTACGCTGCTCATCGCAGGTACCGGAGCTGTGGTGGTCAACGCCGGACCGGGTTCCCCGCTGTATGGCGTGAACCAGTCACTCTTCGGCGCGGATGATTACGATGTGTCTGTGGTCGAGCTTGCCGGAACACTCGATGAAATGGAGAGGCGTTCCGCCGAGGGCGACATGGACGGCACCCGTCAGCTGCTTGAAGAAGCCCGGAAGATGGTGGATCAGGCCAAGCGGGAACGCGAGGCGGAGTCCCCGAGTGCGGCGAAGCAGCAGCCCCGCACTACGGTGACGCAGACGCAGACGGTGGAGAAGCCCGCCCCTGTAGAGGAGCAGAAGCCGCCGGAGCCGGAGACCGTCACGCAGACCGAGACTGCGGTCTCTACCGTCGTGGTGACCCGCACGGTATCGGCAGGCAATCCACTGGAGCCGCCGACGCAGGGCCAGCCGGAGCCGAGTCAGCCGGGTGGTGGAGAGCAGGCAACGCCGCCGCAGAATGACAACTCGGATGGCGCTGGGGATAGCGGCCAGCTCCCGCCGCCGCAGTTCCAGCAATAAAACCACGAAGAACCTCTTCCCTCCCACAGCAGGAGGAAAGAGGTTCTTTTTGTTTAACGCGCGGTAGTTTTACCGCGCAACCGCGCTAGTAGCGCGAATCCATACCGTCGAGGTAACCCACTGCATAATCCCACGGAACATAGCGCATCGGATCCGGCTCGGCGCCCGGCTCGTGCACGGGGGCGAGCTGGCCCGCCAGCGTGGCCTGCATGTTAGAGGCCATAATGTCCCACTCGTAGAAGTGGTTTTCCTCGCAGTCCTCGCAGAAAAAGAAGATGCCGTCGATGCCGCGCGGGCTCAAAACACGCGCAAACTCTTGGACCATGGCCAGATCATGAATGACGGCGAGACGGTCCTCCTCAGACAGCGGCTCGACGTGCTCATCCTCCTCGAGGAAGGAAGCTGGGTCGTTCGGGTCGTCCGCGAAAGGATCGCGGGGCATGTTGGCGAAAAAGTTCACGTCTGCGAGCCTATTGACTCCGTGCGCGCAAGGCAATTCCCTAAAGAGACTTTTTTCTATACCCACGGCTACCACTACGGGGCGTCCACGCACTACAGTGAGGGCTACCGCATACAATTATCTGGTCAGTTTAGGAGAGCCCCACCCTCATGAGCCACGTCCACACCGGCGGAGACAACCCCGACAAGATTGCACTCTACGGCCTAACTTTTGATGATGTTCTGCTGCTGCCGGCAGAATCCAACGTCGTTCCCTCCGAGGTGGATACCTCGGCGCAGTTTACCCGCAACATTCGCCTCGGCGTGCCCCTGGCTTCCGCCGCGATGGACACCGTGACCGAGGCCCGCATGGCCATCGGCATGGCACGTCAGGGCGGCATCGGCGTCCTGCACCGCAACCTTTCCGCAGAGGAGCAGGCCCAGCAGGTAGAAATCGTCAAGCGCTCCGAGTCCGGCATGGTCACCGACCCAGTCACGGCCACCCCGGACATGACCATCGATGAAGTCGACACGTTGTGCGCGCGGTACCGGATTTCGGGCCTGCCGGTCGTCGACAAGCAGGGCACCCTCGTGGGTATCTGCACCAACCGTGACATGCGCTTTGAGCCGGATTTCTCCCGCAAGGTCTCCGAGATTATGACGCCGATGCCGCTCGTCGTGGCCAAGGAGGGCGTCAGCAAGGAGGAGGCGCTGGAGCTGCTGTCCGCCAACAAGGTGGAGAAGCTGCCCATCGTCGACGATGCAAACAGGCTCGTCGGTCTCATTACTGTCAAGGACTTTGTTAAGACCGAGCAGTTCCCCAACGCTTCCAAGGATGCTTCTGGGCGCCTGCTCGTGGCGGCGGGCATCGGCACTGGTGAGGAGTCCTACCAGCGTGCGGGCCAGCTTGTCGACGCCGGCGTGGATGTCCTCGTCGTCGACTCCGCCCACGCCCACAACAACCGTGTGCTGGAGATGGTCTCCCGTGTGCAGAAGGACTTTGGTGACCGCATTGACGTCATCGGTGGCAACCTGGCCACCCGTGAAGCAGCCCGCGACATGATTGAGGCTGGCGCCGACGCCATCAAGGTCGGTATCGGGCCGGGTTCCATTTGCACCACGCGCGTCGTGGCGGGCGTGGGTGCCCCGCAGATCACCGCCATTATGGAAGCTGCAGCCGTCGCTGGCCCGGCGGGTGTGCCGGTCATTGGTGATGGTGGCATGCAGTACTCCGGTGACGTCGCCAAGGCCTTGGCGGCCGGCGCCGATACCGTCATGCTGGGTTCCATGCTGGCCGGCACCACGGAAGCGCCGGGAGACATCGTCGTGGTCCAGGGCAAGCAATATAAGCGCTACCGCGGCATGGGCTCCATGGGAGCCATGCAGGGCCGCGGCCTGTCGGGGGAGAAGCGTTCCTACTCCAAGGACCGCTACTTCCAGGCTGACGTTAAGAGCGAGGACAAGCTGGTGCCGGAAGGCGTGGAGGGCCGCGTGCCATTCCGCGGTGACATCGATGCCATCGTTCACCAAATCGTCGGCGGCCTGCGTGCCTCGATGGGCTACACCGGCTCCGCTAACTTGGCCGAGCTCAAGACCAAGCAGTTTGTCCAGATCACCGCTGCGGGCCTCAAGGAGTCTCACCCGCACCACCTTCAGCAGATCGTCGAAGCTCCGAACTACCGCTAAGGACTAATCATGCGTGATTACGTAGAAATCGGCGTGGGCCGTGAGGCTCGCCGCACCTATGACTTGAACCAGATTTCCCTGGTGCCGACTCGCCGCACCCGTTCCTCCAAGGACGTGGACACCTCGTGGCACATCGATGCCTATACCTTTGAGGTCCCGTTCGTCTCGGCGCCGACTGATGCGCTGGCTACGCCTGAGTTCGTTATCGAGATGGGCAAGCAGGGCGGCCTCGGCGTTATCAACGCGGAAGGCCTGTGGGGCCGCCACGAGGACCTGGAGGGCGCGATTGCCCGCGTGACGGAGAACTTCGGTGACTTGTCGACGCTGCAGGATCTGCACGCAGCACCCCTGAACGAGGAACTGCTGGCCGAGCGCATCGCGCAGGTCCGCGATTCCGGCGTGACCGTGGCCGTGCGCGTCTCCCCGCAGCGTGCCCGCGAGCTGGCGCCTGTGGTTATTAAGGCCGGCGCGGAGTTGCTGTTCATCCACGGCACCCTGATTTCCGCCGAGCACGTGCAGACTGGCGGCGAGCCGCTCAACTTGAAGGAGTTCATCGGCTCGCTGGATACCCCGGTGATTGCCGGCGGCGTGGCGGATTACACCACGGCGCTGCACCTCATGCGCGCGGGCGCGGCTGGCATCATCGTTGGCTCCGGCGTGAACACCAACCCGGAGACCGTGGGCATTGATATCCCCATGGCGACGACCATTGCGGATGTTGCAGCCGCACGCCGCGATTACCTGGATGAGACTGGCGGCCGCTACGTGCACGTGCTTGCCGACGGCGACATCTTCACGTCTGCAGACATCGCCAAGGCCATTGCCTGTGGCGCCGATGGTGTTGTTCTGGGCCCGGTCCTGGCCCGCGCGGCAGAAGCCGGCGGCAAGGGCTGGTACTGGCCGTCCACGGCCGGCCACCCGCGTTTCCCGCGCGGCATCATCGAGCCGGTTGGCGTGGCCGATGCCCTCTTGGGCACCGGCACTTTTGGCGCCGATGCTTCTGGTGCTGATGCGTCTGGCAACGCAACTTCTGGCGCCGCCGAGGATGCCTCAGCGGGTGCGCCTTCCTTGGAGGTCGTGCTCCATGGCCCGTCCAATGAGCCGCTGGGTGAGCTCAACCTGGTCGGTGGGCTCAAGCGTGCCATGGCCAAGTGCGGCTACACGGACCTGAAGTCCTTCCAGAAGGTAGGCCTGGCCGTCCGCTAACTCGCCCGTTGTAACGCTGCTCCGCTCAACGAAGCCCGGGGCGGAGCTTATGTCATTGCTCCAGTGGCCGTGGCGCTGGCCTCGGTGGCCGTAGCGTCCGAGTCGCTGGCGCGTGGTTTCGGGCGCCACGGCAGCCGGGGCTTCTTTAGACGGCGTGGGCGCAGTGCCACCTTGCGGAAAGCCACCCGCCCGCGGGTCGGCGCCATGGTTTGTAGCACCGAGGCCACCACCACCAACCCGATAGCCGCCAGCTTGAGCTGGGATACGTTCTGGGAGAGCAGGATCCAGCCAAAGAGTGCGGCGAAGACAGGTTCCAGGGCGATCAGGATGGAAAAGACGTTGGGGGCGAGCCTGCGCAGCGCAATGAATTCCAGAGAGTAGGGGATGAGCGAGGCCAGCACGCCCGTGCCTAGGGCGAGCAATAGGAGGGTTGGGTCGTTGGCCAAAGCCACCGCGCCGCGCCCTCCGACAGGCAGGAGCACGAGGCCACCGATGAGGAAGGCCACGGCCAAGCCGTCTGCACCGCTAAAGAGCGCCCCGGCCTTCTTGCTGGCCAGGATGTAGGCGGCCCACATTGCGCCGGCGCACAACAAGAAGAACACGCCACGCAGGTCGAGGGGGTCTCCGTTGAAGGAGTCCAAGCCCATCAGGCCCATGCCGAGAAGGGCGAGGGCGACACAGGTGGCGTCGCGAAGCGAGCGTGAGAGGCAGGCCGCTAGCAGCAGCGGCCCGAGGAACTCGATGGTGACCGCCGGGCCCAGCGCGACGAGCTCGATGCCGGCATAGAAAAAGCCATTCATCAGGCCCAGCGTGAGGCCGAACATGGTGGCGGAGATCCATTTCTCGCGGCTCCATGTGTGCACGCGCGGTCGCGCAATGGCGAGCAGAATCACGGCGGCGAAAAGCAGACGCAGCGAGGCGGTGCCCCACGGGCCGCCAATGGGGAAAATCTGGATGGCGAGGCTGGCTCCGAGCTGGAGGGAAATGCACGAGCCGATGACGCACAGAACGGCAAACGGATTGGTCATGCAGTCCATTGTGGGGTGGGAAGAACTGTTAGTCTATCTACAGTTTTTAACACGTACCTGTTAGGGATTCTGTCATGTTGGACCTGCACCGCCTCCGCATTCTCTACGAGCTGCAACGCCTCGGCACCGTCACCGCTGTGGCGGAATCGCTGCGCTATACGCACTCGGCTATCTCCCAACAACTGGCGCAGTGCGAAAAGGATGTCGGCGTGGCGCTGTATGAGAAGGTCGGCCGGCGCGTGCGTTTGACGGAGCAGGGAGAAATCCTGGCCTCCTACGCGGAGCGAATGCTCGCGTTGGCGGATGAGGCGGAGTCGCAGGTCATCGCGTCAACCAACGCGGTGCGGGGCACGATTAAGGTCACGACCTTTCAAACGATCATGTCCTCGCTGGTCCCGCGGGCGCTGACGGAGTTGGCGCGCGAATACCCGGACCTGCGCGTGCAGATCATTCAGCGTGAAGCCGATGGCGCAATGGAGCTGCTGGCGCGCCGGGAGGTGGACCTCATCCTGGGTGAAGAGTATGAGTCGGACATGCCCGCCACGGATGAGCACACCCACCGGGAGCTGCTTCTCGACGACCCCCTCCGCCTCATCACCCCACTCACCGGCCCCTTGAGCGAGTTGCGCTTAGAGGATTTTGCAGCGCATGACGAGGAAATCCCCTTTGCCATGGACCCGGAGGAGTTTTTATTGGGGCGCTTCGTCCACCGGCTGTGCCGCAGGCATGGCTTTAACCCCAGCGTGCTCTATGAAACCCCGGACCCCTTTCTACATGCGCACCTGGTGCGCACCGGACACGCGGTGGCGGTGATCTCGGATCTTTTCCTCGACGAGATTGAGGGCGTGCGCGTGGTTTCCTTGCCTGGTAATCCCACCCGCACGCTCTACACAGCGGTGCGCGCCGGGCGCGAGGGACACCCAGCCTTGCGGGCGTTTCGGGAGGCGCTAGGCAAGGCGGCTGCCACCGCTAAAGATTTTGGGCCACTCCCTGCGGTCTAGGGGGTGGGTTCTTGCGTTAAACTGATGACCGTGACTAACCCAAATACAACCCCGCGTCCTGTCCTCGTGGTGGACTTTGGCGCCCAGTACGCGCAGCTCATCGCCCGGCGCGTGCGTGAGGCCAACATCTACTCCGAGGTTGTCCCCAATTCTGCCTCTGTGGAGGACATCAAGGCCAAGAACCCGGCCGCGCTGATCCTCTCCGGTGGCCCGTCTTCCGTATACGCGGACGGCGCCCCTGTTCTGAAGCCGGAGCTGCTCGAGCTCGGCATTCCGGTCTTTGGTATCTGCTACGGCTTCCAGTCCATGACCCAAGCCCTGGGTGGCACCGTGGCCTCCACGGGTGCCCGCGAGTACGGCCGCACGGACATGACCGTGTCCGGCGGCGTGCTGCACAAGGGTCTGGAGGACACCCACAAGGTGTGGATGTCTCACGGCGATTCGGTCACGGAAGCCCCGGAGGGCTTTGAGGTGACGGCGTCGTCGGAAGGCGCTCCCGTGGCAGCCTTCGAGTGCCTGTCCAAGCAGATGGCCGGCGTGCAGTACCACCCGGAGGTTCTCCACTCGCCGCACGGCCAGGCGGTGCTCACGCGCTTCCTGACTGAGGTAGCAGGCCTGGAGCAGAACTGGACCGCAGAGAACATCGCGGAGCAGCTCATCAACGATGTGCGCGAGCAGATCGGCGAGGAAGGTCGCGCTATCTGTGGCCTGTCCGGTGGCGTGGATTCCGCCGTGGCCGCAGCCCTCGTGCAGCGCGCTATCGGTGACCGTTTGACCTGTGTCTTCGTTGACCACGGTCTGCTGCGCGCGGGTGAGCGTGAGCAGGTGGAGAAGGACTTCGTGGCGTCGACTGGCGCCAAGCTCATCACCGCTGACGAGCGCGAGGCTTTCCTTTCCAAGCTGGCCGGCGTGACCGAGCCGGAGGCCAAGCGTAAGGCCATTGGTGCGGAGTTCATCCGCTCCTTCGAGCGTGCCGTCGACCAGGCGCTGGACGGCCAGGACGCCGCGTTCTTGGTGCAGGGCACGCTGTACCCGGACGTGGTGGAGTCCGGTGGTGGTGACGGCACCGCGAACATTAAGTCTCACCACAACGTGGGCGGCCTGCCGGACGACGTCGAGTTTGAGCTCGTCGAGCCGCTGCGCCTGCTCTTCAAGGATGAGGTGCGCGCGGTTGGCCGCGAGCTGGGCCTGCCGGAGGAAATCGTGGCGCGCCAGCCTTTCCCGGGCCCGGGCCTGGGCATCCGCATTATTGGCGAGGTCACCGAGGAGCGCCTCGAGACGCTGCGTCAGGCGGACCTCATCGCGCGTACCGAGCTGACCAACGCTGGCCTGGATGGCGAGATTTGGCAGTGCCCGGTGGTGCTGCTTGCCGACGTCCGCTCCGTCGGCGTCCAGGGCGATGGCCGCACCTATGGCCATCCGATCGTCCTGCGCCCGGTGTCCTCCGAGGACGCCATGACTGCGGACTGGACCCGCCTGCCGTACGACGTGCTGGAGAAGATCTCCACCCGCATCACCAACGAGGTCAAGGAAGTCAACCGCGTGGTGCTCGACGTGACGTCGAAGCCGCCGGGAACCATCGAGTGGGAGTAAGCGCCGAAAGGCACTGGGACACGCACTGCATCAGTGCTGTGGAGTATCTCAGTGAGATAGCGCAGTGCTAGAGAGCGTGCAGCGAAGCAAACTCCCCGACGCTGCGTAGCGCGGCCGAGCCTTGAAATAACAGGGCGCGGCCGCGCTCCTGCGTTTTCGGCCTCGTTGCACCAAGCTTGCGTGGCTGATCGCTTTGACGTCGTCACCGTCTTTGCGGCCGCGAGCTCCGCCCGAGCTGTGCTATTTGGAGCCTTGATGCTGTTCAGCTCAGCGAATTGGTGGCGAGTTCCCGCATGCCTTTATAACGCGCGCGCGAGTAGCCGCACGCCGAGCGAAAAATCTCAGCGAGCGGCTGGTTAGAGTGGCTTGTTGAAGGGGCTAGTCGCGTGCGGCTGCTGCCTACGTCTCCGTTGCTCTATTGAACCGGTGACCAGCAACTGGCGCCTTGGCTGAACCGGTGCCCCGACGACCGAAAGGTCTCGGTCGATGTTTCTGCCCTGGATGCAGGGCGAAGATTCACGGGCTAGTTGAATTTGGTGGCAGGGCCGGAGGTTTGCCGTCATGACGCGTCGGCGCACCGGGGTCGGGGCCGGAACGTGAGTCGGGAGGGCCGGATGTCGGCGGTTCCGTGGATGGCCGAGCAGCTGTACGCGTCCCAGAACTCAGGGCGGACCCCGGGGCCGCAGGAGTTGCAGGGGCCGGAGCGGAGCGCGGCGGGTGGGCCGGGCTTTCGATGGGAATCGGCGGGCCGGCCCACGGCGGCAGGTAGTGCACGCGGCCATTGATGCGGTCGAGATGTCCTCGGCCGGTGGGCTTTTCCGGATCATCGTCATTGACCGCGTTGTGATACGCACACAGCGGCACCATATTGGCCATGTTGGTCGGCCCGCCATCTTGGAAGCGGGTGAGGTGATGAATCTGCGAGTCCTCGGCAGGCGCGTTGCAACCCGGCCACGCGCACGTCGGGTGCTCCGCAGACAGCGCGAGGCGCTGCTTGGTGTTAGCGAAACGGCTCGCCATGTACAGGTTCACGGGGCCGTGGTGGGGGTGGACGAGGGTGATGAGGCCGACGTCGGCAAGCTTTTCGCGTACGAACTCCGCGCCCGTCATCGTGGCCCCATTGGTCAGTTGCAGCTCAATCTCCTCACCATCGCCATCCACGATGCGGTCGAGCTCATCCAAGCGCACGATGACGTTGGACTGCAGCTTCTGGCCCGAACCGCCCCCGCCGCGGAACACGGTATGCGCCGCGGTGAGCAAGTCCTTGTCGGTGGTCTTCAGTACGGCCAGCAGCTTCGAGATGTTGAGCGAGGAATCCGTAATACTCAGCGTGTGGTTGCGGCCTGCGCGCCGCGTCACCCGCACGCCCGGGGCGGGGTCCTTGGGCGGGCGCCACTCTTTGAGCTTTGCCTTCGCCACCATGGGGATTTTCTCCCGCGGGGTAGCGGCCAGCAGTTGGCGCAGCTCCCAAGCCTTGCGGGCCTTGAGCTTGGAACAATAGCGCTCGATATCGAGGAGCGTGAACACGTCGTGGCCCGTGCGGCGCGCTTTGCGCTGCCGGGAGCGGAACATCGTGTCCCCGAAATACACCGCGTGCAGCCCTAGGAGCTTTTCCGCGAAATCCGGCCGCGCACCCATCTCAACCAGCTGCGCGCGCGTAACACCGGCGCATTGCTCGACCACGTCGAGCCCGCGCGCTAGTGCTTGAATGTAACCCCCCAGTTGCATAGCCCACAGCCTAAACCAGGTCAGGGAACCTCGCTACTTGAGCGCAGAAATCGCAGCGCAGAGCTTATCGACGTCCCCCTCTTCCGTCGACCACGCGGTACAGAACCGCACCACCCGCAGGCCTTCGTGCTCTTCGAAGAACTGGCACACGAAGTCCTGCGAGAGCTTCTCTTCCTGCTCGCGGGTTAGCAGAGCGAATTGCTGATTGGTGGGGGAGTCAAAGAGCATGTCGATGCCTGCGGCGTGGAAGGCCTCGGCGATGCGCTGGGCCTGGGCGTTGGCACGGGCGCAGATCTGCTCGTAGAGGGTCGTTGCAGCTGTGCCGGTGACCTCAGTGTCTGGGGTAGTTGCGCTAGCGTCTGCGCAGGAAGCGTTGGCTCCGGGGTGCGCATCGTCGGATTCAGGAGTGGGGGCGCTGAAGAGGGCGGCGAATTGCGCGCCGAGCAACCAGCCCTTAGCTAGCAGGCCGCCGTTTTGCTTCATGGCATTGCGAAAGCGCGGCGCACCTGCGGGGAAGACGATGGCCTCGCCGAAGAGGGCGCCGCATTTGGTGCCGCCGATGGTGAAGACGTCGACAAGCGCGGCCAGGTCCGGCAGCGTGATATCCGAGGCGGACAGGCCGTAGCCGAGGCGGGCGCCGTCGACAAACAGACCCAACTCGTACTCGTCGCAGACCTCGCGCAGGGCCACGAGTTCGGCGCGGGAGTAGGCGGTGCCGAACTCGGTGGGCTGCGTGATGTAGACCAGTGCGGGCTCCGGCATGTGCTCCTCCACCCCGGAGGCGCGGTATTCCTCCATGCACGCGCGAACCTGCGCGGCGGTGATCTTTCCCAGCTGGTTTGGCAGCGTGATGACCTTGTGCCCGGTGTGCTCGATAGCTCCCGTCTCATGGGTGGCGATGTGCCCGCTATCCGCCGCGATAACACCCTCCCAGGGGCGCAGTTGGTGCGCGATGATGGTGGCGTTGGCTTGCGTGCCACCGACCATGAAATGCACCTCGGCGTTCGGCGCTTGGCAGGCAGTGCGGATGCGCTCAGCAGCCGTGGCACAGAGCTCGTCGGCGCCATAACCGGCATAAGCCCCACTCGCCTCCGCAATGGCTTCGAGGACGCGGGGGTGGGCTGAGCGGTGGTAGTCGTTGCCGAAGTGAATCATGGTGGGTAAGTCTAGCCGGTGACGGTGACCTCGCCGATGCCTGCGTCGATGTGAATGTTCAGCAGCGCGTCAGGGTCTCGGCGTTCGGTGCAGTTACTCTCACCCAGGCCGTCATCACAGGTCAGTGCGACGGGGATGTCCTTCGGGAGGATGACCTCGACGGCGCCGATGCCTGCGTCGACGGTGACGTCGTGCTCGTCTTTCAGGTCGTGGAGTTGGCTGAAGTCTACCGTCGATTCGCCGATGTCCAGGTCGTAGTATTCCTCGAGCTCATCTTCATGAGTGGGCGCGATGTCTTGCTCACCGGCGTTGAAGCGGAAGCTGAAACCGGATTCGTCGTCGGCCTCGGAGACGAAGGTGACTCCAAGGAAGGCGATCGTCAGGGCGGCCCCCACAGCACCGAGCGCAATTGCGCCCTCGACCCACTGCGAACCGCGCTTCTTTGTCGGTTCTTCCCGCGGGCCCGGCTCCGGCAGGTCCCAGGCATCGGGCACCACACCGAGCGGATCCCAGGACGGCGGGGTCGTGCGCCCTGGCGGGAAGGGGTGGCCGTCTGCCGGGGTATAAGGGTTGAGGTTGACAGGTTCCTCGCGCACCGGCTGCTCGGCAGCTAGTAGCCCGCTGGGTGGTAGCGGCTCGCGTTGGTGAAGGGCGTACCACGCCAGCGCTAACAGGCCGAAGGTCAGTGCAGCGGGCGGAAGGCCGGCGAGGAATTGTCCGCTCAAGAACAGCGGGCCGGAGCCAAACGTCAGAAGGACGCCGATAATCAGCACCCAGCCGAGCTCTTGTTCCTCCTTGACGCCATCCTTGCCCAAGGCCGCATCGAGCGGGCAGTAGGGTGAGCCGAAGCGCGGCATGAGCGCCCACGCGGCGAGGTAGGCGGCGATGCCACCGCCGAAAGCCAACGCGGCGACCACGAAGGCCACGCGCACAATCGTGGGATCAAGCTGGTAGCGCACCGCGATGCCTTCGCAGACACCAGCGATGTGCGCGTCACCGCCCTGTTTCTTGGGAAGGCGGACGGGGCGGGTCGTCCACATCTGGTTGAGTGTGCTGTTCTTCGTCATGCTTTTATGGTGCCGCGTGGGGCCTCGCGGCGGTATCGGTAATCGCCCTGATTTTTCGACCTCAGGGTTGTCCCCGATGTGCCCGAGGGGTGGTGCGTGGGACTATGTCTAGTATGACTTCGCCCTATGTGCCTGCAGAAAACGCGGCGCCTTATCCCGTGATGTCGCGCCCCCAATCTGGCCGCGTGGTCGCCGGCGTGGCGGCGGGGCTGGCGCAGAATCTTGGGGTTTCGGCGCTCTCCGTGCGCATCGCTTTGACCGCGTTGACTCTGCTGGGTGGGGTGGGGGCGATGGCCTATGCGGGGCTGTGGATCTTCACGCCCGCGCTTGACGACGCCCCCTCCACCCGCCGCAGCCCCCTTTCCCTCGTGCTGGTGTTCCTGGCGCTGGCGGGTAGTGCGGTGGGGGTGTTGGGGGTTTCGGGGGCGTCGCTAAGCGTGGCGGTGCCGTTGGCAGTGGTGGCCATCGGCGCGGTGCTGGCGTGGTTGGCGTATGACCGCGGGCTGAACACGCCGGTGGGCCTGGTTGCTGTGGCGGCCGGTGCCGTCTTGGTCATCGGTGGCGTTGTGGTGGCGGCGGTGACGTGGGAGAGCGGATCGGGTTCGGCGATCCTGGCCACGGCGCTGACGCTGGTGGGCTTCGGTGCGCTGGTGGTGCCGCTGGTGTTGAAGCTCTGGCGTTCGCTATCGCAGGAGCAGGCGGCCAAGGCGGTTTCAGAGGAGCGCGCCGAGATTGCCGCCCGCCTGCACGATTCGGTGCTGCAGACGCTGGCGCTGATTCAGAAGCGGGCGGGGGATTCGCGTGAGGTGACGCGTTTGGCGCGCGCCCAAGAACGCGAGCTGCGCGCCTGGCTTTTCGACGCCCCCTCCGCCGCCCCCACCACCTGTTTTGGTGCTCTCGAAGCGGCGTGCGGGGAAGTGGAAGATCTCTTTGACATACGGGTGTCCGCGGTGACGGTGGGTGAGGACACAGAGCTGACGGAGTCCGCGAAGCTGCTTATCCAGGCCGCGCGTGAGGCGATGGTCAATGCCGGCAAGCACGCAGGCGTGGACGTGGTGGATGTCTACGCGGAGTTGTTGGCGGGCGAGCTGAGTATCTTTGTGCGTGATCGCGGGGTGGGTTTCGACGTGGAGAATATTCCTGCTGATAGGCATGGGATTCGTGACAGTATTCGCGCGCGCGTAGAGGGATCTGGTGGGCGCGTGCGGATTTCCTCGACCCCGGGGGAGGGCACCGAGGTGGAGCTCGCGGTAGCGTTATGAGCATGGTGAAGGTCTTTTTGGTTGATGATCACTCCGTCTTCCGTGCGGGCGTGCGCGCGGAGCTGGCGGCGTCCTCGGAGATTGAGATTGTGGGCGACGCCGGCACCGTTGCGGAGGCGCTGGAGGGCATTGCGCGTACCTCGCCGGACGTGGTGCTTCTCGACGTCCACATGCCCGATGGCGGCGGCCTCGCCGTTATTAACGCGACGGCTAATCAGCCGGCGCGGCCGGTGTTTTTGGCGCTGAGCGTGTCGGATGCGGCGGAGGACGTGATTGCGCTGATTCGGGCGGGCGCGCGCGGGTATGTGACGAAGAATATTTCCGGCCCGGATTTGGCGCGCGCGATCCTGCAGGTCAACAGCGGGGATGCGTATTTCTCGCCGCGCCTGGCGGGCTTTGTCCTTGATGCTTTTGCCTCCGGCTCGCCCGCGCCGGAGCCGGAGGAGGGACAGGACCCGGCGGTGGATGCGCTCACGAGGCGCGAGCTGGAGGTCTTGCGGTTGCTCGCGCGCGGCTATACGTACCGCGAGATTGGCAAGCAGCTGTTCATTTCGGTGAAGACAGTAGAAACACACGCCTCCAATATTTTGCGCAAGACCCAGCAATCCAACCGCCATCAGCTCACGCGCTGGGCCACCTCCCGCGACCTGGCTTAGGCGGCCCGCATACACCAGGCTTGGGGAAAGGTCTAGGCGGACCGACCCAGACAGCTCGGCCCGCACGCCCCGGGCGTTGGGGGAGACGGGCTGAGCCTAGGCCGGGGGCGCGTAGGCGAGCTTGCGGGAGCCGTCGACGTGGGGAAAGAGCAGGAAGGCCGCACCTGAAACGAGCACCCACACCAGCGCGCTGCCCCAGGCAGGTAGTGCGAGGAGCGGGGAGAACATGACCATCAACCACAGCACAATGAGGGGAATAAGCTGCGCCGCATTGGGCAGCATGGTGACGTTGTGGTGCTGGGCATAATCGCGCAGGTCCGCGCGGTAGGGGTGCAGGAACACGAGCGCGCAGGCCGCGAGGAGGAAGAGCAGGCTGAGCCCTAGCGCGAGGCCGAAGTGGATGCGGCTGGCACCCACCGCCACGGCGGCACCAGCCAGCAGCGAGGCGCCGAGGCGTACCCACGGCGGAGTGGGGATCGGGGTGGTGTGCGCGTGGAGGGGATTCATGGCGCCTAACGCTACCAGCGCAATTGCGCGCGTCCGGAGAGAGGTTCATAATAGGAACCATGAATCAAACAGGTGTTCGCGTAGTGGGTGGATCGCAGGCCGAGCAAATTGCGGTCCTGCGCGCCCAGATTCAACGCCTGGAAACCCCGGATGTTGCTGCGCAGGTGCAGCCGGAGGTGGAGCTTCTCGGCGTCCCCGAAGGGCTATCTGAGCTGCTCCCGGGCGGTGGACTTCCCCGCAAGCGGGCAACCGCCTGTGCGGAATGTGCCGCGCTCGTCGTGGAGCTGGTCTCCCATGTTAGCGCGGCGGGTGGACACGTCGGGGTAGTGGGCTGGCCGGATCTCTCACTCGCACAAGTGACCGAGAGTGGTGATATCTCCCGGGTTATCACGGTGCCCGATCCAGGTGTAGAACCCTGGGCGGTGACCGGCGTGCTGTGCGAGGGGCTGGACCTCGTCGTGCACAAAGGCACAGGCGAGCTGAGCCCCACCCGGGCGCGCCCCGTGCTGGCGAAAGTGCGGGCAGGGCAGGCAGCCCTGCTCACCGTGGGAACCCGGCTGTCGGGCACAGCTGTGGAGATAGGCGCGGAAGTTGTCGCTGTGCATGGCTTGGGCCGGGGCAGCGGGCGGATTCGGGGGGTTGATATAGGGGTGCGGGTGGCGTCGGCAAGCATGCGCCCGCGTCGTGGAGTGCTCACGTGTGGGCAGCATCCGGAAGCGCGCCCGCACTTGGAGGTCGTGTGAGGGTCGCGGCGCTGTGGTTCCCGGACTGGCCTATCCAGGCGCTGCAGGACGCCGAGAGGGCGGCGTGCGTTATTGCCGCCCAGCACCGCGTGGCGGTGTGCAACGCGGTGGCGCGCCGGGCGGGGGTACGCCGCGGGATGCGGGTGCGCCAAGCCCAAGCCCTCCTGCCGGAGTTGCGCGTGGAGGAGGCCAACCCGGATCGGGACGGGGTGGTGTTCGCGGAGATCGCCGCGGGGCTGGACGCGGTGGCTTCGTCGGTGGAGGTGCTGCGTTCGGGCCTGGTCATCGTGGACGCGGGCGCGGCCGGGCGTTTTCACGGCAGTGAGGCAAAAGCAGTGGAGATGCTTGTCGACGCCACCTCCAGATCCCACCTCGACGCCACCGTCGGCGTCGCCGATGAGATTGCCACCGCGCTGATTGCCGCGCGGCACCGCAACCTGGGCGCGGTAGTCCCGGCAGGTGGCTCGCGCGACTTTTTGGCTAAGCAGCCGGTGGGAGTATTGGCTGCGGAGGTGGCGCTGGGGTGTGCGGCGGACGTGGTGCATGCCTTGGAGCAGCTGGGCGTGCGCACGCTAGGGGAGCTAGCGAGCCTGCCGCTGCGCCAAGTCACCACCCGGTTCGGCGAGGCTGGGCGGCGGTGCCACGCGGTGGCCGCGGCCGCACCGGATCGGCGCGTGGCGCCGGAGCTTGCGCGCCCTGATCTGGGCGTGGAGCAGGGCTTCGAGGAACCCTTGGAGCGCGTGGATGCTGCGGCTTTTGCCGCGCGGCAGCTCGCGGCTCGCCTCCACGGGGCTCTCGAGGAAGCGGGCGTGGTGTGCCTGCGGCTGCGCGTTGCCGCGGAGTTCGAGGGCGGCGAGCGCTTGGAGCGGATTTGGCGTACCCAGGAAGCGCTCAGCGAGGCCGCCACGGCGGATCGTGTGCGCTGGCAGCTCGACGGCTGGTTGAGTACTGCGCGGGCGGGGAGTGCGCCGGGTGAGGGAGGGGGCATCGCCAAGCTGGCGTTGGAACCGGTGGAGGTCGCCCCGCCGGGGGATGGGCTCCTGTGGGGTGCGGGCGAATCCGCGGAGCAGGCCAAGCGTGTCATCGCGCGCGTGCAATCCCAGCTGGGGGTGGACCGCGTGCTGCAGCCCCGCCCGGCGGCCGGGCGCGGGGTGGCCGAGCGCATCGAGTACGTCCCTTATGGCGAGCAGCGCGACCCGCAGCCGGAGGGCACGTGGCCGGGGCGCATCCCGGCGCCGCTTCCGGCGAGCCTGGCGCACCCGGCCGCGCGGATTCGGCTTATCGACTCCTCCTCGAAGGACATCATCGTCACCGCCGAGGCCCTCCTCTCCGGGGAGCCAGCGGGCCTGGGGTGGGGGCGCCACCGCTACCGGGTGACCGGTTGGGCCGGCCCGTGGCCCGTGGACTCTGAGTGGTGGGAAGCAGGTGCGGCGCAGCGCTGCGCGCGTCTGCAAGTCGTCGGGGAAAACGACAAAGGCCAGCGCGCCTGGCTCCTCGTGTGGGCAGGCGGGCGCTGGTCAGTGGAGGCAACCTATGCCTGAACTGCTTAGTTCAGGATGTCGATAACCAGGCGCGTCGGCGCCCTGAGCACCTGAACCGAATACGGGTGGCGCTCATTAAGCCCGATAACGAACTGCGAGCGAGCCTCGAAGGTACCGCTGCTGACCACCTGGGTCACCAGCCCGCCGGCACCCTTTACAGTGCCGATGTTTGGGTCTTCCATGTCGAGTTGGAAGGGATAAGCGGTGCCGTCGATGCTGACGTCGAGCGCGGTGGAACCTTCATAGGCAATCGGGTTGCCGGAGCCCTGCTGGGCGGGGGCATCGGTGTAATCGATGAACCAGCCCGGTGAACCGTTCCCTACGAATTCGAAGACTACGCGGTCAAAGCCCTCGTGTTTACCCACGCGGACATCGGTCACCACCAGCTCCGAGGGGGCCGGTGGGCGGAGGGTTTTCATCTCCATGTTGGCGTCGCCCAGCGGGGTCAGCCCAGCCGGTGCGGCGGGGGCGGGGGCAGTGGGAGTAACGGTAGCCGTGGAGGTGGAGGCGCCGGACAGGGTGGCGTCGAGAGTCTTCGTGGGGCCGTCGGAGCTGTCGTCCGGGGAGGAAGACGGAGCGCATCCCTGAAGCGCGAGCGCACCCGAGACAACGAGTGCGGCCACTGGGGTGGCTGTGCGCAAGAGGTTATGTTTCGGCATGACTTCGAGCGTAGTGGCACCACAGGGAATTATATGCATCGAGCTAAGCATCGTAACCACATTGTTGTGAAAGAAGTGATGCCAGTTAAGATGGCGCCATGACCTTCTGCTCCGACGTCCAGGTCGAGCCCCTGGCTGGTACCGCTAAACAAGAATCTGTGTACGTCCTTTTTGAGTGGCCCACGGCGTGGTCGCGCGACGTGCTCGATGGCCGTACCTTCGGCCCGGGCCTCACCGAGAAGCTCAAGGCCAAGCTCAAAGGCGTGGCGGGCCTGCAGCTCATTCGCCGCCCCGGGCGCGCCGGGCACGAGCGGGGGACGGGGCACTTCCGCTGTTTCGTCGTGTGGGCACGCGAGGGCTTAGTGCAGGATTACGTCCTGAACGGCCCGGAGGACATCCTCGATCTGGATCTGGAGCACCCCACCGGCACGTGCCTGCCGCTGGTGCTCGTGTGCACCCACGCCAAGCGCGATGCCTGCTGCGCAATCAAGGGCCGCCCGCTTGCTGCCTCCCTGGCATGCGAATTTGAGGAGACCGTGTGGGAAACCTCCCACACCAAGGGACACCGCTTCGCGCCGTCGGTGCTGCTGATGCCGTGGGGCTATTCCTTTGGCCGCCTCAACGTGGAGGCCGGCCGCGAGCTCGTGGGCAAGGCCCTACACGGCGAGTATTTCTACCCCGCCAACCGCGGTTCCGGCCTCACCACGCCCCGGGGTCAGGTGGCGGAGCTTGCGGTGGCACGCCAGCTTCTCGACGCCTCCGAGATCCTCCACTACGGCGACCTCACCGTCGACGCAGCGGAAAACACGGCCGCAAAGAATAACGTCGTTGTGCGCCACCGCGACGGCCGCGTATGGGACGTGGAACTGGAAGAAAAAGAGGCCTCCGGCATCGTCTCCTCCTGTGGAGACGAACCGAAGACCTCGTCCTATTTTGCCGCGCGTCGCGTCGAAAAGCGCAGCGTATAGAGCACGGGGTCGGCGCGGTTAGCGGCGCATAATCTTGGCCGAGAGCCAGTTACCGAAGAACTGCGCTGCCTGCACCAGCACAATGATGATGAGGGTAGCCACCACGGTGACCTCCCACTCGAAGGCGCGGTAGCCGTAGACGATGGCGAAGTCGCCCAGACCGCCGCCGCCGACGTAGCCGGCCATCGCGGACATATCGACGATGCCGATGAACAGGAAGGTGTAGCCCAGCACCAGCGGGCCCAGCGCTTCCGGGATGATGACCGTGGTGATGATCTTCCACGGCGAAGCACCCATCGCGCGGGCCGCCTCAATCACGCCCGGATCCAGCGCCACGAGGTTCTGCTCCACGATGCGCGCCACCGCGAAGGTAGCCGCAATGACCATGACGAACGTGGCCGGTTCACGGCCGATGGAGCTGCCCAGCACCGCCACCGTCAGTGGCTGGACAAAGGCCAGCAGGATGATGAACGGGATCGGGCGAATGAAGTTCACCAGAATGTTGATGACGAAGTGAATGGGCTTGTTCTGCAGGATGCCGCCCGGGCGCGTGGTGTAGAGCAGGATGCCCAGCACGAGGCCGATGATGCCGGCGAGCACCAGGGTGGTGGCGACCATGATGAGGGTGTCCTTGATGGCGTCGACAAGCGTGCTGCCCAGTCGGTCCCAATTGGCCTGCGCGAGGTAGGTGACGTTCATCGTTGGATCTCCTCAATGTCGGTGGTGCGTTGCATGTGGGCGTAGAAGTCTTCGATGGCGGCGTCTGGGCCGTTGAGGCGCACGGTGATCTTGCCGAAGGAATGCTTCTGCAAGGTGGTGATGCCGCCGTGGACCACGGCGATAGACACGCCCTCGTCCGCGAGCTTGCCGGCGGCGCCAAAGAAGCCCGATTTTTCCGTCAGGTTGATGGTGAACAAACGTCCTTCGTGGGCCAGTAGGTCATCGGCCTCCACGACGTCCGGGGTGTTGCGCAGCGAGGTGGCCACGAACTTCTCCGCCACCTTGGTCTGCGGATTGGAAAAGACCTCGTAGACGCTGCCGGCCTCGATGACGCGGCCGCTTTCCATGACGGCCACCTTGTCGGCGATGGAGCGAACGACGTCCATCTCGTGGGTGATGACCACGATGGTGATGCCGAGGTCGCGGTTGACTTTGCGCAGCAGGTCAAGAACCTCGTGGGTGGTGGTGGGGTCGAGCGCCGAGGTGGCCTCATCCGCCAGCAGCAGGGAGGGGTTATTAGCCAGGGCGCGGGCGATGCCGACGCGCTGCTTCTGGCCGCCGGAGAGCTGCTCCGGGTAGTTGTCGCCCTTGTCCGCCAGACCGACGAACTCCAATAGCTCCTGGACGCGCTGCTTACGCTCTTGCTTCTCGACGCCCTGCAGCTTCAGCGGGTATTCAATATTGCCCGCCGCGGTGCGCGAGGACATGAGATTGAACTGTTGGAAGATCATGCCGATGTTGCGGCGGATGCCGCGCAGCTTGGACTCGGGCAGGGGGACGACATCGGTGCCGTCGAGAAGCAGCTGCCCTGAGGTCGGCTTATCGAGGCCGTTGATCATGCGCACCAGCGTGGACTTGCCTGCGCCGGAGAAGCCGATGATGCCGATGATCTCGCCGGGCTCGACGGTCAGGGAGACATTATCGAGTGCGGTGGTGGTGGTTTTCTTGTTTTTAAAGACTTTGGTGATGTTGCGGAATTCAATCCGGGTGCCCCGGTGGGCGCCTTGTTGTTCAGTCACGTGGTTTTCCTTTGTACGTGTCCGTGTGGTGAATAAGCAGGGAGTAACGGGCAAAATCCCCCGGGTCACGCAAACGAGCGTGAGCGCGGGGGAGGAGGGAGATTCGCTTAGCTGGAGGAGGCTTCCTCTTCCAAGCGCTCCAGAATCTCCTGAAGCTCTGGCTGCGGTTTATCCACGAAGATAGTGGTGCCACCCGTGGTGTCTTGCACCGCGGCCTTCACCTCATCAGAGAGGTAGAGTTCAGCCAGCTTCTTGACCTTCTCATTGTCCTTGTCTTTTTCCTGTACAGCCCACACGTTGACGTAGGGGTCGAACAGGATCTTCGGGTCGGCGTTGGGGTTTTCCGGGTCGTCGTAAAGCACGGCGTCGGCCGGGTTGATACCCGCGCGCTTGAAGAAGGAGTTGGTGATGATGGCGGGCTTGCCCTCGCCGAAGGCGGACGGGGTCTGGGAAGCATCGACCGGGGTGATGCTTACCTTGGATGCGGCCTCGTCGATGTCGGCGGGATCCGGGGTGAGCTTGCCCTCTTCCTTGAGCTTCAGCAAACCGTTGGCTGCCAGCAGGTTGATGGCGCGGCCCTGGTTCGTGGCGTCATTCGGAATGGCGATGTCCTGGCCCTCGATGCCGTCGATGCTGTCGTGGCCCTTCCAGAACAGCGGCATGGGGTAGACCTGCGTGGAGGCCACCGGAACGAGGTTCGTGCCGTTGCCCACGTTGTACTCGGCGAGGAACTTCAGGTGCTGGAACTTGTTGGTATCCGTGCTGCCCTCAGCCAAGGACTGGTTGGGGGTGGCGTAGTCGGTGAAGCTCTTCATCTCGATCTCGATGCCTTCCTTGGCAGCGAGCTCTTTGAGTACGCCCCACTCCGGAAGTTCGGCGTCGGTGGTGCCGACGATGATGGGATCCTCGGCGGTGCCGGCGGCGAAATCGGAGCTTGCAGACGAGCAGGCGACCAAGCTGGTAGCAGCAACCAGGCTAGCGGCGGCGGCTGCTACGAGGCGGCGGATGCGCATGATTCGTCCTTTACTAGTTAGTCAGTGATGGGATTGTGCTTAGACCTGCTCTTCGAGGCGCTCCAGAATCTCCTGGAGCTCCTCCTGGGAGCGGTCGACGGCCACGGCGGTATCGCCGGAGGACTTCAGAACGGCATCGGTGACCTTCGGGTCCTTCCACAGCTCGGCCAGCTCGTGAAGGGTTTCGTTATCGGCGTCGTCGGCGCGTACGGCCCAGACGTTGATGTAGGGCTCGGCCTCAGTGGAGTCCGGGTCATCCTGAGCGACGGCAGACTGCGGGTCAATGCCAGCGCGCTCGAGGAAGGAGTTGTTGATGACGGCCGGCTTACCCTCGCCGTACGCGGCCGGAGTCTGAGCAGCGTCTACCGGGGTGACCTTGACCTTGGACTTCTCCTCATCGATGTCCAGCGGGGTGGGGGTCAGCGGGCTGCCCTCCTTGAGGGTGACCAGGCCTTCCTGAACCAGCAGGCCGATGGCGCGGCCCTGGTTGGTGGAGTCATTCGGAATAGCAACTTCCTGGCCCTCGATGTCAGCGAGGTCCTTGTGGTCCTTCCAGTAGATGGCCAGCGGGTAGATCTCGGTGGCGGCCAGCGGGACGAGGTCGGTGCCGTTGCCCTTGTTGTACTCAGCCAGGAACTTCAGGTGCTGGAACTTGTTCGTCGTCAGCTTGCCCTGGTCCAGAGCCTGGTTCGGAGTGTTGTAATCGGAGAAATTCTCCAGCTTGACGTCGAAGCCAGCTTCCTTGGCCAGGTCCTGGAAGACGGCCCACTCTTCCATGTTGGCGTCGGTGGTGCCGATGGTGATGGTGGAGTCCTTGGTGATGGCTTCGCCGGAATCCTTGGACTCGGCGGAGTCCGAGGAATCGGAGGAGCAAGCAACCAGGCCGGTTGCGGCGATGACGGCTGCCGAGGTGGCGGCAAGTACGCGACGGATGCTCATGGTGGGTTCCTAGTGTCCCTTCTTAGTTTGTGCGGCAAGTCGTGTCACCGCAGGAGTGTTCACTGCAGGAAAAACTAGCAACGATTGAACCGCTTTGTCTATCCGGCGGATCGTTCAACGACAACCTTGACGGGAACCTGTGTTCGAATATAGTGTGTGGGGCTATGAGATTCAATGGGGGTGAGGCGCTGCCGTGGTCCCGGGTGGAGAGGATTCTCTCTGGCCGCCCGGGGCCCGTCCCGGTGTCGGTGGACCACCTACCGCAGGCCGCGGACGCGCCGAAGGCGGGGTATTCCGCCGTGCCTTTTGCCGAGCTGCACGCGGTGAGCTCCTATAGTTTCCTGCACGGTGCCTCCGAGCCGGAGGAGCTTGTGGCGCGCGCCGTCGAACTGGGCTTGCGGGGGATTGCGCTGGTCGATCGGGATGGATTCTATGGGCTCATGAAGTTTGCGGAGGCCGCCGCCCAGGTGGGGCTGCCCGCCGTTTTTGGCGCGGAGCTTAGCCTCGACCCGGCCCCGCTGACGGTCTTGGCGCGCACCCCGGAGGGTTATCGGCGTCTATCCCGGCTCATCTCCCGCGCACACATGGAGGCGGGGGAGAAGGGGGTCGTGTCCTATCCTTCCCTGGCGGAGATTGGTACGCAGCTGCAGGATGAGTGCCTCTTTCTGGTGGGCTGGGAATGGGCGGAGCATTTCGATCTTCTGGTCGATGGAATAAAAATAGACAGCATGGTTCTGGAGTACGCATGTACCCAGCTCCCGGAGGACGCGGACCACCACCTACTGCTGGATTCCTTGCCGGTTCCGCGCGCCATAGCCACCGCCCACCCGGCTGCCGCCACGCGGGAACACGCGCGGTTGGCCGGAGCCAAACAGGCCTTGTCCAGACGCCTCGCGCTTGCCGACGCCTCCCCCAACTCCCACCCCATGGGCTCGTCCTGGCTGCGCTCCGGGGAACAGATGGCGCGCTTGCTGCCTGAGCGTCCCGAGCTCATTGTGGAAACCGTCCGCGTTCTCGAGGAGTGCAGCTTCACGTGGGAGGCGCTGGCCCCGAACCTGCCTGATTTTGACGTGCCGGAAGGCCATACCGAGATGTCCTGGCTGGAGCACCTCACCTTCGAGCGAGCAGCGGCGCGCTATGCCACGAGGCCTAAGGAGATTCGGGAACGGGCGTGGGAGCAGATGCGGTATGAGCTGGGCGTCGTCAAGCAGCTGGGCTTTCCCGGCTACTTCCTCATCGTGTGTGATCTCGTGGACTTTTGTAAACGGGAGAACATCCTGTGCCAGGGGCGCGGGTCGGCGGCGAATTCGGCGGTGTGTTTCGCGCTGGGGATTACGAATGCGGAGCCGATTTCCGCGGGCCTGCTCTTTGAGCGCTTCCTCTCCCCGGACCGCGATGGCCCGCCGGATATTGACATCGATATTGAATCCGGGCGGCGTGAGGAAGTCATTCAGTACGTCTATGCCAAGCACGGTCGCGAGCGCGCCGCGCAGGTGGCCAACGTGATTACGTACCGCCGCAAAGGGGCGTTGCGGGATGCTGCCCGCGCGTTGGGCTATCCGCAGGGTTCGGCCGATGCCTGGTCGAAGGGCATTGCGCCCGCGCCTTCGGATGTTGAATCCTTAGCCGAGCAGTTTCTGGGCCAGCCGCGCCACCTGGGTATTCACTCCGGCGGCATGGTGCTCTGTGATCGACCGATTGCGGATGTCGTGCCCGTGGAATGGGCACGCATGGAGAACCGTTCAGTGCTGCAGTGGGATAAGGATGATTGTGCCGCGGCCGGGCTGGTGAAGTTCGACCTGCTGGGCCTGGGCATGCTCGAAGCCCTGCACCACATGATGGATTTGGTGGAGGAGAGCACCGGCAGGGTGGTCAACCTGTGGGAGTTGGACCTGGCTGACGTGGAAGTCTATGACATGCTCTGCCGCGCGGATGCGGTGGGCGTGTTTCAGGTGGAGTCGCGCGCGCAGCTGAGCACTCTGCCGAGGCTCAAGCCGCGGGTCTTCTTCGACCTTGTGGTGGAGGTCGCCCTCATCCGCCCGGGTCCCATCCAGGGCGGGTCGGTGCACCCCTACCTGCGCCGCCGCGATGGCAAGGAGCCGGTGACCTATGACCATCCGGTGCTGGAGAAATCCCTGGGCAAGACGCTGGGGATTCCGCTCTTTCAGGAACAGCTCATGCAGATTGCGGTCGATGCCGCTGGGTTCAGCGGCGCGGAGGCTGATGACTTGCGGCGCGCGATGGGCTCGAAGCGCTCGCCGGCCAAGATGGCGGCACTCAAACAGCGCTTCTACGACGGCCTTGAGGAAACCAACGGGATTGTCGGGGAAGTGGCGGACAAGCTGTGGGCCAAGATCGTGGCCTTCGCTGCGTATGGCTTCCCGGAGTCGCACTCACAGTCTTTTGCCTCCTTGGTGTACTTTTCGGCGTGGTTTAAGCGCTATTACCCGGCGCAGTTTTGCGTTGGCTTGTTGCGCGCGCAGCCGATGGGCTTCTATTCGCCGCAGTCGCTTATTCAGGATGCGCGCCGCCATGGGGTGGAGGTGCTGCCGGTCAGCGTCAACGAATCGGGCCGCGAGGCGCGCGTGGTGGTGGGCGCGGACGGCCAGGCTCGCATCCGCTTAGGCCTCAACCTCATCAAAGGCCTAGGTGATAAGGCCGCCGACCGAATTGAAGCGGCCGCGCCGTTTGTCGACGTCCCCGATCTCTCCCGCCGCGCCGATCTCACCGTCGATCACGTGGAGACCCTCGCCGTGGCGGGGGTCTTGGATGTCTTTGGGATGGATCGCCGCCAAGCGCTGTGGCAGGCGGGTGTGGCCGCAACGGAGCGGGCGGGAATGCTGCCGGGGCTGTCTGCTATCGAGGCGCCGTCCTTGCCGGGGATGAGCGCTTTTGAGCTCATGGCGGCGGACGTGGCGAGCACCGGCGTGACCCACAATCAGCAGCCAATGGAGCAGGTTCGTGGGGAATTGCAGGCCCGCGGAATCCTATCGGCGGCGGACCTGCCGGGCGTGGAGGATGGCACTCGCGTGCGCATCGCCGGGGTGGTCACGCACCGCCAGCGCCCGCACACAGCGGGCGGCGTGGTCTTCTTCGGTCTGGAGGATGAGACCGGGTTGATGAACGTGATGGTCTCACCCGGCCTGTGGGCCCGGGATAAGGTCACCGCGCGAACAGCGCCCGCGCTCATCGTGCGCGGCATTGTGCAGAATGGCTCTGGGGCGGTCACCGTTGCCGCGGACCAGCTTGAGCCACTGGCCTTCGGTGAGGCTCTTTCGCGGGGCTCGCGGGATTTCCGCTAGTGCTCGACGCTGAAGAGATCGCCGGGCTGGCACTCCAGGGCCGCGCAGAGTGCGGCGAGGGTGCTAAAGCGCACGGCCTTGGCGCGATTATTCTTCAGCACTGAGAGGTTCACCGGGGTGATGCCGACTTGCTTGGCCAGGTCGGTGCCGGTGATCTGGCGCTGGGCCATCACCTCGTCGAGGTGGCAGGTCACGATAGGTTCAGTGTTGTTAGACAAGGCCATCCACATCCTCTTCGAGTGCGCTGCCACGCTTGATGGCTACGGAAAAGAGAATCAGCACGCAGACTGCGATATAAGGGATGGCCAGTTCCGCTAGGGGCGTGCCCGTCTGGTTGGCCCACCAATCAATTCCTAAGTCGTTGGCGGCCCAGTTATTGCCCATGCCCTCGATGCCGAAGCGGGCGATGGCCCACACGAAGATGCACACGGCGAGTCCGTTGAGCGAGCGCGTGGAGCGGGGGTCGAAGAGCTTGCCCTGCTGCATCGTGCGGGCAAGGGAGAAGATGAAGCCCGCGGCGGCGAAGATCGCCACGATCTTGAGGATGAGCGCGGTCATGAGCATCCAGTAGGCGCCGCCGTCCAGGTTGTGGGCGCCGAGGCCTTCCGGCACGGCCGCGCTGAGCGCGGTGTGAAACGTGCCGTCGAAGACATCCCTGGCGTAGTTGGGCAGGATGAGCGCGATGGTAAGAGCGGCGATGAAAATGGCGGCGCCGATGTCACTGCGCTCCTTTTTGGCCTTCTTTGCGGGGTCTGTCATGGTTGTCCCTTCCGCCGATATCTTATCGACTATCGATGTTGTCGTAATTCGATAATATCGATTAGCGATAAGTATGGCAAGGGGTGCGGGGTTATTCCTTTGAGATGAGCTCGTCGCGATTCATTTTGCCGGCCAGGGAGCGCGCCACGGAGAAAGGAACCCACACCATGAGCAGCAGGATGATTTTGAGGTAGAGCTGGGAGACGAATGCGCCGTCCATGATGGGCATGGCTCGGGCACCCCAGGCAATGAGACCGGTCACCGGCAGCAGGATGACGAGTGCCGTGAGGGAGAATTTGAGACCGTCGTCGCGGGCCTCAAGGTGTTGCTGCATCTGGTACTCATCAAGTTCCGTTCCGGGTAGGTCTGCCGCGTTGATAGTGGTACGCAGGCGAGCGGTCATCAACGCGCAGAGCAGCGTGCCGAGGGCGGCAACCATGAGTGAGGTAAAGGCGCTCCAGAACTGCAGGGGGATGGAAGCGATGATGAGGGTGGTGAACAGGTCGGTCAGGGTGATGTAGCGCTTGCGGGTCTTAACGGAATCGGGAATGGTGGCGGCGGACATGGGTGGGTTAGTCCTTTCGGTAGATTTCGGAGGACATGGGGGTGAATTCGGTCCGGGAGAACACGGCTTCCACGGGCAGGTCGAAGACTTCGCAGATATTGAAGGCGAGGTCCAGGCTGGGGGAGTGGTCGCCGCGCTCGAGGGCGCCAATGGTTTGGGGGTTGACCCCGATGGCGGCGGCAAGCTGTGCGCGCGTCATGTCCCGTTCAGCGCGGAGCACGCGGACCCGGTTAAATAGTGGGCGGGTTGGCTTTTTCTTTGGGGACATGCACCACAGTGTTGTATAAACCCAACGACTTGTCAAGGGTTCGTGTTAAGGTGGCGGCATGAACCCCGTATCCCCGTCACTCACTAAAGCCCGCTACATCTCACGTTTGAGCTGGGACATTATCCTCGCCGCCCTAGCGGCCGCGGCGGCATATTTCTGGTGGGATTGGCTGTATTGGGTTGCCGGAGCGCTCGTTGCATGGGCGCTCTACGAGCTGTGGCTCATCCCCGCGCAGGTGAAAAACCTAGGCTGGCAGGAAACCGCAGACGAACTCCTGGTCACCCGCGGCAAAATCTGGCACACCTTCACCGTCGTGCCCTATGGCCGCATCCAATTCGTTGACGTCACAGCCGGCCCAATCGAGCGGGCGATGGGGCTGAAGAAGGTGAAGCTGCACACGGCGTCGCCCAGCAGCGATGCCACCATCCCTGGCCTCCTTGCTGCCGACGCCGACGCCCTGCGCGAGCGCCTCGCCGTCAAGGCCCGCGAGAGGATGAGTGGGCTGTGAAAGACCGCGCGCTTGTCGACGTCGACGGCTACACTCGTGTCCACCGCCTCACCCCGCTGCTGCGCTTTTGGTCGCTGATCCTAGCGCTGGTGGCCATTTTCGCGGTGAACATCAACGCCTCCATGATTTCTGATGTGCTGTCTTACCTGCAGGGCGGACATCTGGGCGAGGTCGGCCGCGGAACCCTGTTGGGCCTCGGTGCCTTCGTGCTGGTGTGCACGGTGATTTGGCTAGTCTCTGGTATCTGGTGGCGCAAGCTGGGCTACAAGCTCACAGAGGATGAAATTGCGCTGCGCCACGGCGTCATCTCAACGTCCTTTCGCTCTGCGCGCTACGAGCGCATCCAGGCGGTGGATGTCGTGGAATCCATCATCGCGCGCCTATTGGGCTTGGCGGCGGTGCGCGTGGAGACCGCCGGTGGTACGTCCTCGGTGATCAAAATTGAGTACCTCTCCAAGGTGAAAGCGGAAGAGCTGCGCGCGGAGTTGCTGCGGCGCACGAATAAGGGGCCTGCCGGTGAGTCCGCGCCGGAGACTCCCGCCGCCTTGATCCCGGAGATTCCCATCCTGCGCACGATTGCCGCCGAGGCGCTGCGCCTACCCACGTTGGTTACCGCACTTGTCATCGGCGGCCTGCTCTTCCTCCCCGGTATGTGGACCGCGCTGCTGCCCATCATCGTGGGTTTCGTGGGGCGCGTGTGGGGGCTGGTAGATTCCTCCTGGAAATTCACCGCGCTTCACGACGCCCCCGCCAACGCCCTCAACGTCTCCTACGGTCTTGCCGACCGGCGCCGCCAAACCATCCGCATCAGTCGCATCCACGGCGTGCGGGTGAGCCAGCCTTTCCTGTGGCGGCGCTTTGGCTGGTACGAAGTAAACGTGTCGGTGGCCGGCTACGGCGCTAAGGGCAGTGGCAAGCAGTCTGGTTCTACGCGCATCCTGCCGGTGGGCACTCGCGAGCAGGTGCTGGAGCTTTTAGAGCTCATCTCAGATCTAGACCGCGCGCAGATTGAGGATTTCGCACGCCCTGAAGGGCACACCCAGCCCACCTATACGTCTCCGCGCCGGGCCACTTGGGTGAGCCCCATCGACCGCAAGCAGCAGTCGGTGACGTTGGTGGATTCGCCTCAGCCCGTCACCATCGTGCATCGAGGCCGCATCAACCGCCGCGTCATGGTGATTGGCACCCCGCACATCCAGGAGCTCACACTGAAAGTCGGGCCGCTGGGGCACCTCGCGGGTGTGCGCACCGTGCGCTTCGACCTTGTGGCCGGCCCCGTGAAGATGGCTGGCCAAGACCTCACGCCTGCCGACGCCTCCGAGCTCCTCACCCGCCTGCGCTCCCGCCGCCTCCCCGCTCTTGAGTCTGCGCCTGCTCCTAGCGGCGGCGACGAAGCTTAAGCAGCACCGGCCCGCGGGTGCTGCTGGGGCCGGCACACGCCGAGGCTGCCGAACAGGACCCGCATCCGCCCGCGGGGCAGGAGCCGAGCGGCTCCATATTGAGCACCCCGCTGGCGGTGAGATGATCCAGAATCACATCGACCGTGCCGGGCTCTAGCCCGGTCTGCGCCGCGATGGCTACGCGCGAGCGCACTCCGGACTCGATGGCTTGCTGTACGGCGTGAATGGGCGAGGCGGACACTAGATAAACACCCTCAGTATCTGGAAGGCGCTCACTGCCAGCACCCACGCGGTGGCCAGCTGAATGCCGAAGCCAAAGAGCGTCCAGCGCCAGCCAATCTCGCGACGCTGCGCGGCAATCGTGGCCACGCACGGAGTGTAGGCCAGCAGGAAGAGCATGTAGGCCCACACCGCGGCGAGGGGATGGCCACCGGAGGCGCGGTCGAAATCTTGACGCACGTGGTCACTGAGCGCGCTGTGGGATTGCTCCTCTGCGGAAGCGTCGGTGACGTCGTCGACGGCGTAGGTCTGCGCCCATGTCGAAATCAGCGCCTCCTTGGCCACGAAACCCGTGACCAGCGGACCGGCCAGGGACCAGGAATTGAAACCAGCCGGAGCAAAGGCCGGGGCAATGGTGCGCGAGACCGCGCCGTAGGCGGAATCCTCCGGTGCTGGTGGCTCGCCCAAGGTGGTCTCGTGCACCGCGGCCCCAACCGGGATGGCCATGAGCAGCCACACCACGACCACCGTGCTCACGATGATGCCGCCGGCGGTCTGCAGGAAGCCTTTCAATCGCGTCCACATCACGCTCAGTGCCAGGCGCGCGGTGGGCAGCTGGTACGTCGGCAAGTCAATAACCAGCGCTTCCTCAGGCACCGCGCGCCACAGCGTCTTTCGCAGCGCCAAACCCACCAGCACGAGCAGCGCGATGGAGATGACGTACATGAGAAACACCACGCTGCCGGCGTGCTCCGGGAAGAACGTGGCCGAGAGCATGACGAAGACCACCAAGCGCGCCGAGCACGAGGTAAACGGGATGAGCAGCGCCGTCATAATGCGATGCCGAGGGCTTCCCAGCACGCGCGTGGCCGAGATCGCCGGCACGTTGCAGCCAAAGCCCACCACAATCGGGATAAAAGCCTTGCCCGGCAGGCCGATGGCCCGCATAAGACGATCTGTGACCACTGCAGCACGCGCCATGTAGCCGGAATCCTCCAACACCGCCAAACACAAAAACATCAGCGCCATGAGCGGGGCAAAGGTGAGGACCATGCCGACGCCGCCGATGAGGCCGTCGACAAGCAGGCCAGTGACGAGGGGGTGACCTAGGCCGATGGCCTCTAGCCCCGCCCGCGCCCAGTCGCTCAAGGGGCCGGAGATCAGGGCCTCCAAGCCATCCTGCAGGGGAGCGGCCACCGTGGTGGTGATCTGGAAGACTAGCCACATCACGGCCAGGAACAGCAGCGGCCCCACCACCGGGTGGAGGGCCATCGCGTCGAGGCGGTGGGAGAGTGGCGTGGCATGCTCGACCTCGCTCACCGAGGCCTTCGCCGCCGCATCCAGCTCCGCGAAGCGGCCCTCCAGGCCGGTGTCCTCGCGCAGCTGCACGGGCTCAGCCGCCAGAGAATCTACAACAACCTCTCGCAGCTTCTCGACGCCCTCCCTCCTGCGCCCATCGACCACGACCACGGGGATGGAGGTAGCTTCTGCGAGCGCGGCGGGATCGACCGACTGGCCCTGGTTGAGCGCCACGTCGGTCTTGGTCAGCGCGATGATGAGGCGGTAGGGCTGCTCCGCTAATTGGAGGGCGACGTTGAGGCCGCGCGCCACAGCGCTGGCATCGACGACCACGACGACGGCGTCGGGGCGCTCATCATCGGGGCAATCGATGAGCATGGCGCGGGTGAGCGCCTCATCGGGGCTGAGCGGGTCGAGCGAGTAGGTGCCGGGGAAGTCGATGAGATCGGCGGTGGATTCACCCAGCTTCCACGCACCGCGGCTGACCTCAACGGTGGTTCCCGGCCAATTGCCGGTCTGCGCCTTCGCGCCGGTCAGGGCATTAAAGAGTGTGGACTTGCCGGAATTTGGGGAGCCTACGAGCGCGATGATGGGCGCTCCGGCAGGGGCTACCGCGCCGCCCGGATCGCCGTGGCAGCTGGGTTTCGTGGTGGCCATGATTTAGACCTCGATGGCTTGCAGCGTTGTCTTGTCGATGGCGTAGCGGCAGCTGCCCACCGAGACAACGCGGGCGCCGCCGGCCACGCGCGGGCCCATGGTCAGCGTGGCGCCGGGGCGGATTCCTAGCTCGCCGAGGCGCACCGCTAAGGCGGCATCGCAGGTGCAGGAAATGCACTCGTTTCCCAAGGTGATGGTGCATCCCATGGGGATGGCGTCGGCGGTTTGCCGTGGGCACCCAGACAACTTCACGGTGAGCTCTCTTCCTCTAAAGCATTACCGTTATAGGTTACCCTAAGTAAATATAGGTCTATCTAGTTTTTGCCGCTTTCGGTTAGGTGATCCTCACCACGCGGCGCTCGGGGGCGCCGTGTTTCCTACGTGTTGCCTGAATTAGTTTGTCCAGCTGCTGACTTGGCGCAGCTTCTGGCGGTTCTTCAGGCGCGACTGGCCTAGCTTGCGAGACATGCGGTCCAGAATCTGGATGGCCTCCGTGATGTGCGGGCCCTTGTTGAGCATGACGCACTCCGCGCGCAGCGCATAGCCCGCGTCCGTGATTTCCGCGCGGGAGGGAAGCCCCGTCTTGGCCAGAGTCTCCAGCACCTGCGTGGCCATGATGACCGGGATGTGGGCCGCCTCCGCGACCTTCATGATGCGCCCCGGCACCTGGACCATCTCCTCGAATCCCAACTCCACGGCCAAGTCACCGCGCGCAATCATGATGCCGAACTTGGCGTGTCGCATCCCCTCCAGCAACACGCTTCCCAGCTGCTCATAAGCCGGAACCGTCTCAATCTTGAGCACGATGCCGAGGTCACGCACGCGCTGCGCCATCTCCTCGGACTCCTGCTCGGCAGCGAGCTCCTCGAGCGTGTCATAGAGGAAGGCCACATCAGCCGGCGTGCGGATGAAAGAGACCGCCGCGATATCGCAGTGCGTGGCCACAAAACGCAGTGCCTCGATGTCTTCCTCGGTGAGGCTGGGCAGCGGGACGTCGGTATCCGGAAGATTGATTCCCTTATAGGCGGCCAGGTTGGTGCCGGTAGGCCCGGCATGCTCCACGGTGACGACGGCCTCGCGCGCCGCACCATTATCCCGCACCTCGCGGACGCGGCCGGCGATGGCGCCATCATCGAAAATCACCCGGTGTCCCACCTCGAGCGCACCGACCACCTCCGGCAGCGTGCAGCCGATGGTGGTCACCTCACCCTCGACAATCCGCGCCGGCTCCTGCGAAGTGCTGAGAACCACCTCCTCGCCGCGGTGCAGGCGAATCTTCTGCTCGAGAGCCGGCGCCCCATGCACCCGAGTGATCTCCCCGCCGTGGTTGACCACCGTCCCCTCGGCGAGGTAGCAGTTGCGCTCACCGTGTAGCACAGCCACGCCTGCGTCCACGCTTTCCACGGTGAACACACGGGAGCGTCCGCGTGCCTCCGTGAAGCGCACTTCGCTGCCGGGCTGCAGGCCAGCGACCCACTCACCATCCACCTCCAGCGCTACCGCCGGGCGCGCCGTGCTTGGCGACGCCTCCCTCGCCACCCCGTGGGCGCGGGTGGTGGAGGGGGCGTCGTGAAGCACGAGCGTTGCCGGACTCAGCAGCTCGCCTGCAGCGGTGCGCTCGCCGCGCACGCGGATGACCTGCGGGCCCGGCTCGATGGTGCCGGTGCGGACCTTGGGGCCAGCAATATCGCAGGAAATCAGAATCTCGCGCCCCACCTCCTCAGCGGCGCGGTGGACGTGCTCCACCATTTTCGCCCAGGCAGCCTGGTCATCGTGGGCGCAGTTGATGCGGGCCAATTCCATGCCCGCGCGGGCGAAGCCGAGGACCAGCTCATAATCCTCCGCGGCCTCGGTGGGAAGGGTCACCATGATGCGCGCGTGGGTGTCCTCCTGGGTGGGGCCGAGGAGGGCTTCGGTGTTGGCGTCGAGGATATCGTCCGCGTCCGCATACGCCGTGGCGATGGGCTGCACGGGGTAGGTCGGTGCCTGGCCATCGAAGGCGTCGAGCACGTTGCGCGCGGCGTGGAGGCGCTCGAGCACCGCGGGCTCCGGGTGGCTGAGGCTCGTGGCGCCTAAGGCCGTGAGGCCTTCCTGGATTTCGACGGCGTCCTGGGAGCGCAATTCCATATAGCGCACGAGGTTGACCGCGCCGGGGCGGTGGACGGGAGCCACGCGCGCGATCTGTGCGGCGTGGGCGGCAGACGAAGCTTCGACGCGGGTAGTGAGGGAATCAAGCAATGGGCGCAGGCTGGGCACGGTGTCTCCTTCGGTGTGAAAGTCCACCCATATTGTGCCGCGACTTGTTAGACCGCGCCACGGAAGCCGAGCTGCCGCCAAGCCTCGTACACGGCCGTCGACGCCGCGTTAGATAGATTCATCGAGCGTCGCGCCGGCATCATGGGGATGCGCACGCGCTCCGTTACCCGCGGGTGGAAGGCGTGCTCCTCCGGCAGGCCGGTGGGCTCGGTGCCGAAGAGAAGGACGTCCCCCTCCTGGTATTCCACGTCCGTGAACCACTTTTCTGTGTGGGTGGTAAAGGCGAAAACGCGCGCGTCGGGGAGGGCCTCCATGCAGGCGTCGAAGTCTTTGTGGATCTTGAGATCCGCCAGGTCGTGGTAATCCAGGCCCGCGCGCTTGAGGTGCTTGTCCTCGAAGTTGAAGCCGAGGGGCTCGATGAGGTGCAGGCTCGCGCCCGTGACGGCGGCGGTGCGGATGGCGTTGCCGGTGTTGGTAGGGATCACGGGGTTGTCGAAGACGATGTGCAAGCTGCTCATAGGCATCAGTCTAGGATGGTGGGCATGAGCGCTACCAAACTAGATGGCAACTTGTACCGCGACGAGATTTTTGAGGACCTGGCCCAGCGCGTGGCCGCCCTCAAGGAGAAGGGGATTACCCCAGGCCTGGCCACGGTCCTGGTGGGCGATGATCCGGGTTCGCATTCCTACGTGAAGATGAAGCACCGCGATTGCGAAAAGCTAGGAATCAACTCGATTCGCAAGGACCTGCCTGGCGACGTTACCCAGGAAGAACTCGAGCGCGTCATCGAAGAGCTCAACAATGACGATGCTTGCACCGGCTACATCGTGCAGCTGCCGCTGCCGAAGCACCTGGATGAAAACCGCGTGCTTGAGCTCATCGACCCGGCCAAGGACGCCGATGGCCTGCACCCGATCAACCTGGGCAAGCTGGTGCTCAACGAGGACGCCCCGCTGCCGTGCACGCCGAACGGTTGCATCCACCTGCTGCGCCGCTTCGGAGTGGAGCTTGATGGTGCCAAGGTCGTGGTCATCGGCCGCGGCGTGACCGTAGGCCGCCCGATTGGTCTGATGCTGACACGCCGCAGCGAGAATTCCACGGTGACGCTGTGCCACACCGGCACCAAGGACTTGGCCGCGGAAACCCGTGAGGCAGACGTCATCATCGCGGCCGCCGGCAAGGCGCACATGCTCACCGCCGACATGGTCAAGGAAGGCGCCGCGGTTCTCGACGTCGGCGTGTCCCGCGTCGACGGCAAACTCGCCGGCGACGTAGCCGAGGATGTCTGGGAGAAAGCCGGCTACGTCTCCCCGAACCCGGGTGGCGTGGGCCCGCTGACACGCGCGTTCCTGGTCAGCAATATCGTGGAGCGCGCCGAAAAGCTCGCCGCGCACTAACGGCGCAACACGAACACTCAAATAATGAGCATGTCCCCACAGTTAGAAGGAAGCCCGCAGTACCGAGCGCAACGAATGCCCCGGCGCCCGGCTCAGGGCCGAGCCCGTGCGCAGGCTAAGGTCGCGCCGCCGGTGTCTTTGGCCAATCCCCACGATGCGCATCTGAAACCTTCGGCGCTGCCGCCGGCCCTCCAGTGGCTGGCCATCGGGCTGTTCGTGGTGGCGGTCGTGGTGTCAGGCTTCTATGCCGTGTTTGAGCACTGGCGCCGTGCCACGCTGTTGTTGGGCGGGGCGCTGGTGTGGCTGACGGTGGTCCGCCTGACCTGCGACTCCTCGCGAGTCGGCGTGCTCGCTGTCCGCTCCCGACGCTTCGATGCCTGGTTTACAGGCATCTTGGGCGCGGCGATGGCGTTCCTGGCCTTTTCCATCGACGCGCTGGGGTCGTGATGCGTGTGGCTCCTGAGAAGAGATAAACGGCTTTTAGATGTAGTATTCGTCGCCCACGTACGCAGGGCCCACGTCGAGGCCATTTGGCGCCGAGAGCAGCAGGAAGTTGCGCAGGATGCGATTCATCTGCCGGGTCTCCGTCAGGAAGGCATCGTGGCCCACGGGTGAGACAATCTTGGCCATCGCCAGCAGCTGGTTAACGTTGCGGGAGATGTGTTCCTGCTGGTGATAGGGGTAGAGGATATCCGTGTCGACGCCCACGACCATCGTCGGCACCTGGGAGGCAGCCAGTGCTTTGATGAGCCCGCCGCGCCCGCGGCCGACGTCATGCCGGTTCAACGCCTCCGTGAGCACCACGTAGGAACCCGCATCGAAGCGCTCGGTGAGTTTCGCCCCCTGGTAATCCAAGTAGGAGTTCACCGCGAAACGCTGGTTGAGCTCTCGGTGCGGCCCCAGCGGGTTTTCGCCCTGTTGTGGCTGGGCGCCGAAGCGTTCATCGATTTCCTGCTCACCGCGATAGGTCAAATGTGCAATGCGGCGCGCGGCCGCCAGACCATCCCGCGGAGTCTTGTCCGTGAGGTAGTAATTTCCGCCGTGCCAGAAGGGATCGCGCTCGATGGCGGAAATCTGCGCGGATTGGATGCCAATCTGCCAGCCCGAAGCCCGGGCCGACACCGCAATCACGCACACCGCGGACACGCTTTCCGGGTGCAGCAAGCTCCACTCCAGAGTCCGCGCCCCGCCCATCGAGCCACCGAGCACCGCGTGCACACGCGAAATGCCCAGCTCCTTCAAGCAATCGTGCTCGGCCTCCACCAAATCTCGAATCGACAGCGCCGGAAAGCGCCCGCCCCACGGCTTTCCATCCGGGTGCAGGGACTTCGGCCCCGTCGAGCCGTTGCAGCCACCCAGCGCATTGGTCGCGATAACGCACCAGCGCGTGGTGTCCAGGGCCTTGCCGGGGCCGACCAGGTCGGACCACCAGTCCGCCACATTGGAATCCCCGGTCAGCGCGTGCTCAACCACCAAAACATTGTTGACGCCGTCCGGGTCGCCGGCGAAAGCGCCCCAGCGTTGGTAGGCCACGTGGGCGTCGGCAAGCACGGCGCCTGCTTCCGTGGTGAAGTCACCGATGGGGACGACGGCGAGCTCGCCTTCGGGTGCGAGTTCCGGAATCGGGCTAAGCAATGGCTGCGAACCCACGCTCGAGGTCGGCGATGATGTCGTTGACATCCTCGATGCCCACCGACAGGCGCACCGTGGCCTGCGTAATGCCCGCGGCCTTGAGCGCGGCCTCGTCGGACTGGGAGTGCGTGGTGGTCGCCGGGTGCACCACCAGGGAGCGGGTATCGCCGATGTTGGCCAGGTTAGAGTGCAGCTGCAGGGCGTCGATAAACGCCCAGGCCTCCTCGCGGCCGCCGTCGATGTCGAAGGAGAGCACGGAGCCGGTGTAGTCATAACCCAGCTTCTCCTTCGTGGCCTTGTACGGCGAGGACTCCAGGCCGGCGTAGTTGACCTTCGTGACCTTGGCGTGGGACTCCAGGTACTCGGCCACGGCCTGGGCGTTGGCATTGTGCTTCTCGACGCGCAACTGCAACGTCTCGATGCCATTCAGCGTCAGCCAGGCGTTGAAGGGGGAGATGGCGGCACCCGTATCGCGCAGCAGGCCCGCGCGCGCCTTGACGGCGAAGGCCGGGGCGCCCAGGTCGGCGTACTTGAGGCCGTGGTAAGCCTCGTCTGGGGTGACGAAGTAGGGGAAAACGGGCTCGCCGTCGCGGGTGACGGTCCAGTCGAAGGAGCCGCTGTCGATGATGGCGCCACCGATGGCGGAGCCGTTGCCGCTGTAGAACTTGGTGGTGGAGACAACGACGATGTCTGCGCCTAGCTCCAGCGGACGGGCGAGCGCGCCGGTGGCGATGGTGTTATCCACGATGAGCGGGACCTGGTTCTTGTGCGCTACCTCCGCGATGGCGGGGATATCGAGCACATCGGCGACCGGGTTGCCGAAGGTCTCGCCGTAGAAAGCCTTGGTGTTGGGCTGGACGGCGTCCTGCCAGGAGGTCGGGTCATCCGGGTTCTCGACGAGGGTGACGTCGATGCCGAGGCGCTTCAAGGTAACGGTAAAGAGGGTGGAGGTGCCGCCGTAGAGGCGCGGGGAGGTCACGATATGGTCGCCGGCGGAGGCGAGGTTCAAAATGGCCGCGGTCTCGGCGGCCTGGCCGGAGGCGAAAGCCACGGCGGCGACGCCACCTTCGAGGGAGGCGAGGCGCTCCTCCAGCGCGTCCTGCGTGGGGTTGGTCAGGCGGGTATAAATCGGGCCGGCATCCGAGAGGTTGAAGCGGTTGGCGGCGTGCTCGGCGTCGTTGAAGACGTAGGAGGTGGTTTGGTAAATCGGCACGTTGCGTGCGTTGGTGGAGCCGTCCAGGTTCTGGCCGGCGTGGAGGGCGCGGGTGGCAAAGGACCACTCGTTTGCTGCGGAATTATCGTATTTGGTGCTCATGTCATGAAAGGCTAGACCAAGCGGTTCAGTGCAGTTAGTGGTTTTCTGGAAACCGCAGGCACGCCCGAGAATAAAAATAGACCGAGCGGTTGGTTTGGTGGCCTGTGCGTGCCGTAGATCTCCCTGCAGTGCGAAGGCTCCAGGCTGCTGTTAGGCGTCGATGCTTTCTCCGACCTGCAGGCGCTGGTAGCCGGTCACGCCGGCGCGTTGGAGCATGCCGTCGGTGATTTGCTTGCCGGCGTCGGAAAGCACGGCGTCATGGATGGGCACCGTCACGCGCGCGCCGATGCGCATGGCATAATCCGCGGCATCCGCCCCGCGCACCCACGGGCCGGCGATGGGGAGTAGGAGGACATCTACCGTGCGTCCCTCAGGGAGGCACCACTGGTCGCCCGGGTGGAGCACGCCATTAAAGATATAACCGAGGTTCTCCGGGCGCGGAATGGTGGGATGGATTTCCTCGTGGAGGCCACCCAGAACCTGAATCTCAAGGCCCAGAACCGCAAACGTCTCTCCTGCATGCACGACGGTGCCGGAGCCGATGGCGTCGACGGCCTCGCGCGTTCCCCACACGGGCAGGCCGCTCGCGCGCACGGCGTCGACGTCGAGGTGGTCGCCGTGTGCGTGCGTGAGCAGCACCGCTTTGGCGCCTTCGAGGCAACTGAGGTCTGAAAGGGGGCCGGGATCGATGACGATGCGCCCCTGGGGAGCCTCGACGGCTACGGCGGATTGTCCATGCAGCGAAATCTTCATGATTCCCACGCTAGCCAAAAGTAAAGGAATACAGCGAGAGTCCTTCGCTTACCTCCAGCTCGATGGTTTCGGTGTGGTTGTCGGGGTCGCGGATGAGATCCACCGTGCCGTCGTGGGTGATGTCGAAGGCGTCAACCGAACCATCCGTGCGGTGTACGCGAACCGTTCCGCGCCCTGATGTCACGAGCTGCACCCAGGCGGCACGGTAGTTCAGGCGCAGGCGCGCGTTAGGTCCGGCGGTGATGGGCTGGTCAGCCAAAGTCCACGTACCGCCCAGCGAATACTGGCCTAATGGAGGCTCGCTCGTGGTGAACTGGTGCGTGCCGTTGCGGTAATCGAGGTTGGTGAAATACTGTGCGCGTGCGGTACCGAGGTAGGTCTCCGGCGAGCGCGGCGCGCTGTTCAGATCGGCGGCCTCAATTGGCTCAGGCAGCTCGATGGAGGGGTCGCGCTCGAGGAGAAGCTCGCGGATGAGGCGCTCGGTCTCGGCGTACTCTCCCTCGCCGTGGTGGGATTGGCGTAACATGCCGTGCTTGTCGACGAGATAGTGCGCCGGCCAGTACCGATTCCCAAAGTTCTTCCAGGTGGCAAAGTTATTGTCCTGTGCCACTGGATACTCGATTCCCTGCTCGCGGGCCGCCCGACGCACATTGTTGGCCTCGTGCTCGAAGGCGTACTCCGGTGCGTGGATGCCGATGATGTCGAAGCCGTAGTCCTTGTAGTGCGCATAGAGCTTGGTCAGGTGCGTGTTGTTGCGCTGGCAGTTGATGCAGGCGTAGGCCCAAAAATCGATGAGCGTGACCTTGCCGGAGGTGCGCGGGTCGACGGGCGCATCCGTGTTGAACCATCCGGTCAGCCCCGCAAACTCGGGTACTGGGGTTCCTTCCGCTGTGCGGGCGGCTTGTTCAACGGGCGCGGGTTCGGCGTTGATACTGGGGAGTTTTGCTGCAGCCAGGCGGGCGCGCCGAGGGATATCGCACCAGCCATAGCGATCACCACAATTCCCGCGGTGATGCGCACCCCGCGCTGGTGGGAGCGGAAAGCATCGACGCGTTTGCCCACCTCGTTGCCGCCTAAGGCGAAAGCCAGCAGCGGGATCGCCACGCCGAGGGCGAAGGAGAGACAGAGAGCGAGGATGTGGGCGTCGACAGTTCCGGTGGCACCCGCCACTGAGATTGCGGCCAGTACCGGGCCCGCGCAGGGAACGAAGACAACACCCATGGCTAGGCCAACGACGAAACCGCCCTTGTCGCGGGCCCTGGTTTGCAAGCCGCCAGCTTTCGGGAGCTTCTGGAAAGGCCACTCGAGGGCTTCCTGCAGGCGAGGGAACAACATTCCCAGGCCCACGAGAACGAGCAGCGCGATTCCCACATTCCACAGGATGTCGGCGGGCAGTCCTAGGGAATTGAGCAGCGTTGTCGCAAACAGCGTGACGAGGCTGAAACTGGTGACGAGTCCGCCTACGACCTGCCATGGCCGCCACCGTGAGCCGCCGCTAACGGCGAGGATCAGCGGCAAGACCGGCAAGATGCAGGGCGAGATGCCCGTGATAAGGCCACCGGTAAACCCGATGAATAGCGTTGATAGCATGCTGTGTTCCTTCGTTTGGTGTGCGGTGTGGGTATGCAACTAGTTCGGAACACGAGTGAAAAGCGGATTGGTTTTAAATCCGTCCAATCCGCATCGCGGGGCGGCTCCGAATAGTCAGATACAGGGCCCGGAAAAGCCGAGCCCCGATTGCTTGAAGAAGGAGCACCGAAATGAAGAAACTTGTAACTGTCGCCGCTGCACTTGTCGTTGCCGCCAGCGGGTTGGTTGCCTGCAACGACAAGAAGGAGGAGGTGGACATGATGCCCAGCTCTGAGATGATGGCGCCGAGCGAAGAAATGACTAAGTAAAAGTGCCATGTTCGCCCCGTTGCTGGAGGTAAGCTCTACACCCGTGTCTGCGATGTCACCTGATGAACATGCGCGGCTGAACCACCTGCTCGTTCAGACCGCTGCGGCAGACAAGCATGCCTTCAGCGCGCTATACGACGCCCTCGCACCCACCGTGTACAGCGTGTGCCTGAGCGTTCTGCGCAATCCCGCCTTAGCAGAGGAAGTTGCTCAAGACGTCTTCGTTGAGGTCTGGACCTCCGCCGCGAAATTTGATCCGCAGCGGGGAAATGCGCGGTCGTGGGTGGGTAGGTTGGCGCATGGGAGGGCCGTCGATAAGCTGCGCAGCCACGTTGCCGCAGTGCACCGTGATGACCGCGACGCGCTGCTGACCCAGGCCACCTACTCGGAGCCCCTCGAAGAGGAAGCTCTGGGGAACGTGGAAGCACACCTCCTGCGCCGGGCTATTGACGAGATCGGGGAGCCGCATTCCACCGCGGTGGCGCTCGCTTTTCTCTATGGCTTGACGCATGCTGAGCTGGCAGAATCAACGGGAGTACCTCTGGGTACGGCGAAGACGCGCGTGCGCGACGGCGTTAAGAAGCTAAAAGCGATTCTCGGAAGGAGGGATGATGAGCAATACGCATGAGTTTTCTGATGAGACTTTCGATGACTTCCTCGATTCCCTCCCCGAGGTCGAACCGCCAGCGCGAATGAAGGATGCCATCTTTGCTGAAATTGATGGTGGCGAAGCTGCCGAGGTCATCGAGCTGCCACGCCGCCGGTGGCGAGCCTTCGTGGCGGTGCCAGCGGCCGCGGCAGTGCTCGTGGTAGGCATGGTTGCCGCGCCGCAGCTCTTGCAGTTGGGCCAGCCCGATGCAGCGGATAGCGCGCGAGTCGAAGCTGAATCGCCGGGCGAGAAATCCATGCATGACATCATGGGCGCAGAGGACCTCATACAGGGCAATGCCGATGCCTCGGGAGCGCAACTGGATATCGTTTCCTCCGCCTCGATGGCGAAATCCGGCGCGATGGTCGATGGCCAGCCGCAACTCGCCGACGGCATGGGCGCCCAAGTGTGGGCAGTTAGTGCCGATGGTGAGATGGCTTCAGCGGGGGTCATCGGCCAGGACCCACACGAGGGGGTGTGGATGCCCTTCGACGGCGCCGCGGTCAAAGTCATGGTCACCGAGGAACCCGCAGGCGGCAGCATGCAACCGACGGGCCGCACCCTTGCTACCGTGACCTTGGCAAGCGCCGGTTAGGGCTCAGTCCGCTAAAGCCTGTTTGATCAGCTCCAGCGCGGCGGCGAGTTCGACGTCGCTCAAATGCCCAAAGCCCAAGACCACGCCTTCCTCGGCGGGCGCGCCGCCCCAATAATCGCGCAGCGGGGTCAGCGTGAGGCCCAGATCGGCCGCGCGCTGGACGACGCCCTCCTCACACAACAACACCGCGTGGAGCCCGCCGTGGATGGGCAGGAGAGTGGCGGGGGTGTTTTCCAGCGCGGCTTGGACGAGGTCGCGGCGGCGCTTGTAGGCGCGGCGCATCCGCCCGGTATGCCGCCGCAGCGCCCCGCTGGCTAGGTAGTTCGCTAGCGCCGCCTGGGGAATAGCGCCGACGGGCTGGCCGAAGACCTCCCGCACGCGGTCCACGCCCGCGCGCAGGTTCGGCGGCACAACCAGATAGCCGCAGGCAATCGACGGCGAAATCACCGAAGAAAACGTGCCCAGCAACACCGTGTGTTCTGGGGCGAGCGCGGTGAGCGCGGGCAAGGGCTGGCCGACGTAGCGCAGCTCGGAATCGAAATCATCCTCGATGATGAGCACGTCGTTGCCGCGCGCCCACTCGACGAGCTCCGCGCGCCGGGCAGCCGGCAGCGAACCGCCATAGGGGTGCTGGTGGGAGGGGGTGACGATGAGAACGTCGAGGTCAGCGGTGGGGACGGTGACGCCGTGGGCGTCGGTGGGGACGTCGACAAGCGTGTGCCCCAAGGCCTGGGGGATGCGGCGCAGGCTGGGGTAGCCGGGGGATTCCACGCCCACGCGCAAATGGCCGCCTAGCGCGCGCAGCAGCACCGACAGCCCGTCGCGGGCGCCAGCGGTGATGACGACGTAGGCCGGATCGACCGTCAGCCCGCGCATGTGGCGCAGGTGCGCGGCCACCTCGCGGGGGAGATCGCCGGAAGGATCCACCGCGGCCTTGCGCCACGCCGCCCTCCATTCGGGGGTGATGATTCCGGCCGTATCGGGCAAACCGGGGGTCAACTCCACGCGCGGTGGGGCAGGGGTGGGCCGTGGAGCAGGATGAGGCTGCGGGGCGCGCCCGTGGGGCAGGTGCGGGTTGATGACGGTGCCCGATCCAACCGCCGCGGTCAGGTAGCCCTCGGCGGTCAATTGCTCATAGGCGGTAACCACGCTGCCTCGGGAAATGCCCAAATCGCGGGCTAGTGAGCGCGTCGACGGCACCGGCTCGCCGGGCAGTAGAATGCCCGCCGCGACTTGGGCGCGGAGGGCTTCGGCGATCTGCACCGGCAGCGCGCGCGCATCAGATGGGTCGAGGCGGAAAGACACGGCCCCATCATAAGTGGTCTAATTCAACACTCGGGAAATGGCTCTTGTCTTGGACCAATTTTCTGCGCCACTATGTGAGCCATGACTGAACAGAAGAATGAACAGGGACGCGCCACGACGCGCGTCAAGCGTGGACTAGCTGACATGCTCAAGGGCGGCGTCATCATGGACGTCGTCACCCCGGAGCAGGCACGAATTGCGGAAGACGCGGGCGCTTCCGCCGTCATGGCGCTCGAGCGCGTGCCGGCCGATATCCGCGCCCAGGGCGGCGTGGCCCGCATGTCTGACCCGGACCTCATCGAGGGCATCGTCAACGCCGTGTCCATCCCGGTGATGGCGAAGGCCCGCATCGGCCACTTCGTGGAGGCGCAGATCCTCGGCGAGCTGGGCGTGGACTTCATCGACGAGTCCGAGGTGCTCAGCCCCGCCGATTACGTCAACCACATCAACAAGTGGGATTTCGACGTTCCTTTCGTGTGCGGCGCGACGAACCTAGGCGAGGCCCTGCGCCGCATCACCGAAGGTGCTGCCATGATCCGTTCTAAGGGTGAGGCCGGCACCGGCGACGTCTCCGAGGCTGTCAAGCACCTTCGCACCATCAAGGGTGAAATCGCGCGCCTCCAGAACCTCGACCGCGACGAGCTCTACGTCGCCGCCAAGGAGCTGCAGGCGCCGTATGACCTCGTTGCTGAGGTGGCGGAGACCGGCAAGCTGCCGGTCGTGCTGTTCGTCGCCGGCGGCGTCGCCACGCCTGCCGACGCCGCCCTCGTCCGCCAAATGGGCGCCGAAGGCGTCTTCGTCGGCTCCGGCATCTTCAAGTCCGGCGAGCCTGCGAAGCGCGCGGAGGCCATCGTGAAGGCAGCGACCCTCTACGACCAGCCGGCCGAGCTGGCCAAGATCAGCCGCGGCCTGGGCGAGGCCATGGTGGGCATCAACGTCAACGACATCCCCGCCCCGCACCGCCTGGCCGAGCGCGGCTGGTAGGACCTGTGCGAGCACTGAGCATAGAACGCGCAAAGGGAACGATGGTGGCAGCGGACACGGCGCGGCCACTCGTCGGAGTGCTCGCGCTGCAGGGCGGAGTGGAAGAGCATATCGCTGTGCTGGAGAGCCTCGGCGCCGAAACGCGCCGGGTGCGTCTGCCTAAGGACCTCGACGGGCTGGACGGAATCATTCTGCCCGGCGGCGAGTCGAGCGCCATCGATAAGCTGGCGCGCTCCTTCGGCGTTGCGGAGCCGCTGCGCCGCGCCGTCGAGGGTGGGCTGCCGGTCCTCGCCACCTGCGCGGGGCTCATTTACAGCGCCCGCGAGCTGGAAAACCCCGCGCCGGGCCAGCAGACGCTGGGGCTTATCGACGTCACCGTGCGCCGCAACGCCTTCGGCAACCAACGCTTCTCCGAGGAGCGCATCGTTCCCGTCGCGATGCAAGGCCAGTGGCCCGATGTAGAGACCTCAGAAGTTGGGCCACGGCGCACCGAGTCCCGGGACACCGAGACTAATGGCGAAGGGCCCGGAAGTATCACGCTAGACATTGAGGCGAGCTTCATCCGCGCGCCCATCGTTACCCGCGTGGGCGAGGGCGTCGAGGTCATCGCCACCGTGCCCGCCCCTGCGCCCGACACTGTGACTGGTGGCGCGGCTGGCGAAGATAGCGCGGCGTGCAAAGATGGCGCCGAACATGACGGGGAGCTAACTCATCCCTCCGCAGGCCACGAGGTAATTGTGGGCGTGCGCCAAGGTCATGTGACGGCGTTGAGCTTCCATCCGGAAGAGAACGGCGACTCGCGCCTCCACGCAGCGTGGCTCGCTTCCTTTGCCCATTAGCTCTTTCTGTCCGAGCCCCTTTCTGCCCGCAATCTCTTTCCTTAAATAACTATCGCTCTATAGTGCTCTGGGCTACATTGAGATGTGCTAGTTGAACACATCACTCCCAGAAAGGCTCCTCGCCGTGAGCACACCTGCCCCAGAACAAGTCCGCGAAGACATCCGCTTCCTCGGCCGGGTGCTCGGCCGAGTTATCGCGCAGCAGGAAGGTGAGGATGTCTTTGCGCTCGTCGAATCGACCCGCCGCATGGCCTTCGACATTGCCCACGGCGATGCCAAGCCGGAGGACCTCGTCGCCATCTTCCGCGACCTCGACATCACCAAAGTCAACCTCGTGGCGCGAGCGTTCAGCTATTTCGCGCTCATCGCCAACCTAGCGGAGGACTTGGATGACGAGTCCGTCGAGGCGCCGGTTTCCCTGCGCAAGACATTCGCCAAGCTCAAGGAAGAAGGCGTCGCGCCCGCCGACGCCGCCTCCGTCATCCGCGGTGCGCACGTCGCCCCCGTTCTCACCGCGCACCCCACCGAAACCCGCCGCCGCACAGTCTTCGACACCCAGACCCGTATCAAGAATCTCCTCAAGGAAGCGCATCGCGGCGGCGACATGGCGGCGATCGAGAAGGAAATGTACCTGCGCATGACGCTGCTGTGGCAGACCGCGCTGATTCGCATCGCCCGCCCCACCCTTGAGGACGAGATTGACGTCGGCCTGCGCTACTACAAGCTTTCGCTGCTCGACCAGGTTCCCGCCCTTAACCGCGCTATCCGCCACGCCATGCGCGAGACCTTTGGCCAGCAGCTTCCCGATTCCCCCGTTGTCCGCCCCGGCTCCTGGATTGGCGGCGACCATGACGGCAACCCCTTTGTTAACGAGCACACTCTGACCTATGCCACCCGCAAGGCCGCAGCGACGGTGCTCCAGTACTACGCCGACGAGCTCGGCGAGCTGGAGCGCGAGCTCTCCCTATCAGACCGCTATTCCTCCAGTTCCAAGGAGCTGGGCGCGCTTGCCGACGCCTCCCACAACGACGAAAAATCCCGCGTCGACGAGCCCTACCGCCGGGCCATCTTCGGCATCCGGAAGAAGGTGCTGGCGAGGCTGGAGGGGGAGGCGTCGCCAAGCGCCTATGCGTCTCCGGAGGAACTCAAGCGGGATTTGGACGTGATCGACCGCTCGCTACGCCAATTCAACGATGACATCATCGCCGATGACCGCCTGGCTCGATTGCGCTCGGCGGTGACGACGTTTGGATTCCACCTTTCGACGCTGGATATGCGCCAGAACTCGGAGTCCTTTGAGAACGTCCTCACCGAGATTTTCGCCGCGGCCAGCATCACCCCGGACTACCGCGCGCTGGGGGAGGAGGAGAAGGTCGCACTGCTCGTGCGCGAGCTGCAGACCAATCGCCCGCTGCTCTTCCCCGGCTCCGAGCGGGAGTTCAGCGAAGATACCGCGAAGGAGCTGGGGATTTTCCGTGCGGCGGCATGCGCTGTGCGGGACTTTGGGCCGGAGTCGGTGTCGCACTGCATTATTTCTATGACTGGAACCGTCTCCGACATACTGGAGCCGATGGTGCTGCTCAAGGAGGTGGGCCTGAGCCAGGTGGACGTGGTGCCGCTGTTTGAGACCATCGAAGATCTGAAGGCCGGCGCCGGCATCCTGGAGAAGCTGTGGCAGGTGCCTGTTTACCGTGAACATCTGCGCTCGCGTGGGGATGTGCAGGAGGTCATGCTGGGGTATTCGGATTCCAACAAGGATGGCGGTTACCTGCAGGCAAACTGGGCGCTGTACGACGCCGAATTGGCCCTGGTTGAGCTCTGCGCGCGCCACGGCGTGGAGCTGCGTTTGGCTCATGGCCGTGGTGGAGCGGTGGGCCGCGGCGGTGGTCCGACGTATGATGCGATTTTGGCGCAGCCGAAGGGCGCGGTGTCGGGTTCGGTGCGCATCACCGAGCAGGGTGAGGTGATTTCTGCGAAGTATGGAGCTCCGGAGACCGCGCGCCGCCACTTGGAGGCTTTCGTTTCCGGCGCGTTGGAGGCGTCGCTGCTGGATACCGAGCCGATTGCGGATCCGGAGCGCGCCTACGAGATCATGCGCGAGCTGGCGGCCTTGAGCGGTACGGCGTACCGCCAGCTTGTCGACGACCCCGGGTTCATCACCTACTTCACCCAGTCCACCCCGCTGCACGAGATTGGCGAGCTTAACTTGGGCTCGCGCCCGACTTCTCGCAAGCAGACCACCGCGATTACGGATTTGCGGGCGATTCCCTGGGTGCTTTCGTGGTCGCAGTCCCGCACCAACATTCCGGGCTGGTTCGGCGTGGGCAGCGCGGTGACGGCGTGGGTTCAGCAACCCTCCGGAGGTGCAGCAGGAGCGGTAAATACCACAGCGGATGTAGTAGCGACCGAGAAAGCTGGAGCAGATACCGGAGCTGGCGAAGAAGAGAAGCGCTGGGAGGAGCTGCGCGAGCTGTACCGCACGTGGCCCTTCTTCCGCTCTGTGTTTGCCAACATGGCGCAGGTCATGGCCAAGGCGGAGATGCAGCTAGCGCGCCTGTACGCCAACTTGGTCGATGATAAAGAAACTGCGGACCGTATCTTCGGCCTGATATCCGAGGAATTTGAGCGCACCCGCGAGGTCTACCTCAAGGTCACCGGTAACGCGGATCTGGTGAGCGAGAATCAGCGCCAGGCGCGTTCACTCAAGCGGCGCTATCCTTACCTGCTTCCGCTCAACGCCGTCCAGTTGGAGCTGCTGCACCGCTACCGCCGCGGCGACGACCAGTTCTTGGTGTCCAAGACCATCCAAGTCACGATGAACGGGCTAGCCACCGCGCTGCGCAACGCCGGCTAACCCAGCACAGCCGGCACACCAGCACGCCGAATGCCCCGCGAGGAAGTGATTTCCTGCGGGGTTCGACCAAACATTGCTGGAAGAATGCCCTGGCGTTGGTAGCGGCGTTCTTGCACTGCTACCTGCACTGGCGGGACGAGGCACACCGGTGCCTTAACGGGCATTAGGGTGAGTTGAAGAGTCAGTTGAAGGCGCTGGTGAAGACCGGCGCGGCGTCGTATGGCGGAATCCATGCGACCCGCCCACCGATACGATCCATGTGGCCGCGTGAGGGCGGGGCATCGGGGTCGTCGTCGTTGACTCCGTTGTGGTACGGGCATAGCGGCACCAGGTTGAGGATATTGGTGGGCCCGCCGCGGGCCCAGGCCTTGATGTGGTGGATCTGGCATTTCTCAAAAGGAACCTTGCAGCCCTCCCATGCGCAGCAGGGATTCTCCGCGGCCAAGGCAAGACGCTGCTTGGCAGTGGCGAAGCGCTGGAAGCGGAAGACATCGAGCGGGCCATGCTCGCGACTGACCGCCACGATGACCCCCTTGTCCAGCAAAGCGCGCTCCACCAGCTGCGAGCCGGTCATCGTCGCGCCATTGGTTGTCCGGACGATGAACTCTTCGCCGTCCTTGTCGGTATTGCCTTTGAGCAGCTCGGCATAGTCATCGAGCTGCAGGACCGCCATGGTGGCAACTTCAGTCTTGACGCCACCGCCGTCCAGATTCTCGAAGAAACTCTCGCCGGGGCGTTCCTGGTCGATGCCTTCGAAGACGCCGGTAAGCTGCAACGAGTCCGCGGTGACCGTGAGGGTGGCCAGACCGTTGCCATGCTGGGTGAGCTTGGCGCGCTCGGCATATGTGCGGGGTTTGCGCATCATCCGCAGCCTCTTGCGCGCTACTTTTTCCACTAGCTCCGCTCTGGTCTGGCACAGCTCTACCCGCAAGTCCCACGCTTTGTTGTGGTTCCGGACTTTGGCCACGAAGTGCTCGATGAGCTGCAAGGTCACCAGCCCGTGCCCGCGCCGGCGCGCGGCTTCCACCGCCGTGCGCTGCTTCTTCGTCGAAGAGGTGTGCCCGAAGTAGGTGTGGTGGAGGGAGAGGAACACGGTGGCGTCGGCAGGCGCGGCACCGAGGGCGACTAGGTCAGATTCAGACAGGCCCGCGCACTCGGCCACCAGGTCAATGGCGCGGCCGAGGGCGGCGAAGAATGTCTGTAATCTCATACCCGCAGCCTAAAAGCACCCCATCCCACCGCCAAGACCCCAACCAGCTTCCCACCGAAATCTGTGGATAACTAGTCGGCACTCGGTTTGAGAGCTCGGCCTTAGATGCCGAGCTCGTGGTGTTTGCTTGTCAGTATTCTGCGCGGGTCAGGCTTCGTGGCTACTAGGCGCCGGCGAGGCCGCGGCGCTTGAGCAGTGGCGCAACGTCTTTGTCGCGGCCGCGGAACTCGCGGTAAGCCTCCGTGAAGTCGCGAGACGCGCCCTTCGACAGGATGACATCGCGGAACTTCTGACCGGCCTCGCGAAGGTCGGCCTGCTCTTTGAACCACTCGAAACCATCGGCGTCGAGGGCCTCGGCCCACAGGTAGGAGTAGTAGCCCGCGGAGTAACCGCCAGCGAAGATGTGGTTAAAGTAGGTCGAGCGATAGCGCGGCGCGATGAGCTCGTTGTCCAGCCCGGCCGCGCGCAGAGCCTCGGCCTCAAACTCGGCCACGGTTTCTGGAGTGGCCTCTAGCTTGGCGGCCTCGGCAGCGCTTAGGGAATGCCAGGCGAGGTCGATGATCGACGCCCCCAGATACTCCGAGGTGGCGAAACCTTGGCCGAATTCGGAGGCGGCGGAGATGGCGTCGAGAAGCTCGTCCGGAATAGGTTCGCCCGTCTCCACGTGGCGGGCGTACTCCTTGACCAAGTTCTTATCGAGCGCCCAGTTCTCGTTGATCTGCGAGGGGAACTCCACCCAGTCACGCGGTACGTTGGTGCCGGCGAAGGTGGGGTAGCGGACGTCGGAAAGCAGGCCGTGCAGGGCGTGGCCGAATTCGTGGAAAACGGTGCGGACCTCGTCCATGTTCAGCAGCGGTTGGGAGCCGTCGGCGGGCTTGGTGATGCCCATGACGTTGACGATGACCGGCTTGCGCTCCAGCAGCCGGGATTGGCCTACGAACTCGCTCATCCATGCGCCGCCGCGCTTGGTGGGGCGCCCGAAGTAGTCGGTAAGGAGAAGGCCGATCCCGTGTGGGTCGATATCTACGTGCGGGACGTTTCCGTCCCGCACCTCCCAGACGCGGACCCCCTCCGCGTAGCCTTCGAGGTCATCGCGCGGGATAACGGTGATGCCGTAGAGACGTTCGGCGGCGGCGAAGACGCCCTTCTCCAGGACCTGGTCCAGCGGGAAGTACTTGCGCAGTTCCTCCTCGTCGAGGGAGAAGTCGCGGGCGCGGACCTTGGATTCCCAATACGGCCAGTCTGCCGCACTAAAACCTTGGCCGTTGAGCGTTGCTTCCTCCGCGAGGAGCTTCTGCTCGCCTTCGGCGTTGGCCGCGGCGGCGGGGGCGAGGTCGAAGAGCATGGTGCGGGCGGCGTCGGCAGTCGCGGCGGTTTCCTCGGCGATGACGTAGTCGGCATGCGTAGCAAAGCCCAGCAGCTCGGCGCGCTCGGCGCGCAGCTGGACGGCCTCGATGAGCCCCGGGATGTTGTTCTCGGAGCCCCTGCTTGCCGACGCCCCATACAACCTCCCCCTCGCATCCTCCCGCGCCAGACGGCTCAGCTCGGACTGCACGGTCGGCAGCTCCAGCGGGATGACAAAACCTTCGCGGCCGAGTGCCTCGGCATCGGCCTTGGCGGAGGCGATGCGCTCGGCGGGCAGGCCCTCGAGTTCTTCCTCGGTGAAGGAGACTGCGCGCTCGCGGGTAGACGCCATGAGGTTGCGGCCGAATTCTTCAGAGAGCGCGGAGAGGCGCTGGTTGATCTCGGACAGGCGGGCCTTGCCGGCCGCGTCGAGGTCGGCGCCCTTGCGGGCAAAGGTACGCAGGAGGTGGTCGTGGAGGCGCTGGCCTTCGGCGTCGTCGGCAGGCGGCGTGGCCTCCTTGATGCGCGCGTAGAGCACCTCGTTCTGGTACATCGCGTCATAGTGCGCCGACAGGCGCGGGTAGATGTCGGCGGCGATCTCCTCCATCTCCTCGGTGACGTCGGTGCCGGAGAGGTTACCAAAGACCGCCATGACGCGGTCGAGGTCCTGGCCGGAGCGCTCGAGCGCCTCTACGGTGTTTTCCCACGTGGGCGCGGCGGGGTTGTCGGTGATGGAGGTGATCTCGGCGTCGTGAAGCGCGAGTGATTCGTCGAAGGCGGGGCGGTAGTGTTCGACCTTGATCTCCGCAAACGGCGGGAGCTGGTAGGGCAGCGTGGAGGGGGTCAGTAGTGGGTTAGTCATAAGAAACTACCGTACCTAATAAGCTCCGCCCTATGTGATGGCTTTCACTAAACTATCCGACTGGAACCGGTGTGCGCTCCTTGCGCGGGGTGGTGGCACGGTTCACCAGGATGACATCGAGAATCAGGAACGCCGCCAAGGTGATTCCTAAGAGCGGCAGGAAGACGCCGACGGTGGCCGCGAATAGCGCGCCCAGTCCTGTGGTGGCCCAAGAGAAATGAGTGGTGGGGAGGAAGCGCGGGCGGCGTTTCCACCACATGTAGTAGCCCAGCACCACCAGCGCGGCGGTGGCGAGGCCCAGTGCGAGCAGCGCAATCTGCAGTGGAAGGCCGAACATGATGCCCATGTGCAGGTAGATGCCCCAGCTGCTGAGCTTGCTAAACAGCGGCAGGCTGGAGAAAGGCTGGCGGTCGATGATCTCTCCGGTGGCGCCATCTACCGAAATTGCATCGGAGGTGGTGCGCCATTCCACCCAGCGTTCGCTGACCTGCCAGGCGGAGTTGGCGTCCTCCGGCGGGTACACGCGCAGCGGTCCGGTCAGCCCCTCGGCGCGGCCGGTGGCGAGGACGCGCTCGGCCTCGGCAGCTACGCTCGAGCTTGACGACGCCCTTCCAACCCCATGACCTTCATGTCCTTCATGGCCAGTGTGTTCATGTGTTTCGGTGGTGGTGCCGGGGAGGGCAGTCTCGATGGGGGTGGCCTTCCAGTTCATGCGCTCGACGAGGGAATCGACGTTGTCGCCGGCCAGTCCCGACCACGTGATACCGGTGGCAGAGAGGCCAAGCAGGCCGATGAAGATCCAGGCGCCAATAGTGGAATGCAGGCGGGTGGCCTTCCAGCGGGCAGAGCGCTTGGGCTGGCGTTGGGTGGCGTTCGCGGTTGCTTTGTTCTTCGGGCGGCGGCGAATCCACCACATATAGAGACCTCCACAGGCCATGACCCACAACCAGGAAGCGGCCAGCTCCGAGTAGAGCTCACCGATCTTGCCCAAGTGAAAGCTTTCGTGCAGGGAGGAAATCCAACGGCGCAGCGGCATCTCACCCAGGCCGGAATAGGTGGGGTAGTCGCCGATGACCTCAGCGGTGGCGGGGTTGATGAAGACGGTGCGCTGCAGGCTCTCGTCGATGCTTTCATCGGAGACCAGCACGCGCGTGGAATCCGTCGGTGTCGTGGCCGGCCAGACCTGCGTGACCGGCATGTCGGGGTGCTCCTGCTGCGCGGCTTGGATTTGTTCCTCCAAGCTCACGGGGTGCTCGACTGCCGGAACGGTCATGACGTCGCGGTACACTACCTTCTCCAGGGAGGGTGCCATGGCATAGAGGCAGCCAGTCAATGCCGCAACGAGGATGAAGGGGCCGGCGAACATGCCGCCATAAAAGTGGATGCGTTGAATGAAGGATCGCAGAGCCGTCCGACTCATAAGTAGTGCTCTTTCGGGGTCTATCGATTAAGGCCCTGCTGAACGTTCGCGGGGCGTTCAGGAGGGGCGATGGACAGGTGCTGATATCAACTGCACTAGTAGTCGGAGGCGAGGGTTTCTCGGTTCCCGAGTATTGAAAAACTTTTTAACTAACTGGGGTCCTCGGCGTTCAAAGGATGAAAACCCCGCGAGATAAGGCGCGAGAAGCAAGAAACAGTCAAGAAAAAGTCTTCGCAGCTCAACGGGTAAAAATGGCGTCGTAGAGTGCTGTTTTAGGCCTGTTTGTGGTTAATGAAGCAAGAAAAGGCTCGACCCACTCATCGTGGATCGAGCCTTTGTGGTGGCTAGCCCTGGCTTAAGACGTCGGGGCTAGAGGAGAAGCGGGGAGTTACTTCTTCAGGCCATCGATGATCTCATTGAAGGCAGCAACCGGGCGCATGGTCTCGTTGAGCTTCTCCTCGTTCGGGGCATAGTAGCCGCCGAGGTCGACGGGGGAGCCCTGGACGTCGAGAAGCGCCTGCTCAATCTCGCCAGCCTTGGCCTCGAGGGCCTCAGCAACCGGCTTGAAGGCCTCGGCCAGCTCGGCGTCGTCAGTCTGCGCAGCCAGCTCCTTGGCCCAGTTGAGAGTCAGGAAGAAGTGGGAGCCGCGGTTGTCGTTCTCGCCCACCTTGCGGGACGGGGACTTGCCCTCATCCAGCAGGGTCTCGGTAGCCTTGTCCAGCGCAGCGGCCAGCACGCCAGCCTTGGCGTTGCCGTTGGTGTTGTGCTCGTGGCGGAAGGACTCAGCCAGAGCCAGGAACTCACCGAGGGAGTCCCAGCGCAGGTGGTTCTCCTCCTGAACCTGCTGGACGTGCTTCGGGGCGGAGCCGCCGGCACCGGTCTCGAACAGGCCGCCGCCAGCCATGAGCGGAACCACAGACAGCATCTTGGCGGAAGTGCCCAGCTCGAGGATGGGGAAGAGGTCGGTGTTGTAGTCACGCAGGACGTTACCGGTCACGGAGATGGTGTCCTCGCCCTTGCGGATGCGCTCGACGGAGATCTTGGTCGCGGTGACCGGGTCCTCGATGGAGATGTCGAGGCCCTCGGTGTCGTGATCCTGCAGGTACTTCTTGACCAGCTCGATGAGGTTGGCGTCGTGGCCGCGCTCCGGGTCGAGCCAGAAGATGGCCTTCATGCCGGACAGACGGGCACGGTTGACAGCCAGCTTGACCCAGTCCTGGATCGGGGCGTCCTTGGTCTGGCAGGCGCGCCAGATATCGCCAGCTTCCACGTCGTGGGAGATGAGAGCCTCACCCTTGGAGTTGCGAACCTCAACGGTGCCCGCAGCCGGGATCTTGAAGGTCTTGTTGTGGGAGCCGTACTCCTCAGCCTTCTGTGCCATGAGGCCGACGTTCGGGACGGTACCCATGGTGGTCGGGTCGTAGGCGCCGTTGGCCTTGCAGTCCTCGATCACGGCCTGGTAGACGCCGGCGTAGGAGGAATCCGGGATGACGGCGAGGGTGTCCTGCTCCTCGTCGTTCTTGTTCCACATGTGGCCGGAGGTGCGGATCATGGCCGGCATGGAGGCGTCGATAATGACGTCAGACGGAACGTGCAGGTTGGTAATGCCCTTGTGGGAGTTGACCATGGCGAGGTCTGGGCCCGCGGCAAGCGCGGCGTCGAAAGCAGCCTTGATCTCAGCGCCGTTCTCCAGCTTGTCCAGGCCCTCGTAGATAGCGCCCAGGCCGTTCTCGCCGTTGAGGCCAGCGGCCTCGAGCTCCTCGCCGTACTTTTCAAAGACGTCAGCGAAGAAAGCGCGCACCACGTGGCCGAAGATGATGGGGTCAGAGACCTTCATCATGGTGGCCTTGAGGTGAGCGGAGAAGAGCACGCCCTCCTCCTTGGCGCGGGCAACCTGCGCCTTGAGGAACTCATCGAGTGCCTTGGCGGACATGAAGGTGCCGTCGATGACCTCACCCTTGAGGACCGGCAGCTTCTCCAGCAGGGTCTGCTCGCCTTCGGCGGTTTTCAGGACGATGGAGAGGGTGTCCTCCTCCGGCATGATGACGGACTTCTCGTTGTGGCGGAAGTCGTTAGCGTCCATGGTCGCCACGTTGGTCTTGGAATCAGCGGACCAAGCACCCATCTTGTGCGGGTTCTTCTTAGCAAAGTTCTTGACTGCAATCGGGGCGCGGCGGTCGGAGTTGCCCTCACGCAGAACCGGATTCACGGCGGAGCCCTTGACGGCGTCGTACTTCTCCTGAGCCTCTTCGTACTCCGGGAGATCAAAGCCGGCAGCCTGCAGCTCAGCAATAGCCTTCTTCAGCTGCACCAGGGAAGCGGAGATGTTCGGCAGCTTAATGATGTTGGCTTCCGGGGTCTTGGCCAGCTGGCCAAGCTCAGCCAGGGCGTCGGAAACCTTCTTGTCACCAAGGCGCTCCGGGAACTGGGCCAGGATGCGGCCGGCCAGGGAAATGTCGCGGGTTTCTACCTCGATGCCCGCGGTGGAAGCGAAAGCCTCCACGACCGGCTTGAAGGAGTAGGTCGCCAGCAGCGGCGCCTCGTCGGTACGGGTCCAGATAATCTTTGCCATGGTTCTCCTAAAGAAGTTGAAAACTGTTCAACCTCACAGGATACCTGTCTTATTTTCTCGCGGTGCCGGTCCCCCTGTGACTCGCGCCACCAGCGGGGCAGGGCTGTGTGGTTGATACGGCCTTCTCGTCTGCGCGCGGGAAAGGGACTAAGGTACGCGCACGTGAATCTCCCGCACTCTGCTCCCCGCATCCAACGCCGTCCCGTCCCACGCCAGACGGAAATCTCCACGACACGCCGCACCATTGTCATGATTGCCATGGCGATGGGTGCCTTCGCCATCGGCACCACGGAGTTCACCTCCATGGGCCTGCTGCCGCTCATCGCGGATGATTTCGGGATTACGGAAGACACGGCGTCGGTAGTCATCTCCGTCTACGCGCTCGGCGTCGTCGTGGGCGCGCCGGTCATCGCAGCACTCACGGGCAAGCTCCCACGCCGCCGCCTCATCATCTTGCTTATTGGATTCTTGCTCGTGGGCAACCTGCTCACGGCCGTGGCCCCTAACTACGGCGTCCTGCTGATGGCGCGCTTCATCGCGGGCCTGCCGCATGGCGCATACTTCTCCGTAGCTAATCTGGCGGCGGCCTCGATGGCCCCACCGGGCAAGCAAGGGTTTGCCATGTCGATGGTGGGCATGGGGCTTTCCGTTGCCACCGTGATCGGTGTACCAGCAGCCCAAGCGTTGGGCCAGGGACTGGGCTGGCATTCGGCCTACTACCTGGTCGTGGCCCTTGCAGCTTTAACGATGGTGCTGCTCTTTTTCCTCTTCCCGCACATGACGCGTATGCCGGAAACGGATATGTTCACCGAGCTCGGCGCGTTGAAAAACAGTCAGGTCCTGCTCACCGTATTCCTCGGCACCGTCGGCTTCGGCGGCATGTTCGCCGTCTATACCTACATCACGTGGACCATGACGGAGGTCGCCGGCATGGACCCGAACTACACGTGGATTGTGCTCATGGCTTATGGCATCGGTATGACTGTCGGCAACGTCGCTGGCGGTGCGCTGGCGGACCGAAACCTGGAATTCGGCATCATCTTTGCTCTCATCTGCATGGTTGGAGTGTCGGTGACCTTCTACTTCGTGGCGCACAGCGCGTGGGCGGGCACGATTGTCTTTGGCGTCTTGGCCTTCTTCGGCTCCATTCTCGTGCCCTCACTGCAGCTGCGCTTGGTCAACGTGGCGGGGGATGCACAGACCTTGGCGGCGGCGCTGAACCAGTCCGCCCTCAACATCGCTAATGCAGCGGGCGCGGCCATCGGCGGCGCAGTCGTGGGCGCAGGTTATTCCTATAACTCCACCGCCCTTGCCGGTGCGGGACTGGCGGTGGCCGGCTGCATCACCTGGGTTATCACCATGTGGGACAAGCGCCGCCGCGGCCCTTCCGTGAAGATTATTGAACAGAGTTAGACTGGCCGGCATGAGTTTCACCATCGCCTCCGTCAACGTTAACGGCATCCGCGCGGCCTGCAAACAGCGCAACGAGAACAACCCGGGTATGAACGCATGGCTGGAAACCACGCCCGCCGACGTCGTCCTTATGCAGGAGGTGCGCGCCAACCCCGAGCAGACCCAGAAGGCTCTGGCTCCGGCCCTGGAGGCCGGATGGAACCTGGTACAGGCCGAATCCGCCGCCAAGGGCCGCGCGGGCGTGGGCATCCTATCGAAGCACGCGCTTGGCGACGTCTCCGTAGGCTTCGGCTCCTTCGCCGAATCCGGCCGCTTCATCGCCGCCACCGTGGAAGGCGTGCGGGTGGCTTCCCTGTATTTGCCGTCTGGTGATACCGATTCCCCGAAGCAGGATGAGAAGTACCTCTTCTTGGATGAGTTTTCTGAAGTTTTGGATGAGATGGCTGCAACGTACCCGGAGGCCGTCATTGGCGGTGACTGGAACATCTGCCACCGCGCCCAAGACCTAAAGAACAATAAGGCCAATGAGAAGAAGTCCGGCCACCTGCCGGAGGAGCGCGCCTTTATGGACCTCGTCTTCGGTTCTTTCCCGGATGAGCAGCCGCAGGACAAGAAGGGGCTCGGGGACTGGCTCGGCGTGGTGGACTATGAGACCAAGACCGCCTGGGAGGCGGCTGCGGATCCGCAGTGGTTTGACGTCGCCAGGCGCCTGCACCCAGAGGCGGATGGCCCCTACACCTGGTGGACCTACCGCGGCCAGGCTTTTAACAACGATGCCGGATGGCGCATTGACTACCAGGCGGCCACGAAGGCCATGCTGGAGCGCGCGCAGCGCACGTGGGTGGAGAAGGCGCCGACGGTGGAGGAGCGCTGGTCTGATCACTCTCCGCTTCTGGTCGAGTACAAGTAGCCCACTCCAAGTAGTGGTACGATAATCCCGTCTTAACGTCCTTTTCTATTTCGCAGGAGATGCTCATGACCCGCGCAATCATCTACTTTGTCCTCGGCGCTATTCTGCTTGCCCTGGGTATCTGGTGGTGGACCATCGTCGGACCGTCCTTTGCCTTCCTTGGCCCGATCGTCCTCCAGGGCGTTGGCGGCGCGTTCATGGTGGCTGGTTTCGCCGTCATGATGGACGTTATTAGCCCGACCTCCCGCAAGATTTAACCGACGCAGCGCCGCCCCAGCGGAGGCGGCAGAGTAGAGTAGTCAACCATGACTGACTCCACTTCTGCATCGACCTCCGCTTCTCGAGTCCTCTCCGGCATCCAGCCCACGGCGGACTCCTACCACCTGGGTAACTACCTCGGAGCGCTCAAGCAGTGGATTGACCTGCAAGACTCCCACGAGGCTTTTTACTTCATCCCGGACCTGCACGCCATCACGGTGGAGCAGAACCCGGAGGAACTGCGCCACCGCACCGTGGCGGGCGCCGCGCAGCTTATCGCATTGGGCATTGACCCGGCGAAATCCACCCTCTTCGTACAATCCCACGTCCCCGCACACGCGGAGCTGACGTGGGTTTTGCAGTGCCTGACGGGCTTCGGTGAGGCCTCCCGTATGACCCAGTTCAAGGACAAGTCCCTCAAGCAGGGCCAGGACCGCACGTCCGTGGGCTTGTTTACCTACCCCGTTTTGATGGCTGCGGATATCCTTTTGTATTCCCCGCACTACGTGCCGGTGGGGGAGGACCAGCGCCAGCACCTCGAGCTCACCCGCAACCTGGCGGAGCGTTTCAACAACAAGTACGGCGAGGTCTTCCGCGTACCGGAGGCCTTCATTCCGGAAGGCTCGGCCAAGATTTATGACCTGCAGGAGCCGACGTCCAAGATGTCGAAGTCGGGGGCAAACCCGAAGGGCATCGTAAACCTGCTCGATGCTCCCAAGACCTCCGCCAAGCGCATCAAGTCCGCGGTGACCGATGACCTCGGCGTGGTGGCCTTTGACCGCGAGAAGCAGCCGGGCGTGTCCAACCTACTGGCCATCCAGTCCGCGCTGACGGGGGAGAGCATCCCGGATCTCGTGGACAAGTATGCCGGCCAGGGCTATGGCCACCTCAAGGTCGATACGGCCGAGGCGCTCGAGGCCTTCACCACTCCGCTGAAGGCTCGCTATGACGAGCTCATGGAAGACCGCGGCGAGCTCGAGCGCATCTTGGCCCAGGGTGCCGAGCACGCCACGGAGATTGCCACCCCGCTCGTGGACAAGGTCTACGAGGCGGTGGGCTTTCTCCCCGCGCGTCGCGGCTGAGTTGGCTAGCATGATGAAGACTGTGTAGAGGATTCTGTAATCAATTTTTAAGGGGAAGGCCTGTGGCGCCAACGACACGACCTGATGAGAAGAAGACAGATGATTACGGCATCGAGCGTGCCTATGCCGATGAGCCGGACGCGGTAGATAAAGTCCGTGAGAAGTCCGGCTTCATCGACCACATCATGAAGATGCTGGACCGCTACGGTAGTGAAGGCGGCAACCAGTTCGCAGCCGGAATTACATATTTCTCGGTCCTGGCTCTCTTCCCGATCTTCATGCTCACCGTGGCCGCTGCCGCGACGGTGCTGGCGAACCGCCCCGACCTCATGCAGCAATTGGAGGAGCAGATCGCCAACGCCGTGTCGGGCGATCTGGGGAATTCGATCACGGAGCTTCTTCACACCGCAATTGAACAGCGCGGCGCGATGTACGGCATCGGTGGTCTCACCACCCTGTGGTCAGGACTCGGCTGGATGAATAACTTGCGCATCGGCATTTCGGCGATGTGGATGCAGGATCCGACTGACGCCCCGGGCAACTTTGTGACCAAGAAGCTCAGCGACCTGCTGGGGCTCATCGGCCTGCTCCTGGCCATGGTTATCGCCTTCGGCGTGACGGCGGCGGGTTCCTCCGGGCTGACCCAGAAGGTTTTCGAGTGGGTCGGCATTGAGTCCTTCCCCGGTATGGGAACCGTTTTGGTTATCGCCGGCATCGTGATCGGTCTTATCGCCAACTTCCTCGTCTTCTGGTGGATGGTGGCTTTCCTGCCGCGCACGAAGGTGCCCACCAAGTCGGGCCTGATGGGCGCGGCCATCGGCGCGGTGCTCTTTGAGGCCATCAAGCAGCTGTCCACCGTCATCATGTCTTCTGCAGCAGGCAACCCGGCCGGTGCCGTGTTTGGCCCGGTAATCGTCCTCATGGTGGTCATGTACCTGGTCTGGCGCGTCGTGCTTTATGTTTCCGCGTGGACGGCGACCACCGAGGAGTCTCTCGAGCTGCTAGTCCCGCCGGTTCCGGATCAGGCAGTCATCCGCGTCCGCAACGAGATCCGCCAGGGTCCGAACACGGGCGTGACCTTGGGCGCCGGTGCCGCCCTCGGCGCGGCCGCTGCGGGTGCATGGGCCCTGCTGCGCCGAAAGTAGGGCGGGATGCTACCAGCGTCTTTTGCTCCGAACCTCTACGAGCACTTCACCTTGGATTCGCGCGCGACCTCACGCGAGCTGGGCGTGCAACTGGCGGCTGCCGACGCCCGCCTCGAAGGCCTCGGCTACCTCTCCGACAACCCAGAGCGCGAGGAACTCGCAGTTGCCGCCCGCATTCTTTGTGAGCCTTCCTCCCGCGCAAGCTATGACCAAATGCTGGAATCAGGTGCTCGGCTCACGTGGGCGCAGCTGGATGATTACGCCACGACCGGCCGCTGGGGCGCGAACCACCATGCTCCCGCGCCTGATGCGCCCGTTCAGGACGCCCCGCGCGCAACTCCCGGCACCCGCGTGCTCTTGGCCGTCATCGACTACGTCATTGCGGCGATCGGTGCGTCCCTCTTCGTTAGCATCGGGGTGTATAACTCCAGCGTCAATGAGGTCTGGCTCACCAGCATCACCGGCATCATCACGGTGGCCTACTACCTCTGCTTCGAGGTCCTCGTGGGAGCAACGCCTGCAAAGATGATTGCGGGCTACACCGTGCGCGATGTCAGCACTCACAACAAGCTCACCTGGCAACAGAGCTTTAAGCGCAATTGGTGGCGCGTGGCCTCCCTCGTGCCGCTCATCGGCCCGCTGGTCGCCTTCTTCGGTGCGCTCTACGTGGTGACCACGATTAGCCCAAAGAATGCGCTCCGCGGCCAGCACGACATCATGGCTAACGCCGAAGTAGTGAAAAAGTAGCGACCACTACGACAAGGAGGGCGACGAGGCCTGCCACCAGCCAGCCGATCCAGCCCTGCGAGTCCCCAAAGGACGAAGACCCCGCAGTCGCCTCCGAGGCGGCGGGCGCAGAAGGCGTGGTAGGAACCGGGCTGGTAAGTGCAGGTTCCGAGGGCTCTTCTTTCCCAGCCGCGAAATCATCCAAAAGCCCTACGCCATCGCCGGGGCGGACGTCGGAGGCTTCGTCGAGAAGCATCTGCGCCTGCTCCCAGGCGCGGAAACCATGCTCGACGGTTGTATCGAGGAGGACCGCCTGCAGGCGGCGCCCGTCGCGATTAATTGCGCCGACGAAGGTGTGGTGCGCGTCCTCGGTATAGCCGGTCTTTCCGCCGATGCCATCCGGGTCGTTGAGGAAGAGCCCATTGTCATTCCACAGCTCATAACCGGGCATGTCACCCCAGCCGGGAAACTCCACGTGCTCAGTATCGACGATGCGCGCGAAGGTGTCGTTGGCAAAAGCCGCGCGGTAGATCAGCGAGATATCCGCCGCGGACGTCGACATACCCGCCGCGTCCAGCCCGGAGTAACTGGCCGCCACCGTCGAGCGCGTGCCAATCTCCTGTGCCTTCGCGTTGACCTTCTTTAGCGCCTCCTCATCCCCGCCAACGGCCTGCGCGAGGGCGTGCGCGGCATCGTTGCCGGAAGCCATGAGCAAACCCTGCAGAAGCTGCTCCACGGTGTAGACCCCATCGGGGCCGAGGCCGACGGCGGAGCCTTCGACGGAGGCGTCGTCAAGCGTGGCGGTGATGCGCTGGTCGAGGGGAAGCTCCTCGATAACCACGAGCGCCAGCAGCGCCTTGATGATGGAGGCCGGGCGATAGCGCCCGTTGGGATCCTTCATGGCGATGATTTCGCCGGTGTCTAGGTCACTGACCATCCATGCCGAAGCTACAACGTCCTTGTTCAGCCGAAAGCCGCGCGGGGCCGTCACGCCACACGCAGCGCCCTCAACCGCGGGCAGGGGAGTGGGCGCTTCCTGGCCGGGCGCCAACCTTTCTGAGGTGGTCGTCGGTTCCTCGGGAACGAGAGAATGCGGGCAGGCGTCGGTATCCGGCGCGGTGGTGCGCGTGGGCGATGAGGACTCTTCCTCTTCTGCGAACGCGGGCGGCGTTGCGGCCAGGGCGATGGCGGTGAGGAGCGCGGGGACATGTTTCATAGCGTGCTTAATCCTAGACCTCGTCCTAGGATGATCCTCATGCATGACGCACCACTAATTAGCCCAGAGAACAAAGACTCCGGCGCCGAGATTTTCGCCGGTCTGCCCAAGGTGACGCTCTTCGCACCGTTGCCCACGGATGCTTCCACCCCGGAGGAGCTGCGCGCGGCCACGCAGGCTGTTGTGCAGGCGCTTGTCGACGACCACGTGGTTTACGCCGAGCTCCGCCTGCGCCCCAGTGCTTTCTCCTTCGGCGCCGCTGAGGCACTCGCTGCGGCGCAGGAAGGACTCGACGTTCCCGGAATCGATGCCCGCCTCATCGTTGAGGGCGATGCCAATAGCTGGGATGCCGGCGAAGGCGTTGCCGGTGCTGCGCTGACTGAGCTATCTGCGGCTGAGAAGCTCCGCGCAGACTTCATCCCGTGGGAGAGGGACGTTGCCTCTTATGAGGACGCCGTGGCGGCTGTGCAGGCGGGTGCGACGCGCCTTGTTCATGCCACTGATCTCGTCGACGATTTCAGCGCGGATCTCGAAGGCGTTCGCCCAGGTAAAGCCTCGGCGTGGGTGCGGGATCGCCACATCGCGCTGACCTTTGCGCCGCTGGAGGAAATGCCCGCAGAGGAGCTGGCTGATCACCCTCTGCCGCTGTTGCAGCAGCTCGGCTTTACCTGCACGGTGGCGGGCGAGAAGCTCAGCGATGTGTTCCTCGCTCTGAGCGAGACCTTTGGCTATGGCCTCGAGGAGTTCTTCGACCTCACCATCAAGGCCATTGAGAATTCCTTTGCTAGCGAAGAAGACCGCCAGCGCCTCATTGAGCAGGAGATCCTGCCCGCCTATGAGGAACTGGCGGATCCGGAATTTGCGGAAGACGCTTCCGGTGTGAGCGACTCCGAGGCGGAAGAAGTCAGTGAGTCTTCCGAATAGAAACTAGAAGCGGGAGAAGCGTTTCGTCAGCATTTCCTCCAGGCCCTTCCAGGACTCCGCGTGCTCGGTGTAGGGCTTGGAGGGCACGTAACCCGCGTGCTCGGTGGAGCCAAGCATGTAGCCCAGGTAGTCCTGGAAGCGCGGGTTCTGCAGCATGTAGGAGTTGATGGAGTCATCCCCGGCCCAGTCGGCGGCGTCCGCGCAGACCTCGTAGCAGCGGCTCATTTGGTCCGTATCAACGGACTCGGGGCCCTTTTCAATATCGCGGACGATGCCGTAGAAGCTGTACTGGTTATCCGGGTGGACGGTGACTTCGAGCTCACCGGCGTTCGCTGCGGCAACGACCTCCTCCCAGGTGGAAACCTTTGCTAGGTCGTGGTCATCGTTTTCCATGATCCAGCGCACCAGCACCTTGGAGCTGGGGAAGGTGAAGATTTCGCCCCACTTACCCAAGAAAACCGGCTTGCCGTCGAGGTAGGTGCGCAGAGTGTAGACCGTCCTTTGATCAGCGGTGATCTTTACCGGGTCGATGCCCGCGGCGGCCCAGGGGGAGCTGTCATAAGGATCGGCTGATTCCGCGGCGGCCTTGCGCTCTTCCTCGGCCTTCTTGCGTGCTTCCTCCGCTGCTTCGCTGGCGGCGGAGATGCGGGTGGCGGCGTTCGTGGTTGCATCCTGGGTGAAGTCAGAGGAAGGAACGACCTTGACCACCTTGTCGAGGTCTTCGATGACCGAGCGCCAGTTGCTGTGGATAACGCGGCCCACGCCGGACCACTCGCTCATGCCCTGTTCACCGGCGTAGTGATCGGCTCCGCGGGCTGGGTTGCGCAGGATGGAATGCGATGCGAAGAAGATGACGGTGTGCTCTGCGGCGCTGACCTCTGCCAGCGCCTGCGCAATCTCGAGGCAGCGTGCGACGGTGGACACGTTCTCGTGGCTGGGACGGCCGGCCAGGTGCTTCGGCATCCCGATGAGGTCGTAGACGTGCTTCTTTTCTGGCACGACGCGGTCTGCCGCCTGGGAGTTGAAGACCTCCCACTTCGGGTGATCGAGCAAGTCATGCTTCGTGCCAGATTCGAGGAAGCAGAGCATCTCGGCTTCGGTGTTAAAAAGCAGGACCGACTCATCATCACCGAGAAAAGCCTGCCACTCGGAACCGTTTTGGCGCCACTTTGGCGCCCACAGGGTATAGAAATCGCCCTCAGAAAGGGAGAGCTTGATGGGGACAATAGCGCGGGTGTTCATGGGCAAATAGTCTACCCTGTAGGCCTCCAGAAGCCTTTGAAAGCCATCCCCATGTTGTTGGTGCGCAGCGGATTGGTTTGTACGGGGCTACCGGCTTCCACCATCTGCCCGTCACCGGAGTACATGGCCACGTGCCCATCCCACACGACGAGGTCGCCGGGCTGCAGCTCATCCGCGCTCACCTGGCGGCCCACAGTCTGGTTTTCAGCGGTGCGCGGCAGTTCCACCCCAGCTTGGCGCCAAGCCCATTGGGTCAGCCCCGAGCAATCGAAGCTACCGTTGCCGGTGCCGCCCCAGCCATAGGGTGTTCCCAGCTGGGAGAGTGCGGCTTGCACCGCGGCCTGGCCTTGCGCACTTCCTTCACCGCCAGAGGAGGATGAGGAAGCTGTGAGCGCGTGGCGAGCCCCGCCTTCCTCCTGCGGACCGCGCACTGAAGGGCGTACCGCGCGTTGAGCAATGGGCACGAGGGGTGCGGCCGACTGAAGGAGCTCCCCGGCCAGTTGCTTTACGCGCAGCATCGTCTTGCCGACGTACTCCATTGCCAAAGCCTGCAAAGCAGAGCGGGCCGCGGCCTGTGCCGCTGGGTTGGGGATGAGCAAGCCCAGGGCTAAAGGCAGCCCGCGCTGGAGCAGCTCGAAGCCCAGCCCGATGAGGTCCTTGACGGCCGCCGAGATGAGCCCGCGCGCGGAATCTAACGCAGAGCGCGCCGTGGAAAGGTCCTCGGTGGCCTGGCGTGCAGTGTCGAAAAGCGCCTGCGGATCTCCGTGCGCTATCTCCGCTAAGGGTCCGGCAGCAGTGAGATCAGGCACAGTGGGCAGGGAGACATCGGGAAGCTGCGCCGGTTGCATCCGGGCGATGTGGGTGAGTGCTGACTCCAACATCACAGACTCCCACAGGCGCTAGCAAGAGCACCGTCAGCGTCTTCGGCCTCGCGGGCCATGCGGAAGCTGGACTCCGCCACGGCACCAGCATCCGCCCTGACCTGGGCAAGGCGGGCAGAAAGGTTCTCCATGGCGGAGTTAAATGCTCCGGTGAAGCCGCCTAGAACGGGGTCCGTCGGTAGCTCGGGAGGGGGAGTGGTGGAGGTTTGGGAGACGGTGGCCAGCTCGTGTGCCAGCCGGCGGGTGTACTCGGTGTCAATAGTGAATGTTTCAAAGCTAGTCATGCCTTATTAGACTGCACCGCCCGCTGATCGGTTCCCGCCGGATTCTTATACAGTGAAGGGCATGGATATCCACGTAGTAGACCACCCCCTCGCCGCCTCCCGGCTCACGCTGATGCGTGATGCCCGCAGCGATAACACCGCTTTCCGTGCCGCCCTGCGAGATCTGGGCACCATGCTTGTGTATGAAGCAGCCCGTGACCTGCCCGTCGAACATTTTGATTGCGTTACTCCCGTCGCCACGGCGGAGGGCACCCGCCTGCAGAATCCGCCGATTATCGTGCCCATCATCCGTGCTGGTCTGGGCATGATTGACCCGGCTCTGTCCATGATTCCGGATGCCCAGGTCGGCTTCATCGGCATGGCGCGCGATGAGGAAACTCACGAGCCGGTGCCTTATCTGGAGGCCCTGCCGGAGGATCTCAGCGGCCGCAGCGTCTTCGTAGTCGACCCGATGCTCGCCACGGGTGGTTCCCTCCTGCACTCCCTGAAGCTCCTCGCGGACCGCGGCGCTACCGACATCACGGCGATCTGCATGGTCTCCGCTCAGCCGGGCGTTGATGCGTTGGCCAATTCGGGCTTGCCGGTTCGCTTGGTTACCGCAGCGATTGATCCTGCCCTCAACGAGGACGCTTATATCGTGCCGGGGCTGGGTGACGCCGGCGATCGCCTCTACGGTCCCCGCAATATCGACCTGTAGCGAAACCGTCGGGCAGGCAGACCGCTCAGTATATCTAGCGTGTGACCTGCCCGGCTAACTGAACCGCATGGTCTAGTTGTAGACTCTTCCCAAGAGAAAACCACGGAGGAGGAAGCAGTGATCTCGGACTACGTCAGTGAGTGGTTCAGCAACCACCGCGCGGAGGTCATCGCGTGGCGCCGCCATATTCACCGCCACCCGGAGACCTCCAATAACGAGGTGGAAACCACCCGCTTCCTGTCCCGCACCCTGCGCGAGTACGGCTTGGAGCCGCATCTTTTTCCCGAAACCGGCCTCATGGTGGACATTGGTCCCGATACCGAACTTGGGCGCTTGGCCTTCCGTGCCGATATTGACGCGCTTCCCGTCACCGAGGTCACCGGCCTCGAGTACACCTCTGAGGTCCCAGGCGTCATGCATGCCTGCGGGCATGACATGCACACCACCATTGCGCTGGCCACGGCCTGCGCCTTGGCGGACCTTAATCGCGAGCATCCGCTAGATTTCGGTGTTCGTGTCATCTTCCAGCCCGCTGAAGAGGTGTGGGTGGGCGGCGCCACCGACGTCATTGAATGGGGTGCGCTCGAAGGCGTGAACTCCATCTTCGCCGTCCACGTTGAACCGAAGCTGCGCGTCGGGCGCATCGGCGTTCGCGCTGGAGCGATCACCTCGGCCACCGATGTCGTGGAAATCAACGTCTCCGGCCCGGGCGGGCATACCTCGCGCCCGCACTTGTCTGCGGACGTCGTCTATGCGCTGGGCAAGCTGCTGACGGACCTGCCAGGTTTGCTCTCACGCCGCGTCGATCCGCGCACCGGCACCGTCTTGGTCTTTGGCCAGGTGAATTCCGGCTATGCCCCGAACGCGATTCCGGAGACCGGTTCTGTATCCGGCACCATGCGCACGGCAGACATCGGAATCTGGCGGGATATGCAAACGCTCTTCTCCGAGTTGGTGGAACAGGTGCTAGCGCCCCTGGGTGTGGAACATGAGCTGGTCTACCACCGCGGGGTTCCGCCCGTGCTTAACGACGACGTCTCCACCGCCCTCCTCGCCAGCGCTGCCCAGGCCATCGACCCGCAAGCCGTGGTTCAGGCACCGCAGTCCTCGGGCGGCGAAGATTTCTCGTGGTACCTGGAGAAGGTCCCCGGCTCCATGGCTCGCCTTGGCTGCTGGTCCGGTGAAGGCGAACAGCACGATCTCCACATGGGAGATTTGGCACCTGATGAGCGGGCTATCGGCGTGGGCGTCAAACTCTTTGGCTCCGTAGCAGAACAGTTTGCCAACGTGGAGGATTAAGCGCCTAAGCATTACACTGTGACAAGGATTTCCCCAGAGTTCTTATAGGCAGAATTTTAAAAAAGGAGCGACAGTGTCACAGGAAGCCCCCCGCATCGTAATCATCGGCGGTGGCCCCGCAGGCTACGAGGCTGCGACCGCCGGCGCCAAGTACGGCGCGCACATTACGTTGGTTGAGGAACAGGGCCCCGGTGGCTCCTCCGTTCTCTTGGACTGCGTGCCCTCGAAGTCCTTCATCGCTGGTGCGAACATTCGCACCGATTTCCGCCGTGCGGATGACATGGGCCTGAACCACCAGCTCAGCTCCTTGCAGCTGAGCCTGGAGGCCCTCAACGGCCGTGTGCAGGCGCTGGCTGCTAACCAGTCCCGCGACGTCCGTGCGGGCCTAGAGAAGATTGGCGTCAAGGTCATTGATGGGCGTGCCGCCTTTTCTGAGGATCAGCATGGCGTGAAGGGTGCAGCACACAAGGTTGATGTCACCCACAAGGATGGCACCACCGAAACCCTCGACGCGGACCTCGTCCTCGTTGCCACCGGCGCTACCCCGCGCATTCTGCCGGGCGCGCAGCCGGACGGCGAGCGCATCCTCACCTGGCAGCAGGTTTATGACCTCAAGGAGGAGCCGGAGCACCTCATCGTGGTGGGCTCCGGTGTGACCGGTGCGGAGTTCGTGTCCGCCTTCGCGGAGATGGGCGTGCGCGTGACCATGGTGGCGTCCCGCGACCGCATTCTGCCGCATGACGACGCCGATGCTGCCGACGTCCTCGAGACCGTCCTGGCTGAGCGTGGCGTGGAGCTGGAGAAGAACTGCCGCGTGGAGACGGTCTCCCGCACTGAGGACGGCAACGTGGTGGTCAAGACCCAGGATGGCCGCGAGATCCACGGTTCCCATGTCATCATGTCCATCGGTTCCATTCCGAATACCAAGAACCTGGGCCTTGAGCACGTTGGTGTGGCCACCACGCCATCTGGCCACATCGAGGTTGACCGCGTTTCCCGCACCAATGTCGCTGGCATCTATGCCGCCGGTGACTGCTCCGATCTGTTCCCGCTGGCTTCCGTTGCTGCGATGCAGGGCCGTATCGCCATGTACCACTCCCTGGGTGAGGGCGTGTCCCCGCTGCGTCTGAAGACCGTGGCAACCGCCGTGTTTACCCGCCCGGAGATCGCTGCCGTGGGCTTTACGCAGGCGGAGATTGAGGCCGGTGAGGTTGCCGCCCGCACCATCATGATGCCGCTGAACACCAACCCGCGCGCCAAGATGCGCTCCCTGCAGCACGGCTTTGTGAAGCTCTTCTGCCGCGCTACCTCCGGCCGCGTCATTGGCGGCGTAATCGTCGCGCCGACTGCCTCCGAACTCATTCTGCCCATCGCCGTGGCCGTGACCAACCAGCTCACCGTGAACCAGCTCGCGGATTCCCTGGCGGTCTACCCGTCCCTGTCGGGCACCATCACGGAGGCAGCCCGCCGCCTCGTTGCTCACGACGACCTTGAGTAAGTAGGCTCTAACTCCGATTTAGTTTCGGCTCGTCCTTATAAGCCCAGTGTGCTCACCGCATGCTGGGCTTCTTCCATGGTGAACTGCTTACCGTATTCGCTGGTGAGCTGCTCTAACAGTGCCGGGCCGGACATGGGAGAGAACCTCCTGCGTAGGCGAAAATGAGAGAACTACGAGGTGGCATAGGCCGAAACCGGCGTTGCATTGAGGTCGAGGCTGACGGGCCGGCCCGCCTGCGGGAAGGCGCGCTGTGGGCACGCCGGGCGCGGGCAAGCAGCGCAGCCGGGGCCGATGGGGGTTGCCTCGGAAGGGGAGAGGTTGAGTGCATCCGCGTAGACCACGCGATCCGCCTGTGCGATATCGCAGCCTAAACCCACCACGAATTCTTTGCGCGGCGTGCCCCAGGCCTGGGCCTGGCCTTGGACGAAGCGCGCAATCCACAGGTAGGTGTGGTCATCGGGCATGGAGGCCACTTGGCGCGTGATGCGGTTGGGCGTTTCAAAAGCGCGGTGCACCACCCACAACGGGCAGGAGCCACCGCTGCGGGCGAAGTGGAAAGCGGTGGAGGACTGGCGCTTGGAAATATTGCCCGCGCGGTCGGTGCGGATGAAGGAGAAGGGCACACCTTGGTGGCCGGGTCGCTGTAACGTCGACAAGCGCTGCGCGGTGGTTTCGAAACCAGTGCCAAAGGCCGTCGCGATGACATCGATGTCATAGCGCGTTTCCTCCGCGGTGGCGAGGAACTGGGTATAAGGCATGGTCACGGCGGCGGCAAAATACTGAGCGAGGCCCAGCGTGCCAATAGTCTGTGCTTCCTCGCCCGGTAATTCGGCGACGAGTTCCGCGCAATGCTCTGGGTATGCCAGCAGGCAGTACTGGAGCGCCATTTCGAAGACGAGCTGGGATTCCGTAAGTCCCGCGCGCAGGTGCAGCTCCCGGTTGTGGAAGGCGCGGCGCCGCGGGGACGAGGAGGAAAAGCGCGTCGTAACACCGAACTCTTCCTGTAAGACGGAGGCCAAGCGCCCGCGGCGCAGGACTCGGTCCCCGAGCGAATCGGAAAGCTCCTCGGCGGCGATGTCGAGACTGTGGACGTAGTTGTGCGCGTCATAGAAGAAATCACGGACCGCCTCGAAGGGGCCGGGTTCCGCGGGGGTGTGCGCGGCGGCGTCGACAAGCCGGGGCACAAGTTCGGGGAAGCGCCCGCTGAGATCGGTAAGAGTTGCCTCAGATGCTTCGGGGAAGAGCTGGCGCAGCTCGGCGAGGGCACGCAGGTCACGGTCCCCGGCGAAATAGGTGGCATCAACGCCGAAGCGTTGGGTCAGCTGCATGAGGACGGTGACGGTGAGGGGGCGCTGGTCATTTTCCAGCTGGTTGAGGTAGCTGGTGGATAGCCCTAGCTGCTTCGCCATGGCGGCTTGCGTGAGTTTGCGTTCCTTGCGTAGTGCGTGGATTCTCGCCCCCGCGTAGTGTTTGCTCACCGTCTGACTCCTCCTAAAAAGCCTCCCTGCCTGGGAATTCCACAAGTTTCGCAAGGAACGCAAATCCCTGCAACAGATAGTCACAGTTTACACATGTGGCAGGGCGCACGGGGCGTGGTTAGTGTGAGCTCTATCGCAATCGTTGTTCTTGTCTAGGAGGGAATCCCGTTGATTAACCACGAAGTACGTACCCACAAGTCCGCCGAGGACTTTCCTATCGAAGAGCACCTGGCCTACAAGATTGCCAAGGTTGCAGCGGATCCCGTCGAGGTCCCGGCCGAGACCACCGAGATGATCATCAACCGCATCATCGATAACGCCTCCGTGGCCGTGGCCTCAGCCACCCGCCGCCCGGTGACCTCCGCCCGCGTTATCGCGCAGGCCCACCCGGCTCAAGAAGGCGGCGCCACCATCTTCGGCGTTGACGGCACCTACTCCGCCGAGTGGGCAGCCCTGGCCAATGGCACTGCCGTGCGCGAGCTGGACTACCACGACACCTTCCTCGCCGCCGATTACTCCCACCCGGGCGATAACATCCCACCGATTCTCGCTGTGGCTCAGCACAAGGGACTGACCGGCAAGGACCTCATCCGCGGTATCGCCACCGGCTACGAAATTCAGGTCAACCTGGTCAAGGGTATTTGCCTCCACGAGTGGAAGATCGACCACGTGGCACACCTCGGCCCCTCGGTCGCAGCAGGCATTGGCACCATGCTGAACCTCGATGTCGACACCATCTACCAGGCCATCGGCCAGGCACTCCACACCACCACGGCTACCCGCCAGTCCCGCAAGGGCCTCATCTCCTCCTGGAAGGCCTATGCACCGGCGTTCGCCGGCAAGATGGGCATCGAGGCAGTGGACCGCTCCATGCGCGGCGAGGGCGCCCCGGCCCCAATTTGGGAAGGCGAGGACGGCTTCATTGCCTGGATGCTCCACTCCCCGGAGCGCACCTACACCGTCCCCCTGCCGGGGGACGGGGAGCCCAAGCGAGCCATCCTGGACACCTACACCAAGGAACACTCCGCGGAGTACCAGGCACAGGCCCCGATCGACATGGCCTTTGCCCTCAAGAAGACCCTGGCAGAGAAGGGCCTGAAGACGGAGGACATCGAGTCCATCGTCCTGCACACCTCGCACCACACCCACTACGTCATTGGCACCGGCGCCAACGACCCGCAGAAGATGGATCCGAACGCCTCCCGCGAGACTTTGGATCACTCCATCATGTACATCTTCGCCGTGGCCCTCCAGGACGGCGAGTGGGATTACGAGACCTCCTACTCCAATGAGCGCAAGCACCGCCAGGACACCATCGACCTGTGGCACAAGATTTCCACCGTTGAGGACCCGGAGTGGACCCGCCGCTACCACTCCAACGACCTCAGCGAGAAGGCCTTCGGCGGCAAGGCCGTCATCACCTTCAAGGATGGCACCGTGATCGAGGACGAGCGCGCGGTGGCCGACGCCCACCCGCTCGGCGCCCGCCCCTTCGGCCGCGAGGAGTACATCAACAAGTTCAAGAAGCTCGCCGCCGGCAAGGTATCGGAGGAGGAGCAGGAGCGCTTCCTCGCTGCCGCCCAGAACCTGGAAAACCTCACCGACCTGAGCGAGCTCAACGTTCGCCTCACCGACGAGGCTATCGCCACCGCACCCGAGACCCCGAAGGGACTGTTCTAAATGGCTGGCCTATTTGGCTCCACTATCAGCAATGCAGACAAGCGCAAGAGCTTCCGCGAGGCGCTGAACGCACCGGGAATTACCACGCTGCCGGGCGCCTTCAACCCGTTGACCGCGCGGCTCATCCAGGACATCGGCGGCTTCGGCGGCGTCTACGTCTCCGGCGCGGTGCTGGCTAATGATCTGGGTCTACCGGACACTGGTCTCACCACCCTCACTGAGGTGGCGCAGCGCGCCGGGCACATCGCCCGCGCCACGGACCTGCCTGTGCTTGTCGACGCCGACACAGGCTTCGGCGAACCGATGTCCGCCGCCCGCACCGTCGCCGCGCTGGAGGACGCCGGCCTGGCCGGCTGCCACCTGGAGGACCAGGTCAACCCGAAGCGCTGCGGCCACCTCGATGGCAAGGAAGTGGTGCCGACGGATCTTATGGTTCGCCGCATCACCGCCGCCGTCAACGAGCGCCGCGATGAGAACTTCATCATCTGTGCCCGCACCGATGCCGCCGGCATCCACGGCATCGATGAAGCCATCGAGCGCGCCAAGGCCTACGCCGACGCCGGTGCGGACCTCATCTTCACCGAGGCCCTGTACTCGCCGGCAGACTTCGAAAAGTTCCGCGCCGCCGTGGACACCCCGCTGCTGGCCAACATGACGGAGTTCGGCAAGACCGAGCTGCTGTCCGCCAAGCGCATTGAGGACTTGGGCTATAACGCCGTCATCTGGCCGGTATCCACCCTGCGCGTAGCCATGGGTGCTACCGAAGAATTCCTCCGTGACATGCAGGAAACCGGCCTGCAATCCGAGGAATGGCTCGACCGCATGCAGCACCGCTCCCGCCTGTATGAGCTGGTGCGCTACGACGAGTACAACGCCTTCGACCAGAGCGTTTTCACCTACTCCAAGGACAGCTACAAGCCCACCTTTGACTAAACCCCACGTCCCAGAACTCACACCACACCCCTAAAGGAGAAAACACCATGTCTGAAACCCCAGAGATTTGCAAGGGTCTGTACGGCGTTGTCGTCGACGAGACCGCCGTGTCTAAGGTTGTCCCGGAAACCAACTCCCTGACCTACCGCGGCTACCCGGTCCAGGAGCTGGCGCGCTACTGCTCCTTCGAAGAGGTTGCTTACCTGCTGTGGAACGGCGAGCTGCCCACTCAGGATGAGCTGGTCCGCTTCTCCGCCCGTGAGAAGGCGCTGCGCCACCTGGACCGCCACCTCATTGACCTGATCACCTCCATGCCGAAGTCTTGCCACCCGATGGACGTGCTGCGCACCGCAGTCTCCTTCATTGGTTCTCAGGACCCGGAGGAGTACACCAAGGACTCCGAGCACATCCGCCGCACCGCGCTGGAGCTCATGGCGAAGCTGCCGACCATCGTTGCCCTTGACATCCGCCGTCGCCGCGGCGAGGGCTACATCGAGCCTTCCCGCAAGAAGGGCTTTGCGGAGAACTTCCTGTGGATGGTCTTTGGCGAGGAGGAAGGCTCGCCGGCCCTCTCGCGCTCCGATATTGAGGCCTTTGATAAGTCCCTCATCCTCTATGCTGAGCACTCCTTCAACGCCTCTACCTTCGCCGCCCGCGTGGTGACCTCCACGATGTCGGATACCTACTCCGCTGTTACCGCCGCCATCGGCGCCCTCAAAGGCCCGCTGCACGGTGGCGCTAACGAGGCCGTGATGAAGAACTTCCTCGAGGTTGGTGCCCCGGCCAAGGCGGAGGAGTGGACGCTGAACAAGCTCAAGAACAAGGAGCTCGTCATGGGCTTCGGCCACCGCGTCTACAAGAACGGTGACTCCCGTGTTCCGACCATGGAGGCCGCCTTCCGCGAGCTGGCCAAGGACCACGGCCAGGAGCAGTGGGTGGAGATGTACGAAAACATGGCGAAGACCATGTATGAGAACACCTCCATTAAGATTCAGCCGAACCTGGACTTCCCGGCTGGCCCTGCGTACCACATCCTGGGCTTCGACATCGAGTTCTTCACGCCGATCTTCGTGATGGCCCGCATCACCGGCTGGACCGCGCACATCGTGGAGCAGAACGAGAACAACTCCCTGATCCGCCCGCTGTCTGCCTACAACGGCAAGGAGCAGCGCTCCGTTCCGCCGAAGCAGATCTAATTAGCGGCTGCGCTTGACGACGGGCGCTGCACGTGGCGAAGGCATGTCATGCCGACGCCACATGCAGCGCCTAATGCTATTGCGCCCGTGGCAACAAGAAGAGCCTTCCAATCGATGGCGAATGTGAGGCCGTCTCCCATTGCGTAGACCATTCCGGTAAGCGGGAGGATTCCAGCGAGACAGCCAGCAATGATCGCGGTACATGCCAGTGAGACTGTCGTGAGCACAACGATTCTTAGGTGCCAGGAGGAATCGAGGCCCAGTACTTTGAAGGTGGTCTCGATTGCCTCGGTAGCCCGAGTGAGCTGCCGCGAGAAAACAAAGGTTACGGCTAACGCGCTGAGCAGCGCGGCTGCCAAGCTGATATAGAATGCCCGCGGTGTCGAAGAGGTTTGAACCAGCGGCAGTAACACGAGATCGTGGGGAATATGGGCTTGTGCAGCGCTATCAAGAAAGCGCTTTTCTTGGTCTTCCTGGAGACCCGTAAAAACCCATTGTGTCCTACCTGCCGGTGCATCTAGTCTCTGCGCCGTGGATGCGAGGGTAAATCCTCCAGCTAGCTTCTCCCAGTGTGGCCCGAAGTCCATACTCAGCGCTGGAAGGGATGAGTGGCTTGAATTCTTGCTCGTGTTGATTGAAACGTGGTCTTGGTCGATGAATCTGTGATCGCGGACTAATGCCCCAGTCTTAAGGACTTCTTTTTCTGAGGCAGTAAGCTCTCTGTCTAAGAGTTGCTCTACGTCATGAACGGATTCGACGCTCAGTACGCCAAAAGTCCCCGACATCTCCGTGGGCATGTCCAGCGTGGCTTGGACATAAGAAACACGAACTGGGGCGGGCGCCCCCAACACAGTGGCTACGTGCTGGACGGATTCAACACGCGTGGAAAGCCCGCTATCTGTCGTCTCTAAAATGTGTGCCTGGTTTGGGGCGATCGTTGACGTCAAACTGTCATTCTCACTGGCTGTGAAGCTGGCTGACATCGAACTGCTAAACACTGCGGTTCCCATGCACAGGACCAACAACGTCAGACCCGTGCCAATAAGCTGCCGGTGCTTCTCTGCAAATCTCAGGGCCACGCCTGCTGGAGTGTAGGGCCGGCTGGTTCGCGGACAGCGTGCGAGAAGAAGAGAAAAGACGATGCACAATGCCACGGTTGGCAATGGCGCCCAAGTTTCGAACACGTCTGGCCCCAGCAGTGCTGAAGCGACCGTAAAGAGTGCGGCCACAAGGACAATAGCAATAGCACTCCAACGCAAGAATGATGCCGATAGGGCCGGCAGCGGGATATCTTTCCAGAACGGATGCGGCTGGGTCGACGGCGCGGTGGTAATACCGCCAATCAGGAGTGCTGCTAGCGAGCTAGCGAGAAGAAGCACTAACCATTTCCACGGAATGAGGACTCCAGGATCAGGCAACCCCGCAAGTCCCGAAATGAAAGGGCGCACGCATTGCGCCAGGCCTGCACCTACAACGAGGCCTAAGACGGAGTACATCAGGGCTGAACGAAGCAGGGTGGATGTGCTGGACTTCCACAACAGGAAGGGGGAGACTCCTAGCTCGAAGAACCGCCGGTTCAACGGGTGAAGAACTAGGTACGTGACTCGCCACAAAAAGAGGATCAAAGCACACGGTATGACAATGGCGAACAGGCCGAAGAAGAAAGAATAGCTATCGGCGAACCCTGAAGGCGGCGTGGCGAGCAGGCTTTCGCGGGTGAGGAGTGAGGTCGAAAAGGCGTCGTCAAGCGCAGCGCGATCGACGAGGTTTGTAGTTTCGAGCTGACTGCTAATGAAGTCGGTGAGCTCGGCAGGAGTCGTTCCTTCGGAACCGAACACAATCGGCCGGACCGAAGCGGAGGTCATGGAATAAGCGTCGGCGTCGATGGTGTTCCATGTTCCCGATGCGCCGTACACCGCTTTCTCCTGGCTGTGGAAGGAATTCGATGCAACGCCAACGATACGGAGTGGTAGCGTGCCGTTGAATGCTGTTGTGTTCTCTCCAAGACTAAGGTTCACGTCCTCGGTGACTACTACCTCGCCAGGAGCGCTAGGCCAATGGCCCTGAACTAGTGTCAACCCAAAATCGGGAGCTTGCTCTTCCCAGTGAGACTCCTTGTAGACAAGGGAAGTGGAAGGATTGCTATCGATATAGAGATCGTAAGTCTCGAGTTGGGTAGTAAAGCCCCTCTCTGGGGAATCAAGTTGCGGCAGCGTCTGTTCAACCACGCCCGCCCGCGTGTACACAGGCACGTCCACCCGCACGGCGTTGTTTCCCAATTCTGACTGCGCCTTCTGCTGCGGGGACAATGTCATGAAGAGATCAGCCGATACAGCAAATGCGAATAATCCTAAGCACACTGCGATTGCTGCTGCGCCGAAACGATACCGTTTCGACGAGTGCACGATTTTCGTGATTAGTTCATTGAGCATGTGGGGCTGCTTTCCCAAGCTGGCCGTCGATCAGCGTGTAGGCCGTGCCGCAATAGTCCAACATGATGGGGTCGTGGCTGGTCGCTATCACGGTTGTGCCGGTTGATGCGAGCTTTTTGAATAGTTGAAAAATGCCGAGTTCTCGGAATCGAGCGCAGCGGACGGCTCATCAGCCAAGAGAATTCGTCGGTTTCCGGAGAGCGCTCGGGCGATTCCTACTCTTTGGCACTGGCCGCGTGACATCTCTGCGGGAAATCGTTGAGCGAGTTCTGCAAGTCCTACTTGGGCTAATGCCTCGGAAGCCTTATCGTGTGCCGTCGTTTCATCGACACCCGCTGCGGCAAGCACAAGCATGACATTTTCGAGCGCGGTGAGTTCATTCATTAATAGGTCGTCTTGGTGGACGAAGCCGATTGTGTTGCGGCGCAAGGCAAGTAGTTCCTTGGGAGCAGCGGTGGATACACAGGTATCGAAGACCGAGATTGAGCCTTCATCGATAGGTAGAAGACCTGCAACCGCGCGCAGGAGAGTGGTTTTGCCGGAGCCGCTCTTTCCTGAAATACCGAGAAACTCGCCTTCACCAGCTTCTAGGCTTGCGCCTTTGAGAACATGCGTGCGCTGGGCGCCTTCGCCTAAATACTTGTGGACGTTAGAAATGGTGACTGAGTTCATAAGCTCTTTTCTGTCTTCACCGTGTGGTCTTTGGAAGTGAAGGATGAAGTTGGTTCTTATGAACCTGATTGAAGGATAGAAACGGAGGGTAGAACATGTCAATAGGTTTATATTTTTTTAAAAGCGAAGTAACTCTTCTCCTATTTGGCCGCTGCATGTTTAAAGGGGGAAGGGGAGCTGTTCATGAAGGGGTGAGTCTTCTAGGGGTGTGCCTAGGAGTCTGGCGAGAACCTATTCGAAATCTGTTGACCGATATGTCGATTTCCGCCCGCATTGTCGCCTCGGACACTATCCTTAAGTTCGTATTGTGCTTATCTGAAAGGATCACTCCCAGTGTCTGATACTGCTCACAAGTCCTTCTCTAAGATCTTGGTGGCCAACCGCGGTGAGATTGCCGTGCGTGCCTTCCGCGCCGCCTTTGAGGTCGGTTCCAAGACCGTTGCAATTTATCCCAAGGAAGACCGCAACTCCTTCCACCGCGCCTTCGCGGATGAAGCCGTGCGTATTGGCACTGAGGGCCAGCCGGTTAAGGCTTATCTCGATATCGACGAGGTTATTCGCGCCGCCAAGAAGTCCGGTGCGGATGCCATTTACCCGGGTTATGGCTTCCTTTCGGAGCGCGCTGATTTGGCCCGCGCTTGCCGTGACAACGGCATTAAATTCATCGGCCCCACCGCCGAGACCTTGGACCTGACCGGTGATAAGGCCGCCGCAGTGGCCGCAGCCGAGGAAGCAGGGCTGCCGACTCTGAAGGACTCGAAGCCCTCGACGGACGTCGACGAGCTGGCGGAATACGCCAAGGACTTTGAGTTCCCCGTCTTCGTGAAGGCAGTGGCCGGCGGCGGTGGCCGCGGCATGCGCTTCATTGAGAACGAAGCGGAACTGAAGACCAAGTGTGCTGAAGCATCCCGTGAGGCAGAGGCCGCCTTCGGTGACGGCCACGTCTACCTCGAGACCGCGGTCATTCGCCCGCAGCACATCGAGGTGCAGATTCTGGCTGACTCCCAGGGCAACGTCATGCACCTGTATGAGCGCGACTGCTCCGTGCAGCGCCGCCACCAGAAGGTCGTGGAGATCGCCCCAGCGCCGACGCTGGACCCGGAGCTGCGTGACCGCATCTGTGCGGACGCCGTGAAATTCTGCGAGCACATCAACTACGAAGGCGCCGGTACCGTCGAGTTCCTCGTCGATGAGAAGGGCAACCACGTCTTCATCGAGATGAACCCGCGCGTGCAGGTGGAGCACACCGTGACCGAGGAGGTCACGGGCGTGGACATCGTGAAGTCCCAGATGCAGATCGCCGCGGGCTTCTCCCTCGAGGAGTTGGGCCTCAAGCAGGAGGAAATCCACATCACCGGCGCGGCGCTCCAGTGCCGCATCACCACCGAGGATCCCTCCAATGGCTTCCGCCCGGATACCGGCACGCTGACCCAGTACCGCTCACCGGGCGGCGCAGGCGTGCGTCTCGACGGCGCAACGGCCGTCGGCGCGGAAATCTCCCCGAACTTTGACTCCCTGCTGGTGAAGATGACCTGCCGCGGTGTCACCTTCGAGCAGGCCGTGGCACGTGCACAGCGCGCGCTCAACGAGTTCACCGTGGCCGGCGTGGCCACCAACATCGGCTTCCTGCGCGCACTGCTGCGCGAGCCGGACTTCGTCAACACCCGCGTGGACACCAGCTTCATTCCGGAGCACCCGGATCTGCTCAAGGCTCCGCCGGCCGTGGATGAGTCTGGTCGCATCATCGACTACATCGCGGACGTGACCGTTAACAAGCCGAACGGCGAGCGCCCGACCACCCTGCGTCCCTTCGATAAGCTGCCGGATCTGGACTTTAACTCTGAGCTGCCGCGCGGTTCCCGCGATGAGCTGTTGGAGCTCGGCCCGAAGAAATGGGCGGAGAAGATCCGCAAGCAGGACGCTCTGGCCGTCACCGATACCACCTTCCGTGACGCCCACCAGTCCCTGCTGGCTACCCGCGTGCGCGGCACCGCGCTGGTCACGGCCGCAGAGGCCGTCGCCCGCATGACCCCGGAGCTGTACTCCGTGGAGGCATGGGGCGGTGCGACCTACGACGTCGCCATGCGCTTCCTCAAGGAAGACCCGTGGGTGCGCCTGGATCTGCTGCGTGAGGCCATGCCGAACCAGAACATCCAGATGCTGCTGCGCGGTCGCAACACCGTGGGCTACTCGCCGTACTCCAACGATGTGTGCACCGGCTTCGTGCAGGAGGCCGCCAAGTCCGGCGTGGATGTCTTCCGCATCTTCGACGCGCTGAACGACGTCACCCAGATGCGCCCGGCAATCGACGCCGTCCTGGAGACCAACACCACCGTGGCCGAGGTCGCCATGGCCTACTCCGGCGACATGTGCTCCCCTAATGAGAAGCTTTACACGCTGGATTACTACCTCAAGCTGGCCGAAGAGATCGTCAACACCGGCGCTCACGTCCTGGCCATCAAGGACATGGCCGGCCTGCTGCGCCCGGAGTCCGCATCCAAACTGGTTATGGCTCTGCGCAAGGAGTTCGACCTGCCGGTTCACGTGCACACGCACGACACCGCAGGCGGCCAGCTGGCCACCTACTACGCGGCAGCGCTGTCTGGTGCCGACATCGTCGACGGCGCCTCCGCACCGCTGGCGGGAACTACCTCCCAGCCTTCGCTGTCCGCCATCATCGCGGCGTTCTCGAACTCCTCGCGTGATACCGGCATCTCCCTCAAGGCAGTCTCCGATCTGGAGCCCTACTGGGAGGCAGTGCGCCAGCTCTACCACCCGTTCGAGAAAGGCATTCCTGGACCGACCGGCCGCGTATACCGCCACGAGATTCCGGGTGGCCAGCTGTCCAACCTGCGCGCGCAGGCTACCGCCCTGGGCTTGGAGGACCGCTTCGAAGTCATCGAGGACACCTATGCTGCGGTGAACGAGATGCTCGGCCGCCCGACCAAGGTGACCCCGTCCTCCAAGGTGGTTGGTGACCTCGCCCTGCACCTCGTGGGTGCTGGCGTGGACCCGGCTGACTTTGAGGCCAACCCCACCAAGTACGACATCCCGGATTCCGTCATCGCCTTCCTGCGCGGTGAGCTCGGTACGCCTCCGGGTGGCTGGCCGCCGCTGCGCGACAAGGTCCTGGAAGGCCGCGCGGCTGGCGACGTCACCGTCAAGCCCGTCCCCGAAGAGGAGAAGGTGCACCTGGCCTCGGATGATTCCACTGAGCGCCGTGCTTCCCTCAACCGCCTGCTCTTCCCGAAGCAGTTCGAGGAGTTCAACGAATTCCGCCGCACCTACGGCAACACTGAGGCGCTGACGGACACTGTCTTCTTCTATGGTCTGGAAGAAGGAAACGATTACATCGTTCACTACTTCCCGGAGGGCTCCAACGACCGCGCAGACCTCAAGCCCATCACCTTGCGTCTTGACGCGATGGGTGAGCCGGACGAGAAGGGCATCCGCAACGTCGTGCTCAACGTCAACGGCCAGATCCGCCCGCTCAAGGTGCGCGACAACAACGTCGAGTCCACCGTCGCCACCGTGGAGAAGGCCGACCCGTCCAACGAGGGACACGTGGCCGCACCGTTTGCCGGCGTGGTGAACCCCACCGCCAAGGCTGGCGACGAGGTCAAGGCCGGCGACCAAATCGCCGTCATCGAGGCCATGAAGATGGAAGCCTCCATCTCCGCCACCAAGGATGGCACCATCGAGCGCGTCGCCGTTGGCGCTGCCACCAAGGTTGAGGGCGGCGACCTCATCGCCGTCATCAACTAAAGGCCGACTTAGGTCATGAATGGGTGAGCAGCGTCATTCTTGGCGCTGCTCCCCGGTGGTTTTCGGCGGTGGGGTGGGATTTTTCCGCACTGCATTGGCCTAAGTCAGAAGGGCATCTGGCAGAAGGCATCGTTGGGTCCAAAAACGCCATCTGTACTGAGCAAAAGGCGTTTTTAGCCGTGAAAACGCCTTTTGACTGATGCCTTTTGCCAGGCGCCCTTTGTCAGATGCCTCCAGCATCTCGATGGAGGCATGCAGACGTTGCGCGTTGCTAGGGGAGCGAAGAAGCTAGTCGCGTTTCGCGAAGATACGTGCAGCGTTCTACGGAAACGGTCGTTGTGACCCGACCTAGGTTGTAGGTGGGTGAGCAACGTCGCTCTTGGCGCTGCCGTCGGCGCGCCGCCGAAGGCGTCGAGTATAGTCGACACTTTTAGAAGAAACCGAGGAAGTGTCGGGTATAGTCGACACCTTTTGTCGGCTTGTGGTACTAGAAGCGCTTGAGCATCACGTGGGCATCCGGGCGGCCCGGGATGTCGATGTCGACGAAACCTTCGGATTCATATAGCTTGCGGGCGCCGGTATTCTCCGGTTCAATCCACAGCGAAATGGCCGGTGCTTGCTGCGCCTCGGCGAGGTCACAGGCGTTGCGCAGGAGACGTCGCCCAGCGCCGAGGCCCCTGTAGCGGGACTCCACAGCGATGAAGAGCTCGGGAATCTCCTCCGGATCTAGGTCGGTGGCCCACTGGGACTCATCAAAAGGATCGGCCTCGGGGTTTCCGGTGTAAGCAGCGCCCTTCGCTTCAGTGGTGTAGTAGCGCAGCCACGCACCACCGACGGGAACGCGGTGGCTGGAGACGGCGATGACGCCGCCGTCGACATGGGGCGACCATTCGTCGACGTACAGCCCCACATCAGGTGTGTGGAAATCCCCGATATGGGCGTCCTCGTCACCGAGGACATCGGCGAGGAAAAGGAGACGGGAGAGGTAGGTACGGTCGTGCTCCTTGGCCAACCGTACGCCGAACTCGGAATCGTTAACGCTCATGCCTTTCGAGGCTACTTGATCTCTGAATTTAGCTACTCACTGAGTGACTCGAGGGGAGTGGGTGGATTCTCTATGGTCCAGAGAAGAGTACTCGTGTCGGTGGTATGGCGTGTAACTCGCGGGTTCAGTAACTCCTCGACTTTCAAGATCGAGCGGAAGGCGTGAAGGGCCTCCCTACGACGTCGTGAGCTTATGAATGGCTCATTGTGGGCCGCACGGTTTCTGACACGATTGATTCGTGCTAGGTGTTGTTCGACTTCCTTGCGGCGTGTGTGCGGCGCAAATGCTTTGTGCAGTGCAGGAATCCACAACAATTGCTCATGAGCTGCGTCTGTTAAGTGGCGCCAGAATCCAAAGGGGAGCTCGGCGACTAAAGCTCCAGGACTGACATGTTTCGTATGATTGCGCCGCAGAGCTTCGGCTATTGATTGTCGATTCTTATCATTCGAATCTATTTGTACTCCGTCGCGCATTCGGTGGAGAGGTGCATTCACTGGTGACTGAGGATCTATCAGCCAATGCTGGTCGCCCAGCCACCACCGCTCCAGAACAGTGTTATAAGAGTTTCTGAGTAGTACTTCGGCATGTGAGGCGTCGTGGAGAAATGCCATCGCGACGCTGATGTTCCATTCATACAGTGCTAATGCAGCTTTGCCGTCTTGATGGGCAGCACGAAGGAATGGCTCCCAACGCGGTGTTGAGAGCCATTGCGTAATCCACTGGCTATCCTGATGCGCCACTGCTGCATCCCCCCGGAGCGACAAATCAGCACCCCGGTAAGTAGTACTCAGCGGGTCAGTGACCCAGAGCAGAGCTCCACCGGGGTATCACGTCAGAGAGTACTTAACTGTGCTAATCGAGGCAAGGTTTTAGCAGTTTTGTACTGCTCTCTGCTGACAAAGAAGCGCTAGCGAACTACTTGATCTCCAGAATCGGCTCGCCCTTGTTGATCTGCGTGCCGGTGGACACCTTGAGATCGGTCACGGTGCCGGATTTGTGGGCCTTGACGGGGTTTTCCATTTTCATGGCCTCGAGGACGACGACGACCTCGCCCTCTTCGACTTCCTGGCCTTCTTCGACGGCGACCTTGATGACGCTGCCCTGCATCGGCGCGGTCACGGCGTCACCGGACACGTTGGCTGCTGCGCCTTTACCGCGGCGCTTCTTCGACTTCTTGCGCTTGGTGCCGCCACCCAAGAGCAAGTTGCCCGGCAGTGCCACCTCGATGCGGCGGCCGCCAACCTCGACGACGAACTTCTGGGAAGCTTCCTGCTCCTCGTTCTCGGGTGCTTCGGCGGTGTCGGTGTACTCGGGCAGCTCGTTGACCCACTCTTCCTCGATCCACTTGGTGTAGACCGTGAAGTTGCCGTCCTCGGCGGTGAAGGCAGGATCGGTGAGGATTGCCTGGTGGAAGGGGATAACCGTGGGCAGGCCTTCGATGCGGTACTCGGACAGCGCGCGGCGTGCGCGCGCGATGGCGGCCTCGCGGTCTGGGCCCCAGACGATGAGCTTGGCCAGCATGGAATCGAACTGTCCACCGATGACGGAACCCTCGCGCACACCGGAATCCATACGCACGCCCGGGCCGGAAGGCTCGGAGTAGGAGACGATGGTTCCAGGAGCCGGCATGAAGCCCGCGGCGGCGTCCTCGCCGTTGATGCGGAATTCGATGGCGTGGCCGTGCGGAGTTGGGTCCTCGGAGATGGAAAGCTCGCGACCCTCGGCGATGCGGAACTGCTCGCGAACGAGGTCATAGCCGGTGGTTTCCTCAGTGACGGGGTGCTCCACCTGGAGGCGTGTGTTGACCTCAAGGAAGGAAATGAGTCCATCCGCACCTACGAGGTACTCCACCGTACCGGCGCCGTAGTAGCCAGCCTCGCGGCAGATACGCTTGGCTGACTCGTGGATGGAGGCGCGCTGCTCATCGGTGAGGAAGGGGGCAGGGGCCTCTTCGACGAGCTTCTGGAAGCGGCGCTGTAGGGAGCAGTCGCGGGTGCCCATGACGACGACATTGCCGTGCTGGTCAGCCAGAACCTGGGCTTCGACGTGGCGGGCCTTATCCAGATAGCGCTCGACGAAGCACTCGCCGCGGCCGAAGGCAGTGACGGCCTCGCGCGTGGCGGACTCGTAGAGATCCTTGATCTCCTCGCGGGTGTGGGCCACCTTCATGCCGCGGCCACCGCCACCGAAGGCAGCCTTGATGGCAACGGGCAGGCCGTGCTCGTCGGCGAAGGCCTCGACCTCCTCGGCGCTGGCGACGGGGTCCTTGGTACCGGGTGCCATAGGGGCGTCGGCACGCTCGGCAATGTGGCGGGCGGTGACCTTGTCACCCAAGTCTGCGATGGACTGCGGGGAGGGGCCAATCCAGGTCAGGTCGGCGTCGATGACGGCTTGGGCGAAGTCGGCGTTCTCGGAGAGGAAGCCATAGCCGGGGTGGATGGCGTCGGCGCCGGACTTGGAGGCGGCGTCGAGAATCTTGCTGAAGTCGAGGTATGACTCCGCCGAAGTTTGACCGCCGAGTGCGAAGGCTTCGTCGGCAAGCGTGACGAATGGGGCGTCAGCATCGGGCTCGGCATAGACCGCTACGGATGCGATGCCAGCGTCGCGAGCCGCGCGGATGACGCGGACCGCAATCTCACCGCGGTTGGCCACGAGGACCTTGGTGATGTTCTTGGTTTCAACTGCCACGGCAGGAACCCTCCTCCATTTTTTCTGATAGGACTGCGTACTATTCTTGCACACCAAAACATGAGGATACCGTCATATCTTGGTTTCGTGTCAAAAAATAAACCCGCACCAGCGTGGATGCGGGCTTATTTCGGCGTGTTGCTAGCGCTCAACGGGCATACGAACCATGTTGCCCCATTCTGCCCACGAGCCATCGTAGACGCGCGGCGCCTTAAAACCGAGCAGGTACTTAAGGACGAACCAGGTGTGTGCTGCCTGGGCGCCGACGTGGGAATAGAGGACGGTTTCCGTGTCCGGCTCCAGCTCGCCGTAGTTGACCTTCAGTTCGCTCAGCGCGCGGAAGCAGCCGTTGGGGTAGACCGCGCGATCCCATTCCAAGTTGATGGCCCCGGGGATGTGGCCGTGGGTCAACGTGGTGCCGTAGGCGGACTCGCCGGTGCCGTTCTTGAGGGCGGCTTCGCCGCAGAACTCGTCTGGGCTGCGGGTGTCGACCACCGTGGCGGTGGATTCGCGCAGCTCGTCGACGAAGATGCGTGAAGATTCCTCGCGAGAGACCTCGGGGTAGGAGGAGGTAGATGGTTCGGGGACCATGAAGGAAGTATCGCGCTCTTCGGACATCCAGGCGTCCCTGCCACCGTCGAGAAGCCGCACGTCTTCGTGGCCGTACAGCTCAAAGATCCACAGGGCGAATGCGGCCCACCAGTTGGATTTATCGCCGTAGAGGACCACGGTGTCCTCGCGCTCGATGCCCTTGGAGCGAAGGAGGGCTGTGAAGTCTTCCGCACTGATGATGTCCCTCGTTGTGCTATCGAGCAGTTCCGTCTGGACGTTGATGCGGATGGCGGTGGGGATGTGGCCGATATCGTAGAGGAGCGAGTCCTCATCGACCTCGATGACGTGGAGGCCGTTAATGCCCAGTCGCGCGGATAGCCACGGTGCGGACACAAGACGCTCGGGGTGCGCGTATTCCTGGAAAGGGGGATTCGGGTCGAGTTCGGCCACGGTCCACCTGCCTTTCTCGTTAAGGGGGAACGTTCGCTTCAACCTTAGCGTGCTTGGTCGACTAGTGGTCACGGGGGAGAGCCTTTTGTGGTGTTGGATACATTTCTGCGACGTGGAGCCGCGTGTGACATGCACTGGTTATAACAAGCGTGCAGGTCAGCGGCTAAAAACTGCGTTAAGCTTGTCTTTTACCGCTTTTTAGTGTCGATTCTTCAGGTGAGCGCGTGGGCCGAACCTGGGTTATTTTAAGAAGTGACACTCATTAACCCCCTAGCGAAAGGGAATTACTGTGCACAAGGCAATCGTCGTCTTCGAGGTTGAGGGCGGATCAGACAAGCAGATCAACGGACACCGTAAGGACACCATGCCGATCGTCGACTGCATCAAGGATGCGGGCTGGCACGCAGAGGTCGTGTTCTACCGTCCCGAGTGGTCTGAGAAGCTCTTTGAGTACGTATCCGAGAACTTCGATGCCTACATCTCCCGCGTGAACCCGGGCAATATCCCGGGCGGTGAGAAGGGCTACTTTGACCTGCTCTCCAAGCTGTCCGACGCTGGCCTGGTCGGCATGTCCACCCCGTACGAGATGATGGCCTACGGCGCTAAGGATGCCCTAGTCAAGCTCAACGACACCGATCTGGTTCCGGCTGACACCGCCGCCTACTACGACGTCGAGTCTTTCCACAACACCTTCCCGACCTCCCTGTCCTACGGTGAGCGTGTGCTCAAGCAGAACCGCGGCTCCACCGGCTCCGGCATTTGGCGCGTGCGCCTTGCCGACGAAAAACTGGCCGAGTCTGTCGAACCGGGTACCGCACTGCCGCTCGACACCAAGATTAAGTGCACCGAGGCTGTGGACAACCACACTGAGGAGCGCGAGCTCGGCGAGTTCATGGACTTCTGCGATCAGTACATCGTGGGTGACAACGGCATGCTCGTGGACATGCGCTTCATGCCGCGCATCGTTGAGGGCGAGATTCGTATTCTTCTCGTGGGCCCGGATCCGGTCTTCGTGGTGCACAAGAAGCCGGCCGAGGGCGGCGACGCTTTCTCCGCAACCCTGTTCTCCGGTGCCAAGTACACCTACCAGAAGCCGGAAGAGTGGCAGGAGCTCGTCGACATGTTCGCTGAGGTCCGCCAGGTCATCGCTGAGAAGCTCGGTGGCGACAACATCCCGCTGATCTGGACCGCGGACTTCATGCTGGCTGACGGTGAAAACGGCGAAGATACTTACGTCCTTGGTGAGATCAACTGCTCCTGCGTGGGCTTCACCTCTGAGCTGGACATGGGCATCCAGGAGAAGGTGGCCGCTGAGGCCATCAAGCGCGTGGAGGCCAAGCACGCATAAGCGATTATTTTCGCGCTAGTCTTGACAAGTTTCCCCTGCCACGGCAGGGGAAACTTTCTTTTTTCTGGGGCAAGTTCCCCACGCCGAGCTGCCGGTGAGCGAGATCTCAGGTACGTTCGAAGGGGTAAAAAATTACGCCAGTGTAGCGCTGTAGCGTACTGCGAAAATCGATGATTCTCCGAAAGGTCTAAGGAATAATGACGAACCCCAACCAGTTTGGTGAGAACGCCGACAACAGCGATAACAACGTGGGCGACAACAACTTTAACGGTTCCAACGGCGACAACGCTGGGAACGACAATTTCGGCGGCTTTGGTGGCTACGGCAGCGCCCAGTCCAACAACGATAGCTCGGAGTCTGGCTGGAATGCCCAGGAATCGAACTCTGGCTTTGGCTGGGGTGGTCAGGCAGGCTACGGCGACTACTCCGAGAGCTCCGCTGAGACCTCCTCGTTCGGAAGCGCGTCTTCCCAGAATTCGCAGCCGGAGTCTGAAGGTGAGGCCAAGGACAGCACTCTTGGCTCCAGCTTTGCTGCGTCTGAGTCTGCCTCTGGTTCTGCCAACGCGGAGTCAGCTGACCGCAAGTCTGAAAGCCATGACACCCGCGCTAACCATGACTCTTTTGGTACCTCCTACGCTTCCTACAACACCGATAGCAGTGCTGGTGCCGAGCACTCCGCTGAGTCGGCGAACTCGAATCAGGGCTACGGCAACCACGGTTACGGCAACAGCGGCTTTGGCAACGAAGGCTTTGGCGGCACTGCGCAGGCAGAATCCAACCAGAGCCAGGGTTTTGGGCAGCAGTCTGGTGATGGCTTCGGCGCCCAGGCTTCTCACTCCAACTCCACGTCCGGTTTTGGTAGCTACCAGCAGCAGAACCAGGGCTTCGGTGCCCAGGAGCAGCAAGGTTTCGGCTCCCAGGGACAGCAGGGATTCGGGGCGCAGGAACAGCAGGGTTTTGGTCAGCAAAACTCGCCCTTTGCAGCCTCCCCGCAGAATCAGTACCCGCAGCAGGCAGCGCCGAATGGCGGTTCTTCCAAGGGCACGGGCTTCTTCAAGGCGCTGTTTGACTTCTCCTTCAGCAACTTCGTCACCCTGAAGTTCTCCTCCTTCATCTACATTCTGCTCGTTATCCTGGCAGGTGCAGCATGGGCGGGAATGATCCTCTTCTCCTTCTTTGCTTTCGCTGACAGCTTTCTCATCGGAATCTTGACGTTCCTGGGCGCTGTCATTTTTGGTGGAATTGGGTTCCTCTTCTACGTCATCCAGTTCCGTTTGATCCTGGAGTTCTTCGTGGCGAACATCCGCACCGCGCAGAACACCGGTGACCTTGTTGCCAAGGCAGACGGCGACAAGGCTTAATCGCATACCAATCCCTGCGCTGCTTTAAGTTAGACAGACTAATCCCGCGGCCTCAGTATTCGAGGTCCGCGGGATTTTTGTACGTAATGCGCCGTGCCCGTCTGAGAGGTCCGCTAGCTGCCACGGATGGTTCCAGTCATATGGTTCGGGTCAGAAGGTTCATGTGCCCCCAAACAACCCTTCTTTGGGCACCTAGATGGTTCACCTGCCCCCAGCTAAACCTTTTGAGTAGAACCAGGTTGCCAGAACCATGTGGTGGGCCGGGGGGAGGCGGGCCAGCGCGCAACGGCGCTACTGGCTGCCTAGTCCAGCAGCGTGGCGACGGACTCGGGGTCGGCGTCGGAAAGCATTTGGCGGATGCGGTCATACTCCGCGTCCTCACCGATGGCCTTCGCAGCATGGCCCAGTGCGGCAATCGCGCGCAGCACGCCCTGGTTGGGCTCATGGGAGAAGGGGACCGGGCCCCAGCCCTTCCACCCATTGCCGCGCAGGCGGTCGAGGCTGCGGTGGTAGCCGGTGCGCGCATAGGCGTAGGCGGTGATGAAAGCGGTGGGCTCAGCGCCCTTGTGCTTGTCTAGTTCCTGCTCCGCCAGCAGTGCCCACAGCAGCGGGGAATCCGGGTGGGCGACAATTCCGGCGGTGAGATCGGAAGTGCTGTCAGCACCCGGATCGGCCGGCAGCTTGATGGGCGGGGGAGCGAGCATATCTTTCATTTCCATGCCGCCCCACTCTAGCCATGTGGCGCTACGGCCACCAGAGGGGGCGAACCTGGGAAGGTTCGCCCAAAGATAGAAGAATTAGCCCGCAGCTGGATGGATTCGCCCGAAACTAGGACTGGGCCCAGAAGTCGGAGACGTTGAGCCCAAAGGAGTACAGCGCGCGGCGCAGCACCGGCAGCGAAAGGCCGATGACGGAGGAAGGATCGCCCTCAATGCGGTCGATGAACCAGCCGCCGAGGGCCTCCAAGGTAAAGGCGCCGGCGCATTCCAGCGGCTCGCCGGTGCGGGCATAGGCCTCGATATCGGCGTCCGAGGCCTGGGCGAAGTGCACCGTCGTGCGCGAGGCCTCCACGAAGCGCTCGTCGCCGCGCAGTACGCAGTGGCCGGTGATGAGCTCCGCGGCGCGACCGGCCTGCGCGTGCCAGCGCTCTACGGTGGCCTCGGGGGTGTGGGGTTTGCCTTGGAGGGAGCCGTCGAGAAGCAGCATGGAATCCCCGCCCACCACGACATCCTCGGGATAGTCAGGAGCAATGGCCTCTGCCTTGGCAGTAGCCAAGGCGCAGACGATCTCGGCGGGCTCAGCACCCGCTAGGCGCTCCTCGATGGCCCGCTCATCCACGTGGGCGGGGGCGATGACGGGTTCCACGCCCGCACCCCGCAGGATGGACAGGCGGGACGGGGACTGGGAAGCCAGAACCAGGCGCATGTGCTTAGTAGTAGCGGACGTTGCGGAAGGCGGACGGGTTAAACACGTCGCCCGGCTGGCCCCACAGGTCGCGCTCGGAGCGGGTATCGGCGGCCTTGGCGCGCGCCTCGGAGTCGAGCTGGCTGAGCACCGTGGTCAGGGCCGCCACCTCAGCATCGGTGGGGTTGCCGTTGAGAACGGTAAACAGGGAAGCGGTCATAGGAAACCTCTACAAAACGATATTGCCGTGTTTCTTCGGCAGAGTCGGAATAATCTTGCGATCCAGCAGGCGCAGGCCCTCAATGAGGGAACCGCGGGTGGCTGCCGGGGTAATGACAGAATCGACGAGACCACGCTCAGCGGCCTGGTACGGGGTGAGGTAGGCGGCGGCCTCCTCCTCACTCAGCTCCAGCTCGGCGGCCAGCGCAGGGGCATCGGCCACGGCGATCTCGGCGGTCGGCCACGCATAGGACAGGTCCGCGCCGAGCTCCTTGGAACCGAAGGCGATGTATCCGGTGCCGTGCGCGCGGCGGACGATGACACTGATCTTTCCCACGCTCGCCGCGGAGTAGGCGTGCACGAGCTTGGCCAGCGCTGCCTTCTCCACGTCCAGCGCCGGAGTGTCGACGAACTCGATGATGGGGGTGTTGAAGGCATCGCAGAGGCGGATGAAACGCGCGGCCTTAGCGGCAGCTTCCGCGTCGAAGGAGTCGCGGTTGGCGATGATGCCCACCGTGCGGCCCTCCACGCGGCCGAAGCCGGTGAAGACACCGCGCACCTGGGCACCGAGCTCGAAGACATCCTCACAAGTGGCGGTGACCACGTCGGCGAGATCGACGGCGCCGTCATCGCCCACGAGGACATCGAGCGCGTGGTCGGCCTCGCTGATGTTGTCTTCCACCGAACCCGAAACGATGGTGGCCTCGGTGCGGGGAGCTGCAGCACGGTTATTGGAGGGCAGGTAGGAGAGCACGCGCTTGGCGACGTTCACCTCGTGCTCCCCGTGCGCCTGCAGGTCACCGTCCGGAGCGATGACGACATCGGACAGCGCGGCCACCAGCGAGGCCTCCTTGGAGTCCGCGTAGACCGCCGTGACCTGCGGGATGAGGCCGGAAGCGGTGGTGGCGCGGGCAAGGATGCGGGCCTGCATGGCGGAGGAGACAATGCCCTCCTGGGCGCGGGGCTTGTCGCTGGCGACGAGTGCGACGATGGGCACGCCGGTCTTAATGGCCAAGTCATAGAGCTTGGTGACCTTTTCGCCATAGACCTCGCCCATGGTGCCGTCGAACAGCGAGGCGTCCTGCGCATAGGCGCAGACCTTGCGGCCATCGACGGTGCCGAAGCCGGTGACGACGCCATCGGTGTAAGGGCGGATGTGCTCGCGGCCGAACTCGGTGGAGCGGTGGCGAGCAAGCGCGTCAGTCTCTACGAAGGAACCGGCGTCAAAGAGCGCCTCGATGGCGCTGCGGGCCGCCGGGACTTCGCCCTGCGGCGCCCGGGACTCGGTGAGCTTGGAGCTCAGGTCCTCGATCTTGCCAGCGGTCGTCTTCAAGTCAGTCATGGGACACTAGTGTAATACAGTGCTTCTTCTGCACTAATCTGTGCTTGATCCGAGCGCGGCCTAGAGCGGGATGTTTCCGTGCTTTCGCGAGGGGCGCGCAACATTCTTGTCCGTGAAGAAGCGCAAGTTTTTGGCGATTGCACTGCGGGTTTCGGAGGGGAGAATGACGGCGTCGATAAGCCCGCGCTCCGCTGCCTTATACGGGTTGAGCATGTGGTCTTCGTATTCGCGCTCGAAGGATTTGGTCAGCTCAGCCACGTCGAGACCCTTCTCGTGGGCAGCCTTGATCTCCTTGCGGTAGATAAAACCGACGGCGCCGGCAGCACCCATGACCGCGATCTGGGCGGTGGGCCAGGCCAGGTTGACGTCCGCTCCCAGTCCCTTGGAGCCCATCACGCAGTAGGCGCCGCCGTAGGCCTTGCGCAGGGTGACGGTGATTTTGGGAACTGTGGCTTCGGCGTAGGCGTAGAGGAGCTTGGCGCCGCGGCGCAGGATGCCGTCGTGCTCTTGGTCGGCGCCGGGAAGGAAGCCGGGGACGTCGACCAGCATGATGATGGGGATATTGAAGGCATCGCAGGTGCGCACGAAACGCGCGGCTTTCTCTGAAGAATCGATGTCGAGGCAGCCGGCAAAGACCTGGGGCTGGTTGGCCACGAAACCAACAGTGCGGCCCTCGATGCGCCCGAAAGCGGTGACCACGTTATCGGCGCGGTCGGCCTGGATCTCTAGGAAGTCGCCGTCATCGGTGAGGGCCTCGATGACCTCCTTGACGTCATAGGGCTGGTTCGGGGAGTCCGGGATGATCTCATCCAGCATGAGGTCGTCGGCGGTTTCTTCGCCCAAGTCTTCGTAGGGCTCAACCGGGGTCAGCTGCCGGTTATTGGAGGGCAGGTAGGTCAGCAGATCGTGGACCCAATCGAGCGCTTCCTCGTCGCTAGAAGCGGTGTAGTGCGAGGTACCGGACTTGTGCATGTGGACGCCCGCGCCGCCGAGTTCTTCTTGGCTGACTTCTTCGCCGGTGACGGTCTTGATGACGTCTGGTCCGGTAACGAACATCTTGGACTTCTTGTCCACCATCACCACGAAGTCAGTCAGCGCAGGGGAGTAGGCGTTGCCGCCAGCGCAAGCACCCATGATGACGGAGATCTGCGGGACGACGCCGGAGGCCTTGACGTTTTGGTAGAAGGTCTTAGCAATCCAGTCCAGGGACACAGCACCATCCTGGATGCGGGCGCCGGCGCCCTCGTACAGGCCGATGAGCGGGCGGCCGGTGGTGATGGAAAGCTCCATGATCTTGATCATCTTCTCGCCGTAGACCTCGCCCAAAGCGCCGCCGAAGACGGTTCCGTCCTGGGAGAAAATGCAGACCTCGCGGCCGTCGATGGTGCCCCAGCCGGTGACGATGCCATCGGTGAGCGGGCGCTTCTTGCCCATGCCGAAGTCCGTGGTGCGGTGCACGGCGAGCATGTCAGTCTCCACGAAGGAGCCTTCATCAAGGAGATAGTCCAAGCGCTCACGCGCGGTGAGGCGGCCCTGGGCGTGGACCTTCTCATGAGCTTTTTCGCCCATGGGCTGCGCCGCTGCTTCGCGACGCCTCTTCAGTTCAGCGATCTTGCCTGCGGTGGTGTCGGCGCTCAGGGAGTCAAGCTCCGACAAATGTGAGGAAATAGTCATGTTTCGACAGTGTAGAGAAGTTTTGTATAGGAATGTATATCGGCGCGCAGGTGATTTCCCTCACAGGCTGCGTTTGTGCAGGTAAGAGAGGTGGAAAAGGTGAGGGTTTCCTCGCAAACGGCGTGTTGGGTGCATTCTAACCGTCCTTGCCACCTTGCTCAGTCCCAAGGGCGCTGTGCAGGCGCGCAACGTGTAGGGCAATGTAGGCGAGCTCATTGTCATTAATGGCATGACCTTGACCTTCCAATTTGGAACGGACGAGACGAGCAACGCGCACTGCTGCAGCATCATCGTGTTCGATAGCCGCAAGCATGGAGTGCAATGGTGCGTCAGCTTCCCGGCTCGGGGAATGTAAACGTGCGAAGAGATACCGCAGGTGCGTAACGAATCGTGTGACCGTGGGGGAGCTGGGGCGAAGGTGGCACTGAAGCTCGGAAGAGACCAAGTCGAGAAGAGCAGAGATTTCCTTCGTGGTGTTTTCTGCCTTCGTCATATCCCCATCCACAAACTGTGCGTTGATGAAATGCATCGCTACGGCGGCGGCCTCATCGCGGGCTAGACGGACGCTAGTGGCTTTCTCTACTTGGTCTAGGAGCTTTAACCCCAGCTCAAATTCCTCTGGGTACAAAGTGGATACTTCCCACATCAATGGGTAGCTGAATTCGATTCCGCTTTCCTCGCGCTCGATTGCGAAAGAAATATGATCTGCTAGGCCTAAAACTAAAAGCTGTGTTTCGCTGACCTGAGAGTGCGTGTTTACGAAATCGACAACAAGATTGACTATGTCTAGCGAGAGCTCAGAGAGTAGTGCGGTGAGGTTTGCGATGGGGTGGGCGGAGCTTGGACGGAAAACTTGCTCCACAGCATCATCCCGGATTTCATCGCCAAGCTTTCGACCGAAACCAATCCCCTTGCCCAAACAGATAGCTTGAGTACCGTGTGCGTCGGTACAGAGCACAGCGTTGTTGTTAAGTGCGCGGATGACATCCATAGATTTAGGGTACAGGGCACGGAAACGCAGACTTGAAAGATTCAGTCGTACGTGACCGTGCCCTGTCTTAGAAGGCCAGAATGTTAGATCTCAGCTCCGTTGGAAGCAATGACGTTCTGGTACCACTCGAAAGAATCCTTCTTTGAGCGCTCCATCGTGCCATTTCCCTCATTGTCACGGTCGACGTGAATCATCCCGTAACGCTTCTTCATTTCACCGGTGGTGAAGGAAACCAGGTCGATGATTCCCCAGGGGGTGTAGCCCAAGAGATCGACGCCGTCTTCAAGGACGGCCTCCTTTACTGCCGCGATGTGGTTTCGCAGATAGTCGATGCGGGCCTCATCGTGGATGGAACCATCGGCTTCTAAGTTATCGACCGCGCCGAAGCCGTTTTCTACGATAAAAAGCGGCTTTTGATAGCGGTTGTAGAGGGAATTGAGGGAGTAGCGCAAACCTTGTGGGTCGATTGGCCAGCCCCAGTCGGAGGACTGGATATACGGATTATCTACTGAGTTGGGTAATCCGCCGTTAACCGAGGAACCAGCGTCGGCCACTGCATCGTGCTTAACGGTGTTGGACATGTAGTAGGAGAAACCGAGGTAGTCGACAGTGCCGTTGCGGAGAATTTCCTCGTCGCCGTCTTGGAAGCCTGGATCAATTCCCTCTCGCTCAAATTTCTTCAGAGCATAGGCTGGGTAAGAGCCACGGATTTGCACATCGGGGAAGAAGTAACGATCGCGGCTAGCAATTTCTGCGGCCATGATGTCTGAGGGATTGCAGCTGTAGGGGTAAATCGGGACCATGGCAACCATGGCGCCGATCTGTAGGTCGGGATTGATTTCGTGTCCCACTGCTACGGCACGTGCAGAGGCGAGCAGGCAGTTGTGCGCGGTCTGGTACAGCACCTGCTGGGGGTTTTCACCTTCGGCGATGGTCACGCCCGAGTTGGTCCATAGGAACAGCGGGTTATCCACGTTCATTTGGTTGTTGATCTCATTGAAGGTCATCCAGTACTTGACCTTCTTGTGGTAGCGCTCGAAGCATACCCGTGCGAAGCGCTCGAAAAATTCCACCAGCTTGCGGTTGCGGAAACCGCCGTATTCACGAGCAAGGTGAAGGGGAATCTCGAAGTGGCTCAATGTGATGACTGGTTCGATACCGTGCTTCAGAAGCTCGTCGAAGACCTCGTCATAGAACCTGAGTCCTTCTTCATTGGGCTCCAGCTCATCGCCCTGCGGGAAAATCCTGGACCAGGCAATTGACGTGCGGAAGCATTTGAGTCCCATTTCAGCGAAGAGCTTGATGTCCTCACGGAAGCGACCGTAGAAATCGATTGCTTCGTGGTTGGGGTAGAACTCGTTGGCTTCGACGGTTTCGGTGACACGGCGAGGAACTCCGTGGGCACCAGCAGTGAGGACGTCGACGACGGAGGGGCCTTTACCGCCCTTGTTCCAGCCGCCTTCGAATTGGTGTGCAGCAACAGCGCCGCCCCAGAGGAAATCCGGATTGAGTGACGTGGTCATTTACTTGGCTCCTTCTACTTGAGTCTGGTTCGAGGCCTTGGCTTCAACGGCCATGAGCTCGTTTCCATGAGTGGTACGGGTTGATGGATGGATGATGACATCAGCGAACTTCTTCGTATTCGTGATGATTACTGGCGTAGTGAGTGAATAGCCGGCTTGGGTAATCGATTGAGCATCAAATTCAACCAATAAGTCTCCTTCTTCGACGCGCTGTCCCTTCGTAACGTGACTGGTGAAAGGCTTTCCCTTGAGCGCGACCGTGTCTAGGCCGATGTGGACCAACACTTCAACGCCGTCATCTGAAATGATCCCTACAGCGTGTTTGGATGGAAGGACAGTCGCAACCGTGCCATCGAAGGGCGCGTAAACCTTGTTGTCGGTAGGTTCTACGGCCACGCCGTCTCCCATGGTTCCCTTTGCGAAGACCGGATCGTCCACCTCGTTAAGGGCGAGAACTGTACCGGTCACCGGGCTCGAGATGTGGAAGACGGTCTCTTTTTGGGAGAGTTGACTGTGATATTCAGCGGATGCGGCGTCGGAGTCGGGAGAACTGTCAGTTGCTTCGGCAGGGGCCTCGGCGAGCACATCCGTGAAGCCAACAAGGTAGACGCCGATGGCGGCTCCGAAGAATGCTACGGTGCAGCCAATAATCTCACCCATGAGCGAGTTGGTTCCCGGTTCGTAGGCATTCATGATGGTGAGCACGCCAGGTAGTCCTGCATAGACGTATTGCAGGGAACCAAAGAGGGAAACCACGATTGCGCCTGCAGCACCCGCGACACAGCCTACAATGAAGGGTTTCTTTAAACGGAGCGTAACGCCATAAATAGCGGGTTCAGTGATGCCGAAGACGCCGGTCAGAGAAGCGGATGCGGCGACCTTCTTCATTTCAGGGCTGCGAGACTTGAGGAAGACTCCGAAGGCCGCTCCAACCTGAGCAATCACCGCAGCGGTCTGGAAGGCCTGGAAGGGGTCTGAGCCATACTGTTCAAAGTTCGCCAGGACCATTGGGGTCACGCCCCAGTGCACACCAAAGATGACGATTACCTGCCAGAAACCACCTACCATGGCTGCAGCTACAGGGGGAGCAACATCGACCAACCAGTTGAAACCGTCTGCAATGAGAATCGCGCCTTGGTTGGACAGAGGGCCAATGATCAGAACAGTGAGTGGCACGGCGATGATGAGACAGAACAGTGGGGTAAACAGCTGCGTGATGACCTCAGGTAGGTGCTTCCGGAAGAACCTTTCGAGGTAAGACAATCCCCACACGACGAAAAGGGGTGGGAGCACAGTTGAGGTGTATGTGGTCTCGCTCAATCCAAAACCGAAAAGCGAAATGTGTTCGCCCTCGGCCACGCGTGAGGCAATGTCGGCCATCTGCGGGGCGACGAGAGCACCAACAGCGGCGACAGAGATGAATGTGTTCGTCTTGAAGAATTGCGAGGCGGTAATCGCGATGAGGATGGGCAGGAAAGTAAAAGGCGCCCAGCTCATGAGTGAGAAGATCTCATATGTACCCGTCTCACCAAACTCCGGCCAGGCGGCAGTGATGAGGATGAGCGCACCTTGGATAAGGCCCGCTGCGGCGAGTACGTAAATGAAGGGGGCAAAGACCGCCGACATCATAGCGATGATGCGGTTCATGAGGGTGGGTTTATTGTCCTCGTCATCAATTTGCTGTTCATTAGGATCGATTCCTAGCTGATCAATGGCAGCTTCGTAAACCTCGCCCACGCGGTTGCCGATGACGATTTGGAATTGCCCTCCCTTCTCGACCGTTGTGATGACGCCGGGCAGATTCTCAATCTTGGTGTGGGCGTCTTCGGGAGTGCTTTTCAGGACAAGGCGCAGGCGAGTGGCGCACCGAGCAATTCCTGTGATGTTAGATGGCCCGCCGACCAGAGTGATGATGTCGTGGGCAAGCTTTGGATAATCACGTACCGGAGCGGTCATGATGTCCTCACTTTCGTTCTTAGGCTTTCGAAAAGTCCCAAAACGAAAAAGACTCGCGAGAGCAATGAAGCTGAAGTCCCTTTCGTTAAAGGGGGATTCCGCTTCAGGTTCTTGCCTCTTGCGAGTAACAGGCCTGATAGCCGATATGTGAAACTATAGCCCCTCTTGTGGCAGGGCACAAGAGGGGCTAGTTGTGACGTGGATTAAGCGGCTTTATCTGGAGCGTCGGCTAGCCAGCCGAGGTTGTAAAGGAAGAGTTCAACCTCTGTGAGATCCTCTTCACTGGGAAAGGAGTTGGTCAGCGCCGCGTAGGACTCTTCGATGTCGGTGCGGGTGGCTGGGACGAGGCCGTGCTTGAGCAGATCTTCAGCGATGTGTGACACCAGCGGCGCCGGGTGCACCGTGTCAAGGTTGATTCCGGTGGCACTCTTGAATTCGTTAGTGATGGCGGAAAGGAATCCGGTCAGGGTATTCATTTGGCTCACCTCTCTATTTCTTGTCGTAATGATGCGGCTGTCCGCATCATGGGGTTGAACCAACTATATAGGTAGATTTCCCGAAAAGCTACATTTCGTTCACGGCGAGTTAACTTTTAGTTAACCTAGTGCGAAATGTGAGGTGAGAAACAAAGCGCCGCTTAGTTTTCAACTGGGAGCCAGGCGTATCCATACGGACCAAGCTCTACAGGGCCCAGGTCAACGGCCCGATCCGTGAAGTTGTGCAGGCACAACAACTCACCGCGCTGGTACCCCAGCACGCCCGCATGGCCGGTCTCCACGGCCTCGAAAGGTGCGGTGCCGAGTTCCGGATGCGCCTTACGCTGCTGGATCAGGCCGCGGAGGCGGTGGAGGAGCGAGGAGTCGTCGGCAAGCTGCTCTTCCACCGAAACCCCAACACCACCGACGATGGGTCGGCGCGTCTGGGCGGAGGTGCTGAACCCTGCGCCCTCGCCGGGCTCCCACTGCATGGGTGTGCGCACGGCATCGCGGTCAGGCAACTCGGGGGCATCGTTCATACCAATCTCATCGCCGTAATACAGGAAGGGCGCACCCGGCAGAGTCATAAGTAGTGAATAAAAAAGCTCAATCTTGCGGTAATCATTGCCCAAAAGTGGAGCAAGGCGTCGCGCGATGCCTACGTGCGCGCGCATTTGATCATCTGGCAGGTAGTGCTCGTACATGATGGCGCGTTGATCCTCGTCGACCATCTCCAGCGTCAGCTCGTCATGATTGCGCAGGAAGGTGCCCCACTGGCAGCCCTGGGGAAGCTCTGGAAGTTCCGCCATGATGTCGTAGACCGGTGTGGCGTCCCCCAGTGCGAGGGCTTGGTAGAGCCGCGGCATCACAGGGAAGTTGAACACCATGTGGAAGCGATTGCCCGTGCCATAAAACTCCATGGTTTCTTCGGGCGGCTGGTTAGCCTCCGCGATCATGATGGCCTCGGGGTAATTCTCGTCGATGAAGGCGCGGACCTTCTCCACAAAGTCGACGGTCTCCGGCAGAGACTCGCCGCCCACCCCATCACGCTCGTACAGGTAGGCGATGGCATCGAGGCGGAAGCCGTCTACGCCCTTATCCAGCCAGAAGGAAAGAATCTTGAATACTTCTTCGTGGACCTTCGGGTTGTCGTAGTTCAGGTCCGGTTGGTGCGAGTAGAAGCGGTGGAAGTAGTACTGCTTGCGCTCCGGGTCCCACGCCCAATTCGAGGTCTCCGTATCGGTGAAGATGATGCGGATCTCCGGGTAGCGCAGGGGATCATCGCCCCACACGTAATAGTCGCCGTAAGGGCCTTCCGGATCGGTGCGCGAGGCTTGGAACCACGGATGATCGGTGGAGGTGTGGTTGAAAGCCAAATCCGTCATGAGCCGCATGCCGCGAGCATGGAGCTCGGCAACGAGCTCGTCAAAGTCCTCCATCGTGCCGTAATCAGGGTGGATGGAGTAGTAGTCGGCGATGTCATATCCGTCATCGCGCAGCGGGGAGGCATAGAACGGGGAGAGCCACAAGCAATCCACGCCGAGCCACTTGAGGTAATCCAGCTTCTCAATAACTCCGCGCAGCGTGCCAACGCCTTCGCCGTGGGTGTCTTTGTACGAGCCCACGAGGGCCTGGTAGAAAATGGCGTTATCGTGCCAGGTCATCGGAGATCCTTCCGTTTGGCCCGCCACAGCAGATACTCCGCCAGGCACAGCGCGCCCGCGAGGAGCCCCGGCCAGATGGCGGGGGAGGGGTGAAAAAGATTGAGGACTGCTTGCACCAGCGCCAGGAAGGCAAAGAAGCCAACGAATCCCAGCGCGGTGTCCCACAGCAGTTCGCGGCGCATTAGGCCTTGACACCTCCGGCGGTGAGGCCGGCGACGATGCGGTGCTGGAAGATGAGCACCATGATGATGAGCGGAACCGTCACCAGCGCGCCTGCGGCCATGGTGGCGGCGTAGGGGTACTCGAAGGCCGAGGGGCCCGAGAAGCGCGCGATAGCCACGGTCACCGGCTCAGTAGCAGTGGTGGATAGCTGCTTGGCCAGCATGAACTCGTTCCACGTTGTGATGAAAGCGATGATGGCGGTGGTAAACAGCGCGGGCGCGGCCAAGGGCAGGAGTACGAGGCGGAAAGCTTGACCGCGGGAAGCGCCGTCCACGCGGGCAGCCTCCTCTAGCTCCCAGGGCAGCTGACGGAAGAAGCTCAGCAGCGTATAGACAGTTAGGGGCAGCGCGAAGGAGATATTCGGAATGATCATCGCGCGGTAGGTGCCAATCCACTCGAGGTTGCCAAAGAGCTGGAAAAGCGGGGTCACCAACGCGATGGCCGGGAACATCGAGGCGGCCAGGATGATGCCGGTGACAATACCTTTGCCCGGGAAGTCATAGCGCGCCAGCGCATAGGCGGTGAACACGCCGATGAGGACCGCCACAGCGGTCGTGACCAGAGAGATGATCAAGGAATTGCCCAAGGCATTGAGAAAGTCATTGCCCTTGTCTGTGGCCAGTGCATCCCGGAAGTTATCTAAGGTCATGTGAGTGGGCCACGGGGTGGTATCGAAGGTATGGGACTTGTGCCGCAAGGCGGTGACAACCATCCAGTAGAAGGGCGCGAGCCCCCAGAACATGATGAAGAGGATGCCGAGGTAGTGGCCAAGCTTTTTCATGACTTCTTCTCCTTCTTCTGGCGAGCAGTACCGGAGACATCAGCGCCGAGGAAGCGCACCAAGATGAACGCGACGGTGAAGATAAGCAGGAAGATGAGCGTGGACAGCGCGGAGGCCGAGTTGAAGTGGCCCTGACGCATGTCCTCCACGACGAGCTGGGAGATGGTGGCCGTCGGCGAGTTGGAGGAGGCCGAGATCATGATGACCGGCAGGTCGTACATGCGCAGTGCGTCCAGCGTGCGGAAGAGGATGGCCACCATGAGCGCTGGCCGCACCAGCGGCAGGGTAATAGTGAAGAAGGTTTGGATGCGCGAGGCGCCGTCCACGCGGGCCGCGTCATAGACATCGCGTGGAATCATCTGCAGGCCCGCCAGGATGAGCAGCGCCATGAACGGGGCTGTCTTCCACACGTCGGCGATGATGACCGCGAGGCGGGCATAAAACGGGTCCGTGGTCCACGCAATGCGTGAGCCGATGAGCGCGTTGACGATGCCGTCCGGCGCGAACATGAACTGCCACAGCTTCGCAGTGACTGCGGTGGGAATGGCCCAGGGGACCAACACCGCCGCGCGCACGAGACCGCGTCCGCGGTACTCACCGTTCATCACCAGCGCCATGAACATGCCCAAAATCGTTTCCAGGGTCACCGTGACCACGGTGAAGAAGAGCGTGATCTTGAGCGCGGGCCAGAAATCAGTGGCAATGATGCCGTCCGGGCACGCGGTGGCCTGGCCGGTGGCAGACATACAGCGATTGGTGATCCAGTACAGGTAGTTCTCGAGGCCTGCGAATGCGCCTTCCTCGAATACACCCGTAGTCGGGTTAAGCCGCTTGTTGCCCTGGAAGGACAACATCACAGCGCGCACGATGGGATAGCCGATGACCACGGCCAGCGCTATCAGCGCCGGTGCGATGAGCGCAGCGACGCGCAGATACTGTCTGCGGGGCTGCGCGGTAGCCGGTGCTCCAGCCATGCGGTGCCTGCCTTTCTGATTTATGGGAGAGGGGGTTATCGGGGGTTGGGGAAAATCATAGCGGGTGGCTGAGACATTCATTAGAACGAAGCCAGATCAAAGAAGGAGGCGCGGGCAAGTCGCGTGGACTTACTCGCGCCCCCATTTCACGCTGGGAGGATTAACCCTGGGAGGCTGCCTCGATGGCTGCCTTCATGTCCTTCGTTGCGTCATCGACGGACTTGTCAGCGGTCAGAGCCGCGTAGGCGTTATCCTGCACGGCCTTGGAGATGGCGGTGTAGAACGGGGAGACCGGACGCGGAGCGGCGTTCTCCAGGGACTCCTTGAGAGCCGGAAGGTACGGGAACTCCTCGACGAGGGACTCATCGTCGTAGATGGAGGCCAGTACCGGCGGGAAGGAAGCCTCGGCGAAGGACTTCTGGTTCTCCTCGTTGATGATGAACTTCATGAAGTCCAAGGCCGTAGCCTTGTGCTCGGAGTTGATGTTGATGCCGTTGTTGTAGCCACCGAGGGTGGAGACACCGACGCCGTCCTTACCCACCAGCGGCTGGACCTCAAACTTCACGCCAGCCTCTTCGGCATTGGTGTACATGTACGGCCAGTTGATGGCAAAAGCGGTCTTGCCCTCGGTGAAGGCCAAGTTGGTCTCCTCCTCCGTTGTGGCGGTGGAGTCCTTGGAGATGGTGCCGTCCTCGTAGGCGTCGACAAGCGCCTGTAGGCCTTCCTTGGCCTCGTCGGAGTCAACGGCGACGTTGCCCTCGTCATCCAAGATGGAGCCGCCCCAGCCCTCGATGAAGCCGGCGGTGTTGACGGTCAGGCCTTCGTACTGCTTGAGCTGAGTGGTGAGGCAGGAAGCATCATCCTTAATAGCTTCGCAGGCAGAAGCGATGTCCTCGAACTTCTCCGGAGCCTTCTCCGCCAACTCGGTGTTGCGGAAGAGCAGCTGGCCGTTGGTGTTCTGCGGCAGCGCGTAGAGGGTGTCGTTGTAGGTGGCGGATTCCACGGTGGGCTCCAGCAGCCCGGAGGTATCCACCTCGAGGTCACCGGTCAACGGTGCCAGCCACTGGTTAGCGGCGAAGTCCGCGGTCCAGACCACGTCCAGCGCCATGACGTCGTAGTCGGAGTTGCCCGCCTGCAGGGATTGTACGAGGGTCTCGCGCTGAGCGTCGGCCTCGCCGGCGAGCTCCTTGAGCTCGACCTTCTCGTCCGGGTGCTCGGCGTTCCATGCCTCGATGATGGGCGTGATCTTGTCGGTATCGTTCTTGCCCATGGCAAAGGTGATGGGGCCGCGGCCGTCACCATCAGTCGAGGAGGCATCGGAGCCAGTGCTTGACGACGATCCCTCGTCGCTCGACGAGCAACCTGCCAAGGTCAGTGCGAGGGCAGCGGTGGTGACGACAACGCCGCGGCGGACGGAACGCAGCGAGCTGGGGAGAAACGGCTTCTTCATTGAATATTCACCTTTCGGAAAACTTCTGATGACTACAAAATAGGGGATCATCCCCACATCGCACGTGGTTTTGGCTTTTAATTCACTCCAAGCGGGGGTGAAATCACCCCTGTTTGTGTTGCTGCTTAAGTTTCGATGCGCTGGCCGGTCTCCGGATCGAAGCGGTGTGCCTCGCGGGGGTTAAAGGTCAGCACGACGTTCTCACCGCGTTGCGGAACGTCGTCGCTCGCGCGAGCCACGAAGCGCTGCTCGCCCACCATGACGTAGACGAAGGATTCGGAGCCCAGCTCTTCCACGAACTCCACCGTGCCCTGGAAGCCAATCGGCCCCTTGTTAATGAACATCTTCTCTGGGCGTACGCCGACGCGTCCGCCGTTGTAGTCGAAGATGTTCATCGCAGGGGAGCCAATGAAGCCGGCGACGAATTCGTTAGCAGGAGCGTCGTACAGCTCGCGCGGTGGCGCGACCTGCTGCAATTCACCGTCCTTGAGCACGGCGACGCGATCTCCCATGGTCATGGCCTCCACCTGGTCGTGAGTGACGTAGACAGTGGTGGTGCCGAGGCGCTGTTGGAGGCTGGCCAGCTCCGCACGGGTTTGTACGCGCAGCTTGGCGTCGAGGTTGGACAGGGGTTCATCCATGAGGAAGGCCTTCGGCTCGCGCACGATGGCGCGGCCCATGGCCACGCGCTGGCGCTGACCACCGGAGAGGTCTTTGGGCTTGCGCTGCAGGTACTCCGTGAGCCCAAGGGTCTTCGCGGCTTCCTCTACTTTGGCTGTGATTTCAGCCTTGGGCTTCTTGGCCAGCTTGAGGGCAAACCCCATGTTCTGGGCCACGGTGAGGTGCGGGTAGAGCGCGTAGTTCTGGAAGACCATGGCGATATCGCGCTCGCCGGGCTCCAGTCCCGTGACGTCTTTGCCGTCAATAAGGATGCGGCCGCTGGATACCGGCTCCAGCCCCGCGAGGGCGCGCAAGGTGGTGGACTTACCGCAGCCGGACGGGCCGACGAGGACTAGAAACTCGCCATCCGCAATCTCGATGTTGAGGTCTTTGACCGTGGGTTTCTCGGCACGGGGATAGGTGATGCCGACGTTCTCAAAAGTGACCTTTGCCATGGATTCACACTAGCACCTGGCGGCAGGTGCATTAGGCTGGAATTCGCTATGAAGAAGTTCGCCCCTCTCCTCGCGCTGCTCTTGGTCGGTTGCTCCAGTACGGAATCCACTGAGTCCTTTGCGCCACTGACAACCGTTTCTATTGGGACCGTTGATGCGTCTTCGGCATCTTCAGAGACCACTACGGAGTCATCGACCTCCACTACCAAATCTTCTTCGGAAGAGCCTTCCCCGACGATGCCCTCGAAGGAGTCCGCGACATCGCCGACCACCTCGGCTGCAGAGGCGCAGCGCGATACCGTGTTCCGCGCTATTTTTGCCGATACTGTCGACGCATCTGAAGTCCGTTCACAGTTGGTGGACAATGGCCGTGTAGATCGCTCCACCATGCGCGCCAGCATGAAAGGGATGGGGCTGGAGGTCTCGGACTCGGAATTGCAGGAATATGGCGAGTGGGTCTGTGAGTGGGTCACCCCAGCAACCCGCTATGTGCTGGTAACTGAAGGAAAGCCGGATAGCCTCGGGGCGCAAGACCGCGCGGACTATGACAAATTGATTGGGGATACTGTTTCTTTCTTGGCGGATACGCGGCAGATCACCGTGACACCTGAGCAGGTTACTCACGCGTTGCCCCAGGCGGTGCTGACTACCTGTCTTGACGATGCCACCGCTCGCACAATTCTGGCCAACCCGGATTACTTTTAGTTACTTCTAGAAGGCCACTGCTCGGCGGGTAACCTAGGGTGCATGACTGCACTTGATATGGACCGAATTCGCGAGGCGCTGGGCGGCGACTTCGCTGTTATCGATTACACCGAGTCCACTGGCTCCACCAATACCGATCTCATGCAGGCGGAGAAGGTGGCTGATGGCACCGTACTGCTGGCCAACGAACAGGTTGCCGGCAAGGGCCGTTTGGGTCGCCAGTGGGCGAGCCCGGCGGGGGCGCAGCTTATCTTTTCCGTGCTGATTCTCCCGGATTCGCTTGATCACCTTGGCACCCTGCCCTTGGCCGCCGGCTTGGCGGTGACTGACTCGGTGGAGAAAGCAGTACTCAAGTGGCCGAATGACGTGCAGATTGATGGCAAGAAACTGTGCGGCATACTCGCCGAAGCCGGCCCGGTGGGCGAGGCCTTCAAATCTGCTCCGAAGACGGAAGTTTCCAAGGCTGAAATCAACAAGGCCGAGGTGAACAAGGCTGAGATCAACAAGGCTGAAGTTAATAAGGCCGAGATCAACAAGGCCGAGGTCGCGCCCAAGACGCAGTCTGCGAACCCGCCTTCAGCTCGCGTGGTCGTGGGCATGGGCATCAACGTCACCCTGACCCGCGAGGAACTGCCCATCGAGGCCGCGACATCGCTCGCGCTCGAAGGCCTTGAGACCGACCGCACGCAGCTGGCGGTCACCGTGCTGAAGAACCTGCGTCGCCGCATTACCCAGTGGGAGCAGCAGGACCCACAGCTAATGGCTGATTACCGTAAGGTCTGTTCTTCCATCGGGCAGGAAGTCCGCCTCGAAGCCCCGACCGGCGACGTCATTGGCACCGTCGAGGGCGTGGCTGACGACGGCCGCATCAACGTCGGCGGCGAGTACTACTCCGCGGGTGATGTTATCCACCTGCGTCCCGCTGATAATTAGCCGTCCGCGCTGCGTTGCATTTTGGTATCTACCGGTGAAGCACCATAGAAGGTGCTGCACTCAACTAGGGCACTCAACTAAGATGCTTTCCACATGGCATCTGCCAAAAGGCATTTATCACATGGCATTAGTCAAAAGGCGTCTTTGCCCCTGAAAACGCCATCTACAGGCCCGCAAAAGGTGTCTTTGACCCCAAAGACACCTTTTGACTAATGCCTTCTGTGAGATGCCATGCGTGGGGCTCCGCTCGGCGCTAAAGCGCCCCAGAGCCTGCTGTGGGCAGGGGAGGCCTCGGCAAAGAACGGTGTTTCCGGGGCAGTAGGTACCATGAGCCCCATGAACCTCATGCAGATGGGCCGCGGCGAGGTTGTTCGCGCGGACATGACCGCCCCGTTTCGCACGCTGCTCTTTCCTTTTCTAGAGCTCGTCGTGATTACCGGGGTGTGCTGGATCGCCATCGGCTGGTGTGACTATAACGGCATTGACCTGGCGCTTCGCAATGGCTTAGTAGCTATATGGGCCTTGCTTGCCGTCTGGCGCTTTGTCCTTCCCCTCATCAAAGCCCGCCGCAAACGCTTCATCGTGACCAACCTGCGCGTCATCGCCCGCGAAGGCAAACGCGTTGATTCGATCCCACTCACCGATATCCGTGGTGCCCGCCGCCGCCGCGGTGGGATCTCGCTGGCACTTCACGGCTATGACAAGCCGATGTATTTCCCCTCCATCCCCAAGGCCAAGCGCGTTGAGGACATCCTCAACGAGCAACCGGTGTGGGGTTAGTCCTTAATCTCCGTCGTGTGTAGCTGCTGGTCCAAGTCATCAGGGGCCAGGTTGGCGGAGCGGAACTCGTGGGTCAGCGGCAGACGCAGATCGAGGTCCGTTCCGGGGCAGAGCTCAATGGTGGCCTCATCCACCGTGTAGTCCAACACGTGCCCGCCGGAGGTACGCGCAGCGTCGATGAAGTGCACGTGGCATCCGGGAACGGAAATTCCTTTTTCAAAGACCGGCGTGCGGAAACCGCCGATGATACCCTCGACGTCGTCAAAGCGCAGCTCCTTATCGCCGCCCACCGCTTGGGCCATCGGCGGGTAGGGCTTGCTCTGCTTGACCACCGTGCGGGTAACCACGTTGCTGAACCGCCCAGAGATGCGCACCGCGTACATGAAGTTAGCGGAAGGTTCTACCTCATCGATGAATGCCGAAAGCTCCTCGCGCCTCAGGCCCTTGGGCGCGGCCACCTTAATACGGGGGACGAAGTTCGTCGCCACCGCAAAGGGCGTGCCCTGGTCTAGGTCAGCGACCGTTGCGGTACCATCGCCGCGCAGCTGGTAGCACACCCCGTCGAGGATAATCATCTCTCCGTCCAGCGCATCGAAGGTACCAATGCCGAAATTGCCCTTGCCCAAGAGCTCGCCGATGGTCATTTCGCCGTCGTAAATGCCATCCAACAGCGCGGTCATGAGGGAGTTCTGAAAGATGGTATGCCGGATGATCATGGCCCCAAGGCTAGTATTGAAAGAGTGAGTGAACAACACAAACCCCTCGTTACTGTTTATGGAGACGGCCAGCTTGCACGCATGATGCAGCCGGCCGCCGCGGAGCTCGATATCCACCTGCGCGTGCTGGCCTCCGCGCCAGACAAGTCCGCCGCACAGGTGATTCCGGACGTGGTGCTCGGTGACTACCACGATCTCGACGTGCTCACCGCCGCCGCAGAAGGCGCGGATGCAATCACCTTTGAGCACGAGCACGTTCCCACCGAGCACGTGCAGGCGCTCATCGCCGACGGCCTCAACGTCCAGCCCCAGCCTTCCGCTCTCCTCTACGCGCAGGACAAGCTGCTCATGCGCCAGAAACTGGCCGAGCTGGGCGCCCCAGTGCCGCGCTTTGCCGCCATCGAATCGGTGGAGGATGCACGGGACTTCGCCGCGCTTGTTGACGATCACGTGTGCCTCAAAGCCCGCCGCGGCGGCTACGACGGCCATGGCGTGTGGTTCCCGTCCGCGGAGGAGCTGGAGCCGCTGGTAGAAGAACTTCTCGCAGCAGGCACCCCACTTATGGCAGAGGAAAAAGTTGCTCTTACCCGCGAGCTGTCCGTGCTCGTCGCCCGCCGCCCCTCCGGTGAGGTGAAGGCTTGGCCGGTCACCGAATCCGTGCAGCGGGACGGCATCTGCGCCGAGGCTTTTGCTCCTGACCCGAACCTGTCCCCAGAGCTGGCAGAGCGCGCCATGCAGGTAGGCATTAAGGTGGCCACCGAGCTGGGCGTTACGGGCGTGCTGGCGGTGGAGCTCTTCGCCTTCGCAACGAAGCAAGACGCCGGCTCCATCATTGCGTCCGCCTCGGGTGCCCCGGGAGTATGCGTGGAGGAGGATATCGCAGTCAACGAGCTAGCCATGCGCCCCCACAACACCGGCCACTGGACCCAGGATGGCTGCGTGACCTCGCAATTCGAGCAACATCTGCGCGCCGTGCTGGACTTGCCGCTCGGCTCCACCGCGCCGTTGGCGCCGATTACGGTCATGGCCAATGTGCTGGGTGCCGAGGAGGATCCGCAGATGCCCATGCCGCAGCGCGTCCGTGAAGTCATGGAGCGTTACCCCCAGGCGAAGATCCACCTCTATGGCAAGGACCACAAGCCGGGCCGCAAGATTGGCCACGTCAACGTTGTCGGTGAGGACGTGGAGGAAACCCGCCGCATCGCCCACGATGCCGCCCACTTTCTCGTCCACGCGCAGTGGGCTTAAGCCCGCAGCGAGCTTGAAACCTATTTAATAAGGAGAGTTTTTATGGAACCACTCGTCGGCCTGATCATGGGATCCGATTCCGATTGGCCCACCGTCAAGCCCGCCGCAGAGGTGCTCGCCGAGTTCGGTGTGCCCTTTGAAGTGGGTGTCGTTAGCGCGCACCGCACCCCGGAGAAGATGCTGGCTTATGCCAAGTCCGCGCACGAGCGCGGCCTCAAGGCCATCATCGCCTGCGCCGGTGGCGCGGCTCACCTGCCGGGCATGGTCGCCGCGGCCACGCCACTGCCGGTCATCGGCATTCCGCGTGCGCTGAAGGATCTCGACGGACTCGATTCGCTGCTCTCCATCGTGCAGATGCCGGGCGGCGTGCCGGTAGCCACCGTCTCCATCGGCGGAGCGAAGAATGCCGGCCTGCTTGCCGTGCGCATCCTCTCCGCGGGTGACCCGACACTGGTGGACAAGATGGAGGCTTACCAAGAGAACATGGCCGCCGAGGTGGAGAAGAAGGACGAGAACCTGCGCTCCCAGCTCCTCGGGGAGTAATTAGCTGGGGAGCTTGCTCCCGAGATCGGGGTAGGACGCCTGCGCGCCTTCTCCAGTGACGGCGTAAGCCCCGACTCGAGCGGCATAGGTGGCGGCCTCCACGAGGTCGTCGCCGTGGAGTAGTCTCGCGCATAGCGCGCCGGCGAAGGCATCGCCCGCGCCGGTCGTATCGACGGCGGTGACCTGCGGGGAGGGGACGTCGACAAGCTCAGCCCCTTCGGCCACGAGGGCTCCCCGTGCACCCAGCGTGAGGACCACCGAGGCAAAGCCGGCCTCCGTGAGGCGCCGCGCCAGCTCCTCCGGCGCGCCCTCGCCGCTAAGGCCCAGTTGCTCTAGGATGAGCCCGGCTTCGTGCTCGTTGGCCAGCAGCGGATTAGCACGCAGGAGAGCTTCCGTTTCAACCTCGATGACCGGCGCGAGGTTGACCACGACCCGCCCCGTCGCTAGCTCAATAGCCTTGGCAAAACCCTCCGCCGGAACCTCGCCTTGGAGCAGAACCAGCTCCGATTCGGTGATAGGGGAGGAGTGGGGGGTGACGAAGGAATCGTCGACAAGCGCATTGGCCCCCGGTACCACGATAATGGTGTTTTCGCCCTGCTTATCCACGGTAATGACCGCCAGGCCCGTCACCTCTTCGCTGGCCTCGACGTGCGAGAGGTCCACGCCGCTGGCCTGCAAGTAGTGCATCGCGGGCGCGGCATAGGCATCGCTGCCCACCGCGCCGACGAAGCTGACCTTGGCACCAAGCCGAGCGGCAGCGACCGCCTGGTTCGCTCCTTTGCCGCCCGCGGTGATGGTGCCGCCGTGCCCCAAGAGGGTTTCGCCCGGTTGCGGGTGCCGCGCGGTGTGGACCACGAGGTCAGCGTTGATGGAACCGACTACGCACATGCTCATGCTGACTAGTATGCACGCTAAGCTAGCGGGCATGCAGTTTCCGCTTCTGGTGTTGGGCGCGCGCGTGGAGGGCGGCGAGCCCGGCTCGCTGCTGCGCAGCCGCTTGGACCGCGCGGTGGTGCTGGCGCGCGTGCTGCCGGAGGAGCCGATCATCGTATCCGGTCTCGGGGAGGCGGAACCAATGGCGCGCTACCTCATCGAGCGGGGTGCGGACTCAGAGCGGATTCGTGTGGAGCCGCTGGCTACCAGTACCAACGAGAACCTCGAGCGCGCCCACGCGCTGTGCCCGGACTATGACTATTTCCGCGTCGTAACCAATGATTTCCACGTGCTGCGCACCCGGATGTGGGCCTGGCACCTGGGGATCCGCGTTCACATGCACGGCGTGCGCACCCCGCGGAAAGACCGTCTGTGGAACTACCTGCGTGAGGTGGTGGCAACTCCTCATTCGCTGCTGCGCATCGTGTGGCGGCGGGTGGTTGCGCGGTGGCGGCCTGTGGCTTAGGCGCCGAAGAACATGAGCACGATGGCGATGAGCCAAATGACAAACCAGTGGCGCTTTTGCGGCGTGGTTGGGTTGGCCTTCTGCTGTAGTGACTTGAGGAAGTACCAGGCGCCGGGTAAAGCGAAGCCGATGCCCATGGCCACATCGCCGTCAGTAATTCCGGAGAAACCTATGAGGACCGAGAACAGACTCAAAAGCCCTTTGAACAGGGAGAAGCTGTGGATCGTGCCGCCCGTCGAGTGCTGCTCAAGGGAATAATCCGTTTGCGGCGCCGGGGCGTATGCGCGCTCAGGCTCAGCAAAAGGTGCCGCGACGGGATCCGCATAAGGCTCTACGGAAGGATTCGCAGAAGGCGCCGCGTAGGATTCGCGCGCAGGTTCCGCGAAGGGATTAGCCCCACGGCCGTTGAATGGCTTGGCCGGCTCCTCGAAAGGATTGGAGTCAAAGGGATTGCTCATGCGATTTACCCTAGGCCACCAGTGCGCCGAACCCCGAATTAGAGCTTGGCCAACGTCTTCCTGATGCCCTCTTTCAGCGTGGCGCGTGATTGCTTCATCGGATGCGCAATCGCGCGCAGGCCCATGTACGCAATCTGGTCCGCCGCCCGGTTCAGCGGGTCACCCGCATGCCCCATCACGCGGCGAATGGTCACTTCGCAGACTCCCTCCACGTCATGCCATGCTTGCTGGAAGCGCGAGCGCGAGCCCGAAGACAGCCCTCTCCACACGCCACGCGAGCGCATTGCCTTCGAACCCTTCTGCCGAATCTGTTCCACCGCTTCTAATGCGGCGACGGAATCTGACTCGATGATCGCCTTGGTTGCGCCGACCTTGAGCAGGTACTTCAGTGCCAGGGTCAAGGATTCGAGCTCAAGCTCATCGGTGCTGGCCGTCGTCTTGCGCGTGCGCAACCGGTAGTCACCATTGCTGGCTACGAAGCACATGGATCCCTTGAACACCGTGTCCGAGGAGGCATCCGTGGCGATGCGCACGGTGGCGCCTTCGGGCCAGGAGGAGGCCGTCGAGAAGTTCGGCCACCAGTGCGCCTTCGGCGTTTCTACCTTTACGACCTGCTTCTTGCGCGGGGCCTCGCCTTCCTTCTTCGCGCGGCGCGCGGTGATCCCGGCCTGCTTGCGCCGCACGGAGCTGGCGCTTTTCGACGCCCTATTCTCCTCCGCAAAACTCCCCGTCACGGCATAGCCGCGTTCCTCCAAGGCGGCGCGCAGTGCCGCTTGCCGTCGGCCAGTGACAATCCACTTGCGGCCCCGGATATTCTTCGTGGCCTTCTCCAATTCGCGGACGGCTACCTCAACGATGTCGCCCTTCTTAATCTGGCCCTTGCGCACGAAGCGCGTCTTCGTGGTGTTGACGGCGATGACCCAGCCGTCGACAGTGCCGTTCTCGGCGGAATCCCAGCGCTCATCCCACAGTGCAATAGCCACGTGCACGGGTGCTGAGATCATGTCCTTGGTGATCTTGCGCGTGCCGTAGGTGCGCGACTGCGTGCCCGTCAGGGCGGAGAGCTCAAGTGGTTCCATCCCCTTTAGTAAACCATTTAACCGCTTGCCTGTAACGCTGGGGCATCTGATGCAACATACTCAGTGAGCCCACAAACAATATGGAGTTATTTAGTGTCTGTCCTTACCTTGCCTGGTTCGCGTAAGCGGGAATTCTCCCGCCTGTTTCGCGAGCATTACCCGGCGGTGCTGGCCTATTTGCGCCGCCGCGTCCCACCGAGTCACGCGGAAGAGCTGGCGGCTGATGTGTTTGAGCGAGCGTGGGCTGGCTTCGACTCCTTACGCGGCACGCCGTTGCCGTGGCTTTATGGCATCGCCCGCAACGTGATGCGCGAGTTCTACCGCACCCGCCGGGAGACGGAGAACCTCGACGATCATGAGCTGGAATCCTACGCCGGCTATGACGCTGTCGATGCCAACCTCGATATCACTCGCGCGCTGATGCAGCTGCCGCACGCAGAGCGCGAGATCCTCACCCTCCACGCTTGGGAGGGGCTCGACCATCCCGATATCGCCGAGGTTCTCGGCATTTCCCGCAATAACGTGCGCGTTCGCCTGCACCGCGCACGCACCCACCTTTCCGAACTCACAGGAGAAACCGATGCCTAACTCTCTCGATATGCTCCGCGCCGCCAACCCAGTTCCTGACACAGCGCTTGACGACGCCTCCCTCGCCCGCTCCGAAGACACCCTCGCAAAGATCACGAAGGGCCGTCCCACGTGGACTATTGCGGCGGCCTCCGTCGCGGTGCTCGCGCTCATCGGCGGTGCCTTCCCGCTGCTCAATAACTCGGAGCCCGTGGCCTCGGCCGCGGAAATCCTGACGCAGGCCGGCGAAGCTGCTGCCACCCAGCCTGATGCCGTGGATAAAGGCGTGACCGCGAAGGAATACATGAAGCGCGTTGACACGCTTGGCGATGCCACCGCGATCACCGAATATGCGGTGGATGCCGGCGGTGCCGTGGAGGTTTCCTCGCAAGGAGAGGTCCCGGGCTTCGACCCGCAGCCTTCCATCAACCCGGAAGACCTCGTTGTTGCGACCGACCGCGCCGGGTTGGAGAAGCTGGCGGATTCCTTCCCGAACCACGCCCTCGGTGCGTTGGAGCTGCTGCTCCAGCCGGGACTAAGTAGCGAGCAGCAGAAGATTGCCTATGACATGCTGGCGGACGCGGAGGGCAATGAGGTCGGCACTGTTGAAGGGGAGGGCGAAGACCAGCTGGTTACCGTGATTCGCGATGCCGACCAGGTCAGCTTCTCCGTCCTGCCCGCCACTGGTCAGCTGGTACGCGTAGTAGGCCTGGTGGGGCCAGACGTAGAAACCACCATCGATGCCACCGCGATCTTGGACTGCGTGTCCGTGACGGGATTGGAGGGCCCGGACCGCATCTCGCTGGCCTGTGCGGATAACAACTACTTGGTCAATGAGCTGGACTGGCAGCGCTGGGGAGCCGACTCCGCGGAGGCGGAGGGCGTGGCCATTGAGAACGACTGCGACCCCAATTGTGCGGAGGGCAAATTCAGTGAGGATCGCGTCAAAGTGGTCGTCGACAAGCGCGTGGCGTGCGGCTACCACGCCGAGGTCTACTCCCGCGTGCGCGTGCAGTACCCGGATGGACGTGAGGAAGAGCAGCAGATTGGCTGCGCGCCTTAGGCAAGCTCTTAGGTAAGTTGGCGCAGGGCGAACTGGCCGTACATGTCACCTAAAGCCTCGGCGGTGTAATCACCGTCGGGGCTAAACCATTGGGCGACGCCGATGCCCATGTCGATGAGCGCCCAGCAGGCGATTTTGAGGTTTTCCGCGTGGAAGTCGCCCTCGTTGACCACGGCCATCCAGCGCGCGACATAGTCGCGGCGCAGCTGCAGGACGACGGATTTGTGGGGTTCTTCGAGGTTGGTGAGCTCGTTGTTGACCACGCGGACGCGCCGGGCGTGGGTGGCGTGGTAGATGACGTGGGCTTTCATGGTGGCGACGAGCTTGTCGCGGGGATCGTTCAGCCCGGCGAGGCAAGCGGCGTTGGCGCGCAGGAGGTCCTCCATGGCGGTGATGGTGACTTCGGCGAGGAGCTCTTGCTTGGAGGAGAAGTGGTTGTACAGGCTGGAGGCGCGCATGCCGACGGCTTTGGCGATGTCCTCCATGCCGGTGGCGTGGTAACCGCGCTGGTCAAAGAGGTCGAGTGCGGCGGCGGCGATTTGGTCGCGGCGTCTCTGGTTGGCCATGGCGGGCGTCCTCCTCAATGAGCTAATGGCGGTTAGTATACCTGCGGGGGCAGGGTGAAGGTTGGCTGGGGGAGATACTGGCCCTGAAGTCTGGTTATCGTTCCGAATCCCGGCTGTGCCGCGCGTTGTGATGAGACACTTGACAGCCTGGGGAGAGTCAGGTCACAATTAACGCTAATCGCCATTCGTATTGCCTGTTAGTTGGAGAATTGACCATGTCCCACAACCTCTTCGAGTCCACCACTGATTTCCTGGGTGTCTTTGACAGCCTTTCTGAGGCCGATGCTGCGGGGTGGAAGCGCGCGGCGCAGTTCCGCGACTACTCCTACCCGGTGATTAACCGGCACTGGCAGGCCGCGGAGTATCCGCTGGACTTGGTTCAGCGTCTGGGGGAGCTGGACGTGATGACCGATGGGCTTTCGGTGGAAGGCCATGAACAGATGTCCACGCTTGGCGCTGGCTTGACGCTCATGGAAGTCACGCGTGCCGATGCTTCGATGGGCACGGTGATTGCGGTGCAGGCGGGGCTGGCCATGCGCTCAATTTCGATGCTTGGTTCTCCGGAACAGCAGGCTTCGTACTTGCCGCAGATGGCTGCTTGCTCTTTGTTGGGTGCCTTCGGGTTGACCGAGCCCGCGCACGGTTCGGATTCCATCGCTTTGGAGACCACCGCGGTGCGTGACGGCGATGAGTGGGTTCTCAACGGCGAAAAGAAGTGGATCGGCAACGGCGCTTCCGGCGGCATCACGATCATCTATGCGCGCATGGAGGATGGCAACGTGGGTGGCTTCATCGTGCCGCAGGAGACGGAGGGCTACTCGGCGACTGTCATTGAGGGAAAGCTTTCCCTGCGCGCCATCCACCAGGCGCACATCATCTTGACTGATTGCCGCATTCCCGCCGCCAACCAGCTTCCGGGCTGCCGCAGCTTCAAGGATGTGTCGCGTGTTCTGACTGCGACTCGCATTGGTGTGTCCTGGATGGCGCTTGGCTCCGCGGTGGCCTGCTACGAGATTGCCCGCTCGTATGTGCTGGAGCGAGTGCAATTTGGTCGGGAGTTGGCGAAGGCGCAGATTATTCAGCAGCGCTTGGCCAATATGGTGCTCGATTTGAGCCAGATGATGCTGACCTGCCGCGAGGTCTCCCAGCGCGAGGATGCTGGCACGTTGGCACCGGAACAGGCTTCGGCGGCGAAGCTCCACAACACCCGCGCTGCTCGCCGCATCGCCGCCGACGCCCGTGACATGCTCGGTGGTGTCGGCATTTTGCTGGAAAATGATATTGCTCGCCATTTCGCGGACATCGAGGCCATGCACACTTACGAGGGCACCGACACTGTGCAGTCCCTCATCATGGGCAAGAAGATTACGGGCTTCTCGGCCTATAAGTAACCAGCCGGCCGGGGATGTGGAAAGGCTCGCTTGGTGGTCCTTCTAGTTTGGTCCTCTTACTTTGGTCCCTTTGCCCTCGATCGGCGCCTGCCTTTGAGTTGTGAACATCCCCCTGTTTGACGTGGTTGTTACTTTACGCGCTCGATGTCTCGGGCGCTAGGGGTTTGCCGTTGTTGATTTCTACCGTTTTAGGTGGTGGCTTGTAGACGGATTTCCGGGGTCTGGGTGGACCTGACCCCTGTTTGGTAGACACCTGATAT
>NZ_KV817299.1:0-471 GCF_001814605.1 Corynebacterium sp. HMSC074C01 | reverse complement strand
CCCCAGTCATAAATACGCACCCCGCCACAGCCCGAAGCGGTCACCGTAATACGCTGGTCCTCCACCGGAAAAATGTAGGGGCGCGAGGAGCCAGGTTTCGTGACGTTGACCCAACCATCTCCGGGTTGAACAGATACTGGGATACGAAACGCACCCCGTTTGATTAGTCTCATTGGCATAATTGCTTCTCCTTTTCCTATTCCCACCAGGTACCCATAGCTGGTACCACCACGACGGCCCCGTATCCCTTGGATCTGATTGCTGTGTCGGCCTGCTCGGCGGTTTTATCGTCCGGCGCGGCAAGCACGAGCTTCAGACCAGTAGGGGCCAGGGCGACAATGGCGGCGGCAATAGCCGCATCCATCTGCGATTTAGATACTTCACCAGGCGCACCCTTCGGCCCAGTCAACGGCGGGGAAATCATGCCGTTGACGGCGAGTCTGTCGCCTTGCCAGAACGTGTTGTCGAGGG
>NZ_KV817298.1:0-771 GCF_001814605.1 Corynebacterium sp. HMSC074C01 | reverse complement strand
CCCCCCCCCCTACTTCGTAGGACTTTTGCGCGCTTGGCGGGGTGTCTGCCATGGCGCTAAGACTGATTGGTGCCTCTGGTGGCGCGGTATGCGTGGGAAGCTCCGACAGATCGGACGTACAGCGCGCCTACATGGTGTGGGACACAATGCAGGTACCCGGAACGTGGGAAAGCGACAAGGTATCGGTGACCCCTCCGCCAGGCTGGTACAGGTTCCGCCTGTGGGTCAGCGAGAATCTGGTTGTCTCACCAAACGGGGTCGGACTGTCCGGAGATGTTCCACTAGCCACTACGGGCATGGCAGCACCGTCTATCGACACGATTTGTCAGGTAGCGGGTGTAGTGAGCGTACGCTACAGGGCGGACAGGCCATGCGAGTATCGGATGGAACTCACACCAATCTAACCACGGTGGGGGTGGGGGCATGAGCATGAAACTCGTTGGCCGTCGCCCAGTGCAGTACGCCCTGGAGGGGTACGCGAAGCCGGGGGACACGTACATCACATTCCCAGACGCGGGAAATATCAACCCCACGCCGAACAAATACCAGGTACGCCCCGGCGTTGGTATGTGGGTAGCCACATTGACAGCGAGTGACCCGGCAGCAGAAATCCGAATCACTATCCAGAATGGTGATCCTGCTACCGGCGTAGGCAGTGTGTCTATCTGCGGGAAAATTGAAAACCCAGATTTGTGGGTTTTGTCGAATCCTGCTCGCGGTTTGAAGCAGGAAACCCGGTATGTGCTCACCTTGACGAAAACAGCCCCCCCC
>NZ_KV817297.1:162851-233974 GCF_001814605.1 Corynebacterium sp. HMSC074C01 | reverse complement strand
AAAATCAACGCACTCTAAAACCGGAAGGGCCACTAAAGCGACAAAATTAACGCACTCTAAAACTTCTCGATGTTAGGACAAGGACTAGTATTGAGGCATCTGCCGATGGCGCTACGTCCGCCGACTAACAAAATACACTCGGCAACAACCAACACCGTCCAAATCCGACTCGTCGCTAGCGCAGGAAGTCGTTGAGCAGATTCCGCCTCCTCTTTTGCGTAGCAGCTGCAACTAGTCGTTAGATAAAGCGGAAAATCTCCTAGCAAACAGGCTGTGTAATTTAACCATTTCCTTTACACTCATTAGAAGAAGAGTCTTCAGAGAGTTTTTCCTCCAGGAAAGAAAGCGGCGTGATAGTAGTATCCCCTTTCCCATTGCCGCCTTCAATGAGGGCCACCAATTCTCCTGCAGGATTATAGACAGGGGCGCCTGAATCCCCAGGTTTTGAAGTCATTTGAGCCTTTAGAGTTCGCGCCTGATATTCTCTCCCATTGATGGAAAATGCCTCACAATATAAGTTCTTGTCGTTGACAACCCCATCAATTCTCCCTCCGAGAAAGGTTTTTGCAAAAATAGCTGAAGGTATTTCGATACTTTTATCACTAATTTTATCAGCCCGAAGAACGTAATCTACCGGAGGATCAAGAAGTATTTCTGAAACATCTATCCCTTGGTTACTCCACAAGTAGTTTTCACCAATACTTCCAATACGCCTACCTTTCGAATACACTTCATCCGCACTTTCACCACAATGACCGGCAGTCAAGGCCCGCTGCTGGGAAATGATAGTCACAGAACACGTCACCGCCCCTCGGGGAGGACCCACCTGCACCTCATCTCCACTTTCAATATATGAAAGAGGATCGAAATTCCTCTGTTGAGCAGTAGATATTGATGAAGCCGTGGCCCCAAAAGATACGCTAGCCAGAAAGAAAAGAGCTAGCCTGCCTACTATAGAAATAGTATTTTGTTTCATAACTTAATAAATAATCAATCTAAAACAGAGGCAGGCCCGCTAAAATACCCACCTCTGCTCAGATATTTACTTCTTCCCAGATGGAACAAACACAAGGAAAATGACCAAAATTGCTAGAGCAATCGTGACCCCATACGGCCACTGAAGTTGAGCGGAAAGCATCATCAATAAAACGCCCACAGTGGCCAATATCTTTTTCCACATATTTTACTCTCCAGAACCATTTCTATTCTTGCCAGGCGGCAGATTCTCTTGGACTGTTATCTGAACAATGCAGAAACATCCATATGGCAAAATTCCAATTACCTTTCCCTAAACCCCTTTCTGTTTAGAGGAAGGATAATTTATTGAAAACCAACCCGCTGAGGATATGCATTATGTGTGAAAGCGCCAGCCACAATCGAACCAATGCCATAGTCTGCATACATACCACCGGGCGCAAGACCAGCAATAGCCCCTCCAGTAGCTAGGATTTTGGAAAGAACTGGCTCGGGAATCCAGACTCCAGCGATTGTGACACCGCCACCCACCCGGTTAATCGTCGTTTTAGACAGTAGCACCCTCACATAAGTCCCATGGAATTCAATTCCATTCCGACCCTCTTGAAAGTATGGATCAATGTCATCATCATCAGCGCTCGAAATCTTCGGCCCTTTTTCCCAGAAAGTTATCGAGTCTCCCGCCACCTTCATCTCAAGGTTACTATCAGCCTTGGCCTCGCTGATCCTTTCGTTCTGAGTCTCTACTTCATTTTTGATTTCTTGCAGTTCCTTTTGCGAAAGAGCGCTTTCTGCCTCTCTAGCAATCGCGAATTGGTCTCCCTGAAGGAAAACATAGGAATCTGCTTTTTCCGCAACTTCTGAGGAAACAGAAGACTGAGAGGCATTATTCTGAGTCGACTCAGCGAGGTCAGTCTCAGTACCGGCACTAGCATTGACTGGTGCAAAAACTGTTGCTGCCGCAACCAGCACCACTAAACGCGTAGATTTCTTGAGACGATACATGTCCATAATCCTTTCTAGAAAAGATGGCTGAAAATCGGACACCCCTAGAGTTACATCCAGTAGGGATAATTGGAAGCAAAAGATGTAAAATGTAGACTATTGTATAAACTTCCTCAAGATTTGTTGCGAGGGCGCACAAGAAGGCATATAATCCCTCCCCTTCCCCGCAAACCCTAGTCTTTTGAGACTCGGGTTAACCAGCGCCCCAAAGACTGGTGGTGGGCGCTCATTGTCATCAAGTGCCGCGCAGCCACAGGAGTCATCGACGGACTCTGGTTCCCAAGCGTAGGAATCGCATCCATGTTTTGAGTCATCGCATATTTCTGCGCAGCCTCAGCAGCCCGTGTCCGCGCCCACTTCCTCGACAGTGAATTCTGGATCAACTGCTTAGGCATGCTCGCGCTCTCAACCGGTGTATTGGTCCTGCCGCTAGTGCTGAATTAGGCGACCAAAAATTCTTCGGAACCACCCCTGCCCCATTTCGCCATCAAGCACATTCGCCCGATATTTACTTCTTTTTCATCCCCCACCTCACTATGCCGTTCGTTGCTTTGGGAAGTGGCTGAGGGGAATAGCACTCATGAATTTTGGAAAGAACAAAATATTCGGACAAAGTTCTCATCGGGATCGATGTTCGCGTTACTTTCCACATCCCAAATTGGCTCTTTTAGTAACTCCATGACGCTCCCAGCCAGCACAGATTAAGGTCAGCGCCTTCATTCTAAGTTCCCTGCTCACGGGCTGTCGGCATACGAAGGAACTGAAAACGTAAAATCCCGAGCCACCGGTGAAACGATGACTCGGGTTCTGTAGTTTGCGGAGACGAGAGGATTTGAACCTCCGGACCTACGCAAGTAAGTCAACTCCTTAGCAGGGAGCCCCATTCGGCCGCTCTGGCACGTCTCCAGCGATTCGCAATGAATCGTCCATCACTCTACCTGAGCGCTTCCCCTAGGGACAAAATGGGGCTTCCCTATTCTTTCCCTGAAGCGCCGCATGCAGCTTAAGGGCAACGTAGAGAGCCGCGCAGCGCCAGCCATCATCCAGCACGCCGGGCCCGAGAATCTCACGGACGCGGTCGAGGCGATAGTGCAGCGTGGCGCGGTGAATGTAGAGTGCAGCGGCGGTCGCAGAGACGTTGCGGGAATGCTCAAAGTAGGTCAGCAGGGTCTGCCAGTAGGAGTTGCGAGGGTCGTCGAGAAGCACGGCGGCATCCGGGCTCATCTCCACCACCGTTGCTTGGGTCAGCTCCCACCCGCGCAGCAGCCGCCACGCACCGGCCTCCTCCCAGCGCAGCGAATCCTGGCCGCAGAGTTTGGCCACGTCCGCCATGAGTCGCGCCTGCGGGGCCGTCGGTGCCGAACCGCGGGCTACCACCGCGGCGCCGGCGACGAGCGCAGCACTCTGTAGCTCCTCCATGAGGGCCTCGGTGTCCTTGTCATCGCGGCGGCACTCAACGAGTACAAGGGAATCGTGAGAGTCCGCGACCAAGAAAGGACGGCGCACCAGCGGGCGGGCAAGTTCCACGGCCACCGCGCGCTGATCGCCTTCCACCAGCACGCGATGCACGGTCAGCTCGCCATCGGAGGGCAAGAGATCGCGCTCCCGCGCACCCGCCAGCGCGGCCGGATCACCGGTGAGCACCTCGCGGGCCAGCTCGCCGAGCTGTTGAGCGCGGGCGGCGAGGGGCGCATCGCGTTCGTCGATAAGCCTGGCCAGCGGAGCCGTCAAAGAACCGAGGCGGACCAAGGGGGCATCACCCAGCGCGGGCTCATCAATAATCCACAGGTAGCCCACGAGCCGATCCTCGTGGCGCAGGGGGATGACCACGCGAGGCAGCATGTCATAGCGCGGGTTGGCGGGCAGGCGAACCGGCAGAACCGCCTCTTGAATACCGAAGCTCAGCATCCACGGGATGGGCTCTGGGGGCGGGGTGCGGTTCAGAATAGAGGCGGCGCGGTTCTTATCGATGGCACCAATCTGCGCACTAGCGGCAATCACCGCGATGGCGGGGGTAGTCACCTCAACGGAGCGCTGCAGGATCTGGGCGCATTCGTCGACGATATCCTGGATACTCGTCAGCTGCGGGGGTGTCACTTTTGACATATGTCAAAGATACTTCCGAATATTGTCTAGTGACAAACAAAACTGTGGTGCGTAATAATCTCCTACAGTTCAATGACTCACGTCACAGATATACGTTCATGAAGGGCGTCTACATGACCACAACCAACAATTCCGTCAGGGCACAGGACCTTGTCGCCAGCGACAACACGAGTGCAGACGACGGCCTGCAGCGCGGCATGAAGTCGCGCCATCTACAGATGATCGCTTTTGGCTCGTGCATCGGCACGGGCCTCTTCTTGGGCTCCGGCGCCTCCATCCAGGAGGCCGGTCCCGGCGTTATCGCCGCCTATGCCATCGGTGGATTCATCATCTTCCTCATCATGCGCATGCTTGGTGAGATGGCCGTGGAGCACCCCGTCGCCGGCTCCTTCAGCGCCTACGCCCGCGAATACATCGGGCCCATCGCCGGCTTTGTCACCGGCTGGAACTGGTGGTTTACCACCATCGTCGTCGGCATGGTGGAACTCACCGCCGCGGGCACCATCATGGACTTCTGGTTCCCCGGTATCCCGCACTGGCTCACCGCCCTCGTCGCGCTCGTCATCGTCACCGCCATCAACCTGGTGCACGTCGGCGCCTTCGCCGAGGCGGAATTCTGGCTTTCCCTTATCAAGGTTGTCGCGCTCATCCTCATGATCGTCGTCGGCGCGGCCATCGTCTTCGGCCTCACCCCGGAGCCCGCCCTCGGCTTGAGCAACATCACCGAGCACGGCGGCTTCTTCCCCAACGGTGCCGCCGGTGTGCTCTTCTCCCTCGTCGCGGTGATTTTCTCCTTCGGTGGCATCATCTCCATCGGTACCGCCGCGGGCGAGGCCCAAGATCCCGCCAAGAGCCTGCCCAAGGCCATCAACAACGTGATCTGGCGCATTCTCATCTTCTACGTCGGCGGCATCGGCATCATCGTGCTGCTCGCCCCGTGGAATGAGCTCGATACCTCCACCTCGCCCTTCGTGCGCGCGCTGAGCACCCTGGGAATTAGTGCCGCGGCCACGGGCCTTAACCTCATCGTGCTCGTCGCTGCCGTCTCCGTGTTCAACACCATGACCTTCTCCGGCGCGCGTATGTTGCGGGATCTCTCCCGCGGCGGCCAAGCCCCGCCCTTCTTCAATTCCGTCAGCGCCAAGGGCGTGCCGGTTCGCGCTCTGCTTTTCAACGCCCTGCTCATGGGCTCGGCTGTGCTGCTTAACTTCCTCTTCGAGGGCAAGATCCTGATTGTTCTCCTCGCCATCATTGTTGGCGCGGAGCTCATCTCCTGGTCCGCCATTGCCGTAGCACACCTGAACTCCCGCAAGCGCTGCCCGAACGCCGCCTTCCGCGCACCCCTCTACCCCATCGCCAACTACCTGTGCTTGGCCTTCTTCGCTCTCGTCATCGTTTTGATGTTCATGTTGCCCGACTACCGCACCGGCGCCATTGTCCTACCCTGTTGGATTGTGACCTTGGCCCTCATCTGGCTGGGCAAGAAGCGCCACGACGCCCGAAACAAATAGAAAGGACCCTCTCATGCAGACCACCATTGGTGATTTCATCCTGGACCGCCTCAAGGCCATCGGCATTACTGAAATCATCGGTGTGCCCGGTGACTTCAACCTGAGCTTCCTCGAGCAGATCGAGGCCTCCGAGGGCATCCGCTTCGTTGGCGCCTGCAACGAGCTCAACGCCGCCTATGCCGCTGACGGCTATGCCCGCCAACGCGGCGTAGGCTGCCTGCTCACCACCTATGGCGTGGGCGAGCTCTCCGCCCTCAACGGCATCGCGGGCGCCCGCGCCGAGCACGTCCCGCTGGTGTCGCTGGCGGGCGCGCCGCCACAGTATGCGACTGAGTTCCGCTGGAACCTGCACCACTCGCTTGCCGACGGCGACTTTGCCAACATGCTCGATTCCTTCGCGCCCTTCACCGAAGTGGCCACGCGCGTGTCCCCCATGAACGTGGTCGAGGAATTCGACCGCGCCCTGCACACCTGCCTGCGCGAGAAGCGCCCGGTGCACATCCAGATTCCTTCCGATATCACGCACTTGACCATCGAGGTCCCTGACGAGCCATTCTCCACCGAGCTGGCTCCCTCCGATCCGGAGCGCCTCAACGCCGCTGCGGATTACGTGTTAGAGCACCTTGCTAAGGCCAAGGACGCGATCATCCTCATCGACCAGGACACCAACCGCCACGGTTTCACGGAGAAATTCCGCGCCATCATCGACAAGGCCCAGCTGCCCTACTCCCAGCTCTCCTCCGGCAAGGCCATCCTGTCTGAGCGCCACCCGCTCTTCATCGGCACCTACAACGGCGCGGCCTCTGCCCCGGGCGTGCAGGAGCGCATCGAAAAATCCGACTTCCTGGTCACCACGAACCCGCGCTTCATCGAGGTCAACTCCGGCTCCTTCACCCACAACCTGGCCGATGCCCGCGTCTACAACTTCGGCGACCAGCACCTCAACGCCGACGGCGAGTACTTCGTGGGCATCAATACGCTGGAGCTTCTCGACGTCCTCCTCGACCGCATCCCGGAAGCCGGGGCATCGACAAGCGCGGCTTTCGAACCCGAGCCCTTCGAGCCGAACCCGGATGCCCCGCTGACCCAGGAACGCATCTGGCCGCAGATGCTCGGCTTCATCCAGGAAGATGACGTGGTCATCGCCGAGGCCGGCACCTCCAATATCGGGCTGGGCCAGCAGCGCATGCCCGAGGGCGTGCAGTACATCAACTCCACCATCTGGGGTTCCATCGGCTTTACCCTGCCGTGCGTGCTCGGTTCGCAGCTGGCTAACCCGGAGCGTCGCCACGTCCTCTTCATCGGTGATGGCTCCTTCCAGCTCACCGCCCAGGAGCTCTCCACCATCGTGCGCCAGGACCTCAAGCCCATCATCGTGCTGGTCAACAACGATGGCTACACCATCGAGCGCTACATCCTGGGCATGGAGCGCGAGTACAACGAGATCCAGATGTGGGACTACACGGCTCTGCCGAAGGTGTTCATGAAGGACACCACGATGGAGTCCTACGTGGCCTCGACCGAAGGCGAACTAGCGAAGGCCCTAGAGGACATCGCCGCCCACCCGGAGCGCGGCGCCTTCCTCGAGGTGCGCCTCGACGCTTTCGATGCGCCGAAGGGACTTCAGGCCTTCGGCCCGCAAACTGCAGAATTCGACTTCGGGCCCCGCGGCCCCCGCAACGCCTAAGGTGGAGAACATGATTCGACCAGACCTTTCCTCCCTGCCCGTCTATGTCCCCGGCAAGAATGCCGAGCACGCCTTGAAGCTCTCCTCCAACGAGGCAACCCAGGAGCCGCTGCCCGGCGCGCTCAAGGCCATGGAGACTGCCGTCGCGCACGTTAACCGCTACCCGGACATGGGTGCGGTGGAAATCCGCAAGGCACTCGCCGAAAACCTTGGCGTTAGCCCTGAGCAGGTCACCACCGGCGCGGGTTCCTCCGCGATTTGCCAGCAGCTGGTGCAGATCACCTCGGTGCCCGGTGATGAGATTGTCTTCCCCTGGCGCTCCTTTGAGGCTTATCCCATCTTCGCGCAGGTCGTGGGCGCCACCCCGGTCAAGGTCCCGCTCACCGCGGATCACCGCGTGGACTTGGAGGCCATGGCGGCTGCCATCACGGACAAGACACGCCTGATCTTCGTGTGCAACCCGAATAACCCCACCGGTTCCATCATCACCAAGGAGGAGTTCGACGCCTTCTTGGCCAAGGTCCCGAAGGACGTCATCGTGGCGCTCGATGAGGCCTACATCGAATACAACCGCAACGATGCCGTCCCGCTGGCCACCGACTATGTCCACACCCACGACAACGTCATTGGCCTGCGCACCTTCTCCAAGGCCTATGGCCTGGCCGGCATCCGTTTGGGCTATGCCTTCGGCAACGCCGAGATCATCGAGGCACTGAGCAAGGTGGCCATCCCCTTCTCCGTGAACTCGGTGGCGCAGGTTGGTGCAGCGGCCTCGCTGGCCGCTCAGAAGGAGCTGCGTGAGCGCACCGATGAGACCGTTAAGCAGCGCGACCGCCTGGTCACGCACTTCGCGGACTTTGGCGTTCCGGAGTCCCAGGCCAACCACATCTGGTTCGCCGCCGACTCCATTGCGAAGCTGGGCTCCCCGCAGGACGTCGCCGCAAAACTCGCGGAGAATGACGTCCTGGTCCGCGCCTTCCCCGAGGGCGTACGCGTCACCGTCACCACGGCGGAGGAGACCGAGACGCTGCTCAAGGCCTGGGACGCCGCCTTCGCTGCACGGAGCTAGTTTCCGCGTTAGAGTGCAGTTGTGAAGACATTTATCAATTTTGCACTCAACGTCATTGCCGTCGCGGTGGCCTTCTGGGCCGTGGTAGCGATTGTCCCCGGAATCGACATCGTCCCTGCGACCACCCAGAATTTCTTGCTCATCGCGGCGGTCTTCATCATCGTCAACGAGGTCGTCACCCCGGTGCTCCGCTTCCTCGGCGCACCGCTGACCTGCCTGACACTGGGCCTCTTCGCGCTCGTCATCAACGGCGCGGTCCTGCTCCTCGTCAGCGCGCTGATGGATTCGCTAGTCATCGACGGCTGGGGCGCTGCCATCATCGGCGCGATTGTCCTCGCGATTGTCTCCAGCGTGGTGAACTTCTTCACCAGTCCGCTGCGAACTCGACACTAACCCCCAGCAAAGGGCGGGAGAACGTCGACGCGGGAGGCGCGGCCAAGCACGGCGTCCTCGGTAGCGCTCGCGCCATCCACCAGGAAGGTGCAGCGCTCCAACACCTCCGCAAAGCTCATGCCGGCCTCGGTGCTGCCGGTATGCCGAGCACGCAACACGTCCAACAGCTCCCCCAAGGTCGCCGCCTGCGCCGTGTCTTGCGCGCGCCCCGCGGCGGCGCGGGCTGCGGCAAAGTAGTGTATGTCAACCATGGTTGCCACTATGCCAGCCTCTGTGACAGGAAGGAACCCGATGCGCACCTATGAGGAACACCTCGCCGCCGTTCGCGCGGCCCTTCCGCAGCCCCGGGCGGTCTCCACTCCCCTGGCCAACGCCTTCGGCCGCCGCGCCGCCGCGACGTACCGCGCGGAACACAACCTTCCACCTTTCGATAATTCGCAGATGGACGGCTATGCGCTTTCCACATGTGATGGCGGCACCTTTACCGTAGGCCGCACCATTGCGGCGGGAGATCCCCCGGGTTCACTCAATGAAGGCACCGCCCTCCCCATCATGACCGGCGCGAAGGTCCCTGAGGGCACTGCCACCATCGTCCCCGTCGAGCACTGCGAGCCCCCGCACTTCCCATCGGAGGGTGCCACGGTCACTGTGCCGGCAGCCCCCGAGCAGTTCATCCGCCGCGCGGGCTCCGATGTCACGGCCGGCACAACCCTCGTCAACGAGCACGCGCTTCTCGACGCCCCCTCCATCGCCGCCCTCGCCTCCCAAGGCCTGACCGAGGTCCTCACCTTCGCGCCCGCCCGCATCCTCATCTGCACCGGTGGCGCGGAAATCGGTGGCGCGGGCGAGGCCACCATCCCCGATTCCAACGCACCGATGCTCGCGGCCTTGGCCGCGCAATACGGCATAGAGGTGGCCGGCTTCGTGCGCACGAATGACGATCCTTCTGCCCTGCGCGCGGACCTCGCCGAAGCAGTCATCACCCACCGCCCCGATGTCATCGCTACTTCCGGCGGCATCTCCCACGGAAAATTTGAGGTCATCCGCCAAATCTTCGAAGAGGACGGCTGGTTCGGCCACGTGGCGCAGCAGCCCGGCGGCCCGCAGGGCTTGTCACGCTTGGGCGAGGTGCCCGTCGTCTGCTTCCCCGGCAACCCCATCTCCACGCTGGTGAGCTTCCGCCTCTACTTGGCCCCCGTCCTTGGACATGCCTCGGAGCTGGTTCGCGCACACCTTACTGAGCCCGCCGAAGGCCTCAACAACCGCGAACAGTTCCGCCGTGGAACTATCAGCATCTCCAACGGCACTGCCCAAGCCTCCTTCCTCGGCGGTACTAGCTCCCACCTGATGTCCCAGGCCATCGGCGCCAACGCCCTCATCCGCATCCCGGCTAACACGCAGCTTTCAGCCGGCGACCTCGTGGAGGTGTTCCCACTCTCATGACCCGACGCGCACTCGTTATCGTTGCCTCGACCCGTGCCGCCGCTGGCGAGTACGAGGACCGCTCCGGCCCCATCCTGGTGAATTTCCTGCGTGAGCAGGGCTTCGATACCCCGCAGCCCCTCGTCGTCGCGGACGCCGACATCGACTCTGCGCTTACCACTGCCTTCGCCGATGCCCCCTCCGTCATCCTCACCTCCGGCGGCACCGGCATCACGCCGGATGACCGCACCGTCGAAGCACTCACCCCACATCTTGACCGCGAACTGCCCGGCCTGGCCCACGCCTTCTATGCGCACTCGGCGGCCATCCCCACCGCGGCGCTCTCCCGCACGGTTGCCGGAGTCACCGGGTCCACTTTCGCCATGGCCCTGCCCGGCTCCACGGGTGCTGCCAAGGACGGCTGCGCGGTCCTCGAACCAGTTCTTCACCACATCATCAACCAGCTGGAAGGCATCAATGAGCACTAACTACGGCCTTCTCGGCGCGCACATCAGCGCTGAGCCCATCACGGCCCCCGACATCGCCACTGCGGAAACGGGTGCTGTCGTTTTATTCGACGGCATCGTGCGCAACCACGACTCCGGCCGCGGCGTCAAGCTCCTTACCTACACCGCGCACCCAACCGCCCAACAGGAAATCGAGCGCGTCGCTGGCGAAGTCGCCGCCGCTTTCCCCGCCGTCCGCCTCTGGTGCGCGCACCGCACTGGAGCACTAGAAATCGGCGAATCCGCGTTCATCGTCGCCGCCGCCTCCGCACACCGCAAGGACGCCTTCGAAGCGGCGTCGACCTGCGCCGACCGCGTCAAGGCGGAAGTCCCCATCTGGAAGGAACAGCTCCACACCGATGACACCACCACGTGGGTAGGCCTGGAATGAGCTCACGCTACGCACGCCAGGAAGCCCTGTGGGGCAACTCCACACAAGAACGGCTTCGCGCTTCCACCGTCGCCGTTATTGGCGCCGGCGGCCTGGGCTCGCCTGCCCTGCTCTATCTCGCAGGCGCGGGCGTCGGGCGCATCCTGCTTTTCGACGACGACCTCGTCTCCCTCTCCAACCTGCACCGCCAAGTCATCCACAGCACAGCAACCGTAGGCCAGCCCAAAACCGAATCCGCCGCTGCGGCCTTGAACGCCCTCAACCCGGAGTGCACCGTCGAGCAGTTCTCGCGCCTGACACCCGATACCGCCTTGGAGCAACTGTGCGGCGCTGACCTCATCATCGACGGAACCGATAACTTCTACTCCCGCCACCTAGCCTCCTGGGCCGCCCATGAGCTGGGCATTCCGCACGTGTGGGCCTCGCTCCTAGGCTACGACGCGCAGCTCACTGTCTTCCACTCCGGCCACGGCCCGGTCTACGAAGACCTCTTCCCCACCGATCCGCAGGTGCCCTCCTGCTCGCAGGCCGGCGTGATGGGACCGGTCGTCGGCGTGGCCGGCTCCGCCCTGGCCGTCGAGGCGCTCAAGCTCCTCACGGGCATCGGCACCCCGCTCATCGGCACGCTGGGCTACTACGATTCCCTCGCCGGGACCTGGGAGTACATCCCCGTGCGCGCGAACGGCGCCACCCCGGCGCGCCCCGACAACCCCACCGACATCCGCGACATCCCGGAGGACGCCGCGCTTATCGACGTCCGCACCTCCCCCGAGCGCGCCGCCTCCCTCATCCCCGGCTCGCAGCACCTCCCGCTCGATGACATCCTCGCCGGCCACAACCCACCCCTAGACCCCGCCGACCTCGCCGTCCTCTACTGCGCCAGCGGCCTGCGCTCCGCCCAGGCCGCCGAGGCTCTGCGCGCCCGCGGCTTCAGCAACGTCTACTCGCTGCGCGGCGGCATCGACGCCTGGCAAGAGCACATCTCCGAGCTCGAGGCCGAAGCCGACGCCGCCCACCGAGGCGAGCTAGAGACCATTTCTCTCGATGACCTAGAGGCCGAGCAGGGCGTGGCCGACTAGCTTCACGCCACTGGCCGTGAGATTCTCTACCCCTCAGCTGGCGGCTCCACCTTCTCGACATCACCTTGGCTACATGGTCCCTTTAGTTTGGTCCCCATACTCTGGTCCCTACTCATTGCAAAGGGACCATTTACAGCCAGTTTCCTGCGCCAGGATGGTACCTTTACCCAGTGAAAGGACCAAAGTAAAGAGACCAATTTGAAGGGACCATTTACAGCTCCCCTTCATCGACCAATCAGCCCCCAAGAGTCAGTACTACTTGCCCCACAAAGGGTTCCCCTCACATGGTTCTGGTCAGATGGTTTGTTTGCACCCAAACGAACCATCTACCTAGGCGCAGATGGTTTACTTGCCCCCAAACGAACCTTATGACTGGAACCATGTAAGAATCCGACTCCCGCAGCGCAGCCAACAACAGGCCACCTTGTAAGCTCACTGCCATGAGGACCCGCCAGTATTACATCGCTACCGCTGTGGTGTGTGCTCTCACGCTGGTGTACATGCTGCTGCGTTGGGACTCGGTGCCCGATCCCATCCCGGTCCACTTCGATGGCTCGGGCAACCCGGACCGCTTCGAGCCCAAATCTTTCCTCAACGCAACGGTCCTGGTGTGGATCGGCGTTGTGTTCGCCATTGCGCTGCCGCTGTGCGTGCCGCCGATCTCGCTGGCTCGAATAACAATGGATGTACCGGCAGAGTCAGCTCTTCCGTTCTCCGAGGCCACGGCACAGCGCGCGGAGCTGCTCACTGGAAAGACCGCCACGTTCATTGCCCAGACAGTCCTCACCATGACGGCCTGCGTGTGCCTCACTACGGTCTGCACCGTCATTCCGGATATCCCCTTCTCGGGCTTTCTACTCGTGGCCGCGTGGATAGCCTTCACCGTGTTCACCATGATTCAGGGCGTCCGATTGACGCTGACATCTGCGAAGGCCGTGCAATCCATTCCCACCGACCATGATGAACAGGTTCGCAACACAGCACTCCGCTTTGCCGGTGGTATGGGCTTCTATAACGAGCCCACAGACCCCATGTGCATAGCTATCTTCCCCATGAATCCTTCGAAGCTGCAGATCAACACCGCGCACGAACCTGGCCGCCGCTACCTGTGGCGCATGGGCATCGCGCTTAGCGCATCCATAGCATTCTGCGTGCTCATCGACGTACTCTAGATGCATGGAGCACCTGTTTGAGCGCGCACACTCGATTCTTTCTGATGCCACCCACGTCGAGGTGTTCACCGGCGCAGGCATGAGCGCGGACAGCGGCATCGCCACATACCGCGATGCGCAGACAGGCATTTGGGAGAACGTGGATCCGGTTGCGATGGCGTCGATAAGCGCATGGCGTACCGAGCCTAAGCCCATGTTCGCCTGGTACCTTTGGCGCGCCCAGCTGGCGCAGCGGGCCGAGCCCAACGCCGGGCACCGCGCAATCGCCGCCGCACACGGCATGACGGTGACCACGCAAAACATCGATAATCTGCACGAGCGCGCCGGAAGCCAAGACGTGGTTCACCTGCATGGCTCCTTGTTCGCATTCCGCTGCACCGACTGCGATACGCCGTATGACGGCGACATCGCGTTCCCGTCGGAGCCAGTTGAGTCCATCACGCCACCCGAATGCCCCATGTGCGGTGGGCTCGTGCGCCCGGGCGTGGTGTGGTTCGGCGAGGCCCTGCCCGACGACGAATGGGCCGAGGCCGAGCGCCGCATGTCCACCGCGGACGCGCTGCTCATTGTGGGTACCTCCGGCGTGGTCTACCCCGCCGCCGGCCTGCCACAGATTGCCCACGCGCGCGGTATCCCCATCGTGGAAGTCACCCCGCAGCCCACGGACCTCTCGCCGCTTGCCAGCGTGGTGGTCACCGCCACCGCAGCGGAGGCACTGCCCCGCATATTAGCGGGGCGGATCGGATAAACAGCAACCCTCTATCCCGCGGCCCTTGCCCACCAAAATGTACAAGATGTACATTTGTTGTATGAAAACGATGTCAGTGGCGTCCAGCCAATTCCGCCAATCTCAAAGCCAAATTCTTGAAGAAGCACAGCACACGCCCGTCGCCATCACTAGTCGTGGAAGCCGGATTCGCGCTTTTGTCGTCTCTCCTTCATTTTTCGCCCGCGCAGTCGAAGCACTAGAAGATCGTGAGGATGTTCAGACCGCAGAGATTGCCCGAGGAGAAGCCGTAGAGATTTCACACGAAGACCTCAAAAAAGAACTCGGACTCACCTAATCGCCTTCTATGGCTAACTCCACTTATCACATCACCTATAAGGCATCCGCAGCCAAGGAGCTACGCAAGCTCGACAGGCCGACACAGAGGCGACTACTTGCTGCAATCGAAGACTTAGCCGTTACCCCTCGCCCGGATGGAGTAAAGAAACTAAAAGCTTCAGATGACCTGTACAGAATTCGAGTCGGACACTATCGCGTGGTTTATGAAATCATAGACGGAAAACTCGTGGTGCTCGTCCTGCGCGTTGCTCACCGACGAGATGTTTACCGGAAATAGGCAAAATTCCTCTCAGATAAACAAAACCGGTTCCACCCTGCCAGAAGGTGAATACTCCACTTCGATCGGAAGATAGTTCTTACACATCTAGATCGATGTCGTGCTCCTTAGCCTTTCCGTCCAGTACTTGCTCGTAAGACTCCAATAGCCGGCGAGCATTGACTGGGGAGCCGAAAAGATAATCAGTCTCTACCCACGCCGAATAGTTATCCTCTGACATCACGAAACCGCCTTCCTTACCACAACCATGATTCCCCCCGAGAGGAGATGAATCCATGCTCTACCTTGTTCCAGGAGCCTTAGCGGGAATCACCTTTTACGCCATTCTCATAGCAGTGAGCTGGGCCATCGAAAAAGCCTGGCCACAACGACGTCTAGGCGCACATAGCCGGTTGACCCTCCACTGCCTTGCCGCAGTTGCATTTTCAATTTTTCTCGCCTTGCCTGGCGGCGGCGGAAACTGGGCCACCCACCTGCAAATTAGCGGGTTCCTACTAGTGGGATGCGTTCTGAGCTGGGTGACTGCAGCGATGAACAACGGAGACAATGCCTGACGCCGTAGAGCGATAACTTCCCTTAATCGCCATTCCTCACATCCCTAATGCATACAAACCCTGTGAGTTGTTCTCCGGGGAGGCATAAGGGCTTCTTCCCTGCATTTTCTCTTCGCTCATTAACGGAGAAAACGAATTGAGCGAACTGGGGAACAATCTGTACCGATGGAAAAAGCTCCCTTAATTGGTGAGTAATACGCCATCCCGCGTCGTACCATCGAAATCTATCGAATTGGTCCTTCCAACGCGGACGCTGGCGAAAGCTATCGGGTATCTCGAGGAAATTCTGCTGAAACTCCTCCGTCCACTCAAGGATTTCGCGTCCCAGATCGGACTCAATTCCTAAGTCTTCAGGAAGATAGAATCCGATTCTATTAGCCCCAGAAACTATGAGTTCTTTAGACGGCCACAGCGAGCTTGGGTGGCTGTACTCTGGGCGGAGGAATATTTGCCGGTTGGCCATGGGACTAGAATAGCCCAGTGCCACTGCTAAATTTACGCAAGATTTTGGTGTAATCACCAAAAAAATGGCGGAGGCGGCGGGATTTGAACCCGCGGTGAGTTTCCCCACGCTGGTTTTCAAGACCAGTGCATTCGGCCGCTCTGCCACGCCTCCTCGTCACGCGTCAGCATGCACCGCGCGCAACACGTTCAGAGTACTAGACTCCGCCGCGGGAGAAGAATTCGACTCGTCAGCGCTACTCGTCGTACTGATTGCTTTGCGACGCCGCGGGTGCGCCATCCGACTCCTCATGCTGAATGCGCGAGACATGCAGTCGGGCGTGGGCGATGGCGTCGAGAGTGTCGTCGAAGACGTGATTCTCGTGCGCAAGCTGGTCAAATACGCCGAGTTCGCGCAACACCGGAACATGTTCGGGCTTCGTGGCTGAGAGTAGGACCCGGGTGCCGTGACGTTCAAGGCGCCCGATCGTGTCAGCGAGCATCTGGGCGCCAGTGGCGTCAATCGTCGTGACATAGCGCATGCGGAGCACGACAACCTTGACCGACGAAGCATCAGCGAGATCGAGGAGGAAATCGTGCGCTGCGCCAAAGAAGAGTGGGCCTTCTAGGCGGAAGGCGGCAATGTGCTCGTCAAGAAGCTCGCGTTCCTTGTCGCGGTGGTCGCCCGTCTCCAGTGGGGCGGCCTCTAACACCGCCGTGCGGGCGGTATCGCGTAGCGCGAAGAAGCCCGCTATTACAAGGCCAATGAGCACGGCGACGACAAGGTCGAACACGACGGTGGCGGCAGCCGTAATAAGCAGGGTGACCCCGTCGCCCTTGGTGGCGCGCATCACCGAGCGGAGGTTCCGCGGATGGATCATCTGGATCGCAGTGGCGATAAGCACGCCGGCAAGCGCAGCGAGAGGAATCTCGCCCACCCACCGGGCCGCGACGAGCACTGCGACGAGCAAAAGCAGCGAATGGAACACCGCCGCCAGGCGCGTACCCGCGCCTGCCCGCACGTTGACAGCAGTTCGGGCGATCGCGGCGGTCGCGGGGATCCCGCCGAACAAGGGCGCGACGACGTTGGCCACGCCCTGCCCAAAGAGCTCGCGGTCAGGATCGTGCCGGTCACCGACGGTCATTGCGTCGGCGACCGTCGCAGACAGCAACGATTCCAACGCACCGAGCGCTGCGACGGCGACCGCTGCCAACAGCAAGGAATCCAGGTGCTCCCACGGGATGTGCGGCAAGCGCGGAGCAGGCAACGTCGACGGGATGTAGCCGATTGTCTTCAGGTTACTGTCTGCCAGCATGTTGATGGCCGTCGCGGCAGCTACCAACACCAGCGCCGCGGGAAAGCCACTACGAACGCGCGCCGCAACCACGATTCCGGCCGCCACCGCGAGGGTCATCACTGGCGCCTGCCATCCCGGGGCATCTAACCAAGCTTTGATTGCGCCCCACGCCAACCCGAGGACCTTCTCGCCGTCGACGTCAACACCGAGTGCAGCAGGCAGCTGTTGGAGGCCGATGATCACCGCAATACCGGCTGTGAAACCTTCGACGACAGGCAAAGGCATGTACTTTATCGCGCGGCCAGCGCCGGTGAATGCCAGTAAGAGCAGCATGAGTCCCGCCAGCACGCCGACAACGAGCACCCCATCGGCACCATGGTCGGCCACGATGGGGATTAACACGACGGTCATTGCGCCGGTCGGGCCGCTTACCTGAACATTGCTACCACCGAAGACCGCGGCCAAGATGCCCGCGACGATGGCCGTCGTAATTCCGGCTGCGGCGCCAACACCGGACGCAACGCCGAAGCCGAGCGCGAGGGGCAGTGCGACGAGGGCCACCATGAGGCCTGCCGAAAGGTCGCGCCCGATCGTCGCGCGGGACCAGTCCGAGCGGCGCGGTGCGAAACGCAGGGCACGCGATCGGATGCCCACCTTAGAGACGGTGGAGGGGTAGGTCATGCTACTTTCTTGCTCCTTAAAAGCTCAACGACATCCAAAGGATACACAAGGCGCCATCCTTCGACGGGCCGCATTCGCAATTCTGGCCGATGCCTCATGTTGACGAATTCCCACCACACCCCAACCCTTCGACACTAACTTGGCCAAGTCAGGGTTGGGCGTGACGCCTGCCACAAATTAATGAAAACCATTGCCATATAAACCCTCCTCTGGTTTACTCGCGGCCATGCAGACAGTAGATACCCTCATCATCGGCGGTGGCGCGGCCGGCCTGCAGGCAGCCCTAGTCATGGTCCGCGCCCGCCGCAGCGTGCTCATTGTTGATTCCGCCACTCCCCGCAACCGTTTCGCCCATGAAATTCATGGAGTCATTGCCCTCGAGGGCACGCCACCCCTTGAGTTCCAGGAGCGCGGCAAGGAGCAGCTGCGCAGCTATGGCGCGCAGATCATAAACGCCACCGTGGATTCCGTCACCGATAATGACCGCACGCTCACCGCCACGTTGAGCAACGGTGAGACCGTCGCTGCCCGCTCCATCATCGTCGCCAGCGGCGTGGACGACGAGCACCCCAACATCCCGGGCTTGGAAGAAAACTGGGGAAATACGGTCCTCCACTGCCCCTACTGCCACGGATACGAGGTGGCGGACAAGAAGCTCGGCGTGCTCTACATCGGCGAGTTCTCCTTCCACCATGCCGCGGTTCTGCGACAGTGGTCGAAGGACATCACCTTCTTCACCAATGGAATGGAATTCACCGACGAGCAGCGCGCGGACCTGACTCGGCGGGGCATTGCGCTTATCGACGGCCCCGTCACCGCCTTCCAAGACGGAAAAGTCCTGGTTGGGAGTACAATCTATGCCGTCGATGCACTGTTTTACATGCCCATTCCCCGCCCCCACGATGAGTTCCTCGCTGACCTCAACCTCGAGCGCCATAGCCCGCCACCGGCGATGGGCGGCAGCCTGATCGAGGCTGATCTCACCGGTGCCACCAGCCACCCGCGCGTCTGGGCGGTGGGCAACGTGGTCAATCCAGGCGCACAGGTGGCGATGGCCATGGGCCAGGCCAATGCTGCTGCTATCACGGTCAATGCGTTCCTCGTCGAGGATGATTGGATTTAAGTACGGTGGTGTGGCATGAAAGCCATCATTCAGACCAACCTGGAAGACCCACACTCGCTGGAGTTGGGGGAAACCAATAAACCACAACTCCAAGACGGCGAAGTCCTCGTTAAGGTCAAAGCCGCCGGCGTAAACCGCGCCGACCTGCTCCAGGCCCGCGGACACTACCCGCCGCCGCAGGGCGCATCGGAGATTATCGGCCTCGAAGTCGCAGGCGAGGTCGTCGATGCAGGCAACACCGACGTCGAGGTTGGCTCCAAGGTCGGCGCACTGCTGGCCGGCGGCGGCTATGCCGAATACGTCGCCGTACCCAAGGGCCAGCTGCTGCCCATCCCCCGTGGCTATTCCTTTGCCGAGGCCGCCTCCGTCATCGAGGTGGCCTGCACCGTGTGGTCCAACATCGCGATGGAGGCTGGTCTCACGGAAGGCCAGACCATCCTCATCCACGGTGGCGCGGGCGGCATCGGCACCTTCGCCATCCAGGTGGCGAAGCAACTGGGCGCCACCGTCGCCGTGACGGCTGGCTCGGACGAAAAACTCGAGACCTGCAAGGAGCTCGGTGCGGACATCCTCATCAATTACAACGAGCAGGACTTCGCCGAGGAGCTGAAAAACCAATGTGATGTCATCCTCGACATCATGGGCGCGAAGTACCTCAAGAAGAACCTCATCGCGCTAGCTAAGGGTGGCCACATGGTCACCATCGGCATGCAGGGTGGCACGAAGGCCGAGCTCAACATGGGTATTCTGCTTAACAAGCGCCTGACCCTGCAGGGCACCACGCTGCGCTCCCGCTCGTTGGAGGGCAAGGCCACCATCGTTGCGGATACCGTTAAACACGTCTGGCCTTGGCTAGAGAACGGCAGCGTCAAGCACTACCTGCACGCGACGTATGCGCTTGCTCGCGCCGCCGAAGCCCACAAAGCCCTCGACTCCGGCGAGGTCACGGGCAAGCTCGTCCTCGAGGTCTAAGCCAGCGACGCCACGACGCGGGTGAGGTGCTCTACGTCGTGGTACGTGCTGAACGGGCTCAGCGAGACCGTGACGGCACCGCCGACCTCCTCCACGCCCATCTCCGTGAGCAGTGGAGTGTGCGGGGCGATGGTAGTCACCAGGCCATTGTCAAAGAGGCGACGGTGAATCACATCCGCAGGCACGTCCCGCACAGCGAAGGTGAGGCGTGGGAGGCGGTCATCGGAGGCGTCGGCTGCCGCTTCCCCTGTCACTCCCAGGACGTGAACGGCCGGCAGCGTGCCCAACAGGCTGTAGAGATCCCCGGTGAGATCCTCCATATAACCGGAGAGGGCTTCCATCGAACGTGTCAGGCGCACGCGGCGCGAACCGCGCTCCCCACCGGCGAGTTCTGCCAGATGATCCACCAGGGGACCAACGCCACCGGCCAAGCCCGCGGAGACCGGGCCAACAACAAGCTCATCGAGGCGGCGGAACATCGCGGTGTCGCGGAAGACCAGCGCCGCCATCTGCGGACCACCAAGAGCGCCCACATCCACGCCGAGGATATCCGCCCCAATCGCGTCAAAGTCGAGGAGGCGGTAGGGGGCGATAGCGGAAACGTCGACAAGCACCCAGGCGCGCGAACGCTCATGGACCGAATCAATAATCTCCGAGGCCGGCGTGACCGTGCCCAGCAGCTCGTGGGCGGCAGAAAAGGCGACAAAACGCGTCGAACCATCAACCAGATCGGCATATTGGAACGCCGGCAGCTCGCCAGTTCCCAAGTCCGGCTGCGACCACCGAATATCGGCACCCAGGTGCTCAAACGCGCTCGTAAACTCCGGGGAATCAAAACGGGAGAGCACCACCGAGGACTGGCGGCGCAGGAGCGGGCGCAGTGCGACACCCAAGGATTGGTACAGCACCGGCAGCGACGGGCCCAGGATGACGCGCTGCGCTGTCGCCCCCGTGAGATCCGCCACCGCCCGGCGCGCGGAGTCATACATGTCCGCCGCGTGGAGCTCCCCGGGGTCGTGATGCGCCGAGTGCGCGCCCACGGCATCCTCCAGCGGCTTCACCGTGGCGGACAAGCGGAAAGAACGGGCAACCCCAGAGGCCACGCGTTCCGCAATCTGCGGCGCGGCGTGCGCGTTCAGGTAGGTCCAACCATCGGACAGACCAGTGTAAAGACCTCGCACGCTGGCGACGTCATACTGTTCCGTCATGCTTCAACCCTTCCTCGAATCGTCCGATCGACTCCCTACTCTATACGCCCCACGTAAATCTTTCCTAACCCTCGATTTTCCCAGCTCGCTCGTGTTTTCCCAGGTTAAGGGCGTGTGTGTAGGTTTTTAGCGGATGTGCGCGCTAGGGTGAATGGCGTGCAAGACAAGAAAAACCTGCGTGACGACGTCGCCCGCATGACCTCCGCGCCTGCACCCGGTGAGGAGCCGGCCTCGCGTTCCATGACCATGTCGGCGGCCTTCGCTGATCTGTTGCAAGGCGCTCGCCAGCGCGAGCTGTGGTTCAAGCTGGGCATCCAAGACATCAAGCAGCGCTACCGCCGCTCGGTGCTGGGGCCTTTCTGGATCACCATCGCGACCGGCGTGATGGCCGCGGCCCTGGGCCTGCTGTACTCCATGCTCTTCCAGATCCCCGTGGCAGAGTTCCTGCCCCACGTGACTGTGGGCCTGATTATGTGGAACTTCATTTCGGGTGCCATCAAGGAAGGCTCGACGGTCTTCATCGACAACGAGGGCCTGATCAAACAGCTGCCCGCACCACTGTCGGTACACGTCTACCGCCTGGTCTGGCGGCAGACCCTCTTCTTGGGTCACAACCTCATCATCTGGCTGTTGCTCATTCTTATTTTCCCGCGCCACTTGGGCTGGGAGTTCTTCCTGTTCATCCCGGCGCTAGGACTCTTCCTAGTCAACGGCGTGTGGGTAGCCATGTTCTTCGGCATCATCGCCACCCGTTTCCGTGACGTTGCCCCGCTGCTGGAGGCCCTAACCCAGCTGCTCTTCTACGTCACGCCGATCGTGTGGATGACCAACACCCTGAAGGATCAGGGAGGTGCCGTGGCCAGCCGCGCACGCATCGCTGAGATCAACCCGCTCTACCACTACATGGAGATCATCCGCGCCCCCATGATCGGCGAGCCCGTCGCCGGCTATCACTGGCTCATCGTCATCGGCTGCACCGTCGCCGGCCTGCTCATCGCCGGCCTGGCCATGCGCCAGTGGCGCTTCCGCGTCTCCTACTGGGTCTAGAAAGGATCGTCCATGGTTTCCATTGATACGTATAACGCTTGCGTGGACTTTCCCATCTTTGATGCCAAGTCCCGCTCCCTCAAGAAGGCGATGCTCTCCACGGCCGGTGGCTCCATTGGCAAGAATGACCAGAACGTGGTCATGGTGGAAGCGCTCAAAGACATCAACCTCCACCTGCGTGAGGGCGACCGCGTCGGCCTCGTCGGCCACAACGGCGCAGGCAAAACCACTCTGCTGCGACTGCTCTCCGGCATCTACGAACCCACGCGCGGCGCTGCCGACGTCCGCGGGCGTGTGGCCCCGGTCTTCGACCTCGGCGTGGGCATGGACCCAGAGGTCTCCGGCTATGACAACATCATCATCCGCGGCCTCTTCTTGGGCCAGACCATCAAGCAGATGAAGGCCAAGATGGATGAGATCGCGGAATTCTCTGAGCTGGGTGATTACCTCTCCATGCCGCTGCGCACCTATTCCACCGGTATGCGCGTGCGCCTAGCACTGGGCGTGGTGACCTCCATTGAGCCGGAGATCCTGCTTCTCGACGAAGGCATCGGCGCCGTCGACGCCGCCTTCATGGCCAAGGCCCGCGTCCGTCTTCAGGACCTGGTGAAGCGCTCCGGCATCCTAGTCTTTGCCTCCCACTCCAACGACTTCTTGGCGCAGCTGTGCGATACCGCCCTGTGGATCGACCACGGCCAGATTCGCTCGGTAGGCGAGGTCTCCGAGGTCGTCGGCGAGTACGAAGGCCCCGAGGTGGGCCAGTACGTGCGGGATTTGCGCAAGCGCTTCGACAACGAGGAGAACGTCTAGAGCTAATACCCAAGCATTTCGCGCAGCTCTTCACTCATCCCGGCCACAGTCACTTCCGGCCCCGGCTGATAATCCTCTTTGCGCAGCACGGCCTTGTTTCCTTCGATGGTGTAGCCCAGCTTGCGCGATACAGCCTGGGAAGCCTCATTGCCCAGTTCCCACTCGGAGCGCAGCTGGCGCGCGCCCAAGTACTCGAAGCAAAATACCGCAGCGGCGTGGCGGACCTGCGTACCTATCCCGCGACCCTGAAGACGGTGGTAGATCCACGATCCGGTTACGACCTCATGGTTATCGGGAAAATTCTGCGCCCGCAGATCCACCGAACCAATGACTTCACCGCCAAGGTGCACGCCGAAGTCCAACGACCACTCCTCCGGAGACATCTGCGCACGGTGCGCCCACCGGAAACTCGGGTCCGGCTTCTGCTTCAACCACGGGAACGTGTACTCCGGAAGCGGCTCACCAAAAATCTCAGTGGCACTAACACCGTGGATGGCGGCGATGTCGCTATCACGCAGCACCCGCAAGGTCAGCTCGCCAACCTGCACAGTGAGTTTGAATGGAGCCCACATCTCTTCGATACTTTTTACAGCCATGGCAGCATCGTATAACTCATCACGGATGGCACAATAGAATCCATGACTGCCACCCTGTCCCAGGCCGGAACGACGGCCGCTGTGATCGTCACCCACCAGCGCGTGGAGCTGCTGCGCGCCTCCCTTGAGCAGGTGGTGAACCAGACACACCCGGTGCAGTGGGTGATCGTGGTGGATAACGGTGCGGAAGCAGCAGTAGAGGATCTCCTCCACGAACTCGCCGGCGAGCGCGGCGTCTACGTGCCTTCGGAAACCAACCTTGGCGGTGCGGGCGGCTTTGCACTGGGATTCCTGACAGCTCTGGCCCTCGGCGCGGATGCAGTGTGGTGTGCTGACGATGACGGCCGCCCCGCCGACCACCACGTGCTCGAGGAGCTCTACCGAGTTGCGGAAAACAACAGCCTCCACGAAGTCTCCCCAGCCGTGTGCAATATCGACGAGCCCGCCAAGCTGGCTTTCCCACTGCGCCAGGGCCTGGTGTGGCGGCGTTACATGAGCGAACTAGAGGGTGATTTCCTCCCCGGCATTGCCTCTCTCTTCAACGGGGCACTCATCTCTGCCGAAGCCATGGAGATCATCGGCGTACCGGACTACCGCCTGTTCATCCGTGGCGATGAAGTGGAGTACCACCGCCGCCTGGTCAACTCAGGCTTAAGCTTCGGCACCGCGCTGACCACCAGCTACCTGCACCCGGATGGCTCCGATGAATTCAAGCCCATCCTCGGCGGCAAGATGCACACGCAGTATCCGGAGGGCGAGTTCAAGCGCTTCTTCACCTACCGCAACCGCGGCTACCTTCTGTGGCAGCGCGGCATGCGCAAGCTGCTGCCGCAGGAATTCGCGCGTTTCGGCTGGTTCTTCATCGTGCAGCAGCACGACGTGAAGGGATTCATGGAATGGCTGCGCCTCCACAACCGCGGCCGCAAAGAAGACTTCCGCCGGCCCTAAAACTCAAAGGACTTTCGCGTGCTGCGGAAAATCACCCACCGCTGAACAAAGAAGTTGATAAGCGTTGCCGTGCCCTGGGCAATCACGAAAGCCACTGTCAGCGCCCAGGACGAAGGCCAGTCCAGCGTGTGATCAAAGAAGGGGAAAGCCCAGCGATACAGCACAATGTTGATCGCATAGGTCATGGCGTAGGTGGCAAACACGGCAGCAAAGCGGCGCTTCGAAGCCCGCGCGTTGAAGGTCCACCGCCGGTTCAATAAATAAGCCACGAAGGTGCCGGCGGCAAAGCCAATAGTTCTCGAGGCCACATCGCCAAACAGACCTAAACCAATTTGAAAGAGCCAGGTCAGGGAGACGTCGATAAGCGCGGCAATAGCCCCCGTGATCGCGAACTTCGTACCCTGCGCCTGCAGGGAATTCGACCGTGAGAGGCGTTCGGCGCGACCGGGCATGGTTACTTTCCTTTGAAGATGAAGGCGCGCTGAATGGCGAAGTTGGTCACCGTGGCCACGCCTTGTGCGATGACGAAGGCGATGGTGTCCTTGAGTGCGCCGTCGAAGCCCAGGCTGATCAGCGGGGCGTTGAGCACCCAATACAAGAAATTCTGCACGGCGAAAGTAGACAGATACAACAAGCCCACGGCACCGGCGGTGCGACCAGAAACCTGGGCGCCAAAAGTCCACCGGGCATTCGCCACATAGGCGGCGATAGTGCCGAAGACCCAGCCAATCGCCTTCGCCAAAGAACGGTGCAGGCCTAGGTACGTCAGAAAGAGGGTAAGGCCATAATCAATCGCCGCAGTGAAAACACCGACGGATACGAAGCGCACGAGTTGGGTCTTCATGCTAGAGGTAGGTTCAGTCACGGCGAAATACTCTACCCGCGGACAAGAGCGCGGTAAATGTCCAGGCGGTCCACGGGCGCGACGGCGTTTTCACCATAGGCGCCGAGAGAAGAAAGCACCTTAAGCGAAGCCAAGCACAGCTCCCGAATTTCCGGGCCACGCAGCTCCTCGCCATCATCGTCGACCCACCCCAGCGCGGCCATAGAGGTCTCCGCTACGGAATCGGTCAATTCGCGCCCGCCCATGCAGGACAGCGCTAGAGCCAACGACCAGAAAGCATCCTTACCCTCGTTCGTCACCTCACGCGGCAAAGTGCGCAGCTGGCGAAACACCCCAGCATCAATGCTCACCTCACGCTTCAAATCCAGCGCTTGGAGAAGTGGAACGAAGTCATAGAGCCGGGTTCTTTCAATCAGCGCGCGAACGGGACTAGCCACAAGTTCCAGAACCTCATCAATTGTTTCCTGACCGGTGAGCTCCGCATTCACGGCGGTGAGATCGAAGGGTGTGTGGAAAGAACCGGAACCGCCCACGCACAGGGCCTCCGGCGTCCCGCTATCGCGCGGGTAGGTCTCCACCACAACAATCTCGAAATCCCACAGCCCCCAGGCATAATCAACCTGCTCGCCTTCGCGGCTCAAGAATTCGCGCACGGTGTGGTTCGGATCGATGCGCTGGCCGCGGGCATCTGTGTGCTCAAAAAAGTGCCACGGTGAATCCTCGTGCGGCAGCCCGAAGCAGATTTCAAGAATATGGTGGAGCTCTTCCAACGTGAGCGCATCGGAAAAACCGATCTGACGGTGAACCTCGGCATCCGCGCGGACGTTAGATACCTGACACAGCAGGGTTCGAGCAGAATCACCACGATTGGCGCGGACCTGCGCCAAATCTGTGACCTTTGAGCTCATGTGCCCCACCATACGCACTTTTAGTTGCGGGCGGTGAGCTCGCGTGCTTCAAGCTCGCTGAGAATGAAAACGATGGCGGCACTGATTCCACCCCAGACGGTCCAGGGTCTTGCCACCCCGCGGCGGCGAATAAATCGCACCACGCTGCGCTCAGTCTTTACGGTGATCCATCCGCCCAGCAGCAGAATGCCGAAGGCAACCGGGATGGCCCACACGGGGACATCGGGAGTCTCCGGCTCCGGCCGGTCCTCGTGGCTCTCGGCATTAGTAATGGCCACGAGTGCGCCGAACCCGAGGATTGACAGCACATAGGCGAGAACGAGCGCAGTCTTATTCTTAATCCAGTCGGGGAACGCGGTCATAATGCCCACGGCCGCGGCTTGGATGATGCGTCCGGCAAGGGTGTCATCCAGCGCATAATTATCTTGCTTGGGAGAAGTCATACCGCCCCACTTTAAGCGGGCGGTAGGCTACCGTGCATGTACTCCTCTAAAAAAGAGCACCTCACCCCAGCACAGCGAGCAGCGCAAGATGAGCGCGCCGAGGAAGACAAGCGCCACGGCCACTTTCTGGCGACAGAACACACGTCGCTACCGCTCAATGGTTTTATGACGCGGCTCATCGCCGAGGAACTTCCCATCCTCGATTCCACTTCGCGCGGCCGCGTCTATGAGATCCTGCGTGAGTATGACGGCCCAGAGATTAGCTCCCAAGAAGAACTGCCGGAAGAAATCCGAGAGATCATGGATCTGTACTAATTCCGAACTAAAACCACAGACTCGGACAATACAAACGTTCCGTTTACTTGGCTTTTGTACCTAATCTCACGTTTTCACTCCCGCCACAGGCACTACCGCCTAGGTAGTGTAGAAAACCGACCCATCACATCGAATCAAAGAGTAAGAGATGGAACTGCATACTACTGAGAAGTCCCTCCACGGTTGGGGCCGCACGGCGGCGACAACCGCCCACGTTTTGTCCACCCCAGACGTCGACGTCATCAAGACCGCCGTCGCCCAGGTGGCTGAGGACAATGCTGATAAGCCTTCCCACCTGCGCCGCGGCGTCATCGCCCGCGGTATGGGCCGCTCCTATGGCGACCCCGCGCAGAACGCCGGTGGCCTCGTCATCGACATGCAACCGCTCAACAAGATCCACTCCATCGATCCGGAGTCGGGCATTGTCGACGTCGACGGTGGTGTCACCCTCGACCAGCTCATGAAGGCCGCCCTGCCCTACGGCCTGTGGGTTCCTGTTCTGCCGGGTACCCGCCAGGTCACCATCGGCGGTGCTATTGGCCCGGACATCCACGGCAAGAACCACCACTCCGCCGGTTCTTTCGGCGACCACGTCACCTCCATGGAGCTGCTCGTGGCAGACGGCCGAGTCCTACACCTGGAACCGGAAGGTGAGAACAGCGATCTCTTCTGGGCCACCGTCGGCGGCATGGGCCTGACCGGCATCATCCTGCGCGCCAAGATCAAGATGACGAAGACGGAAACCGCCTACTTCATCGCGGATACCGACCGCACGGATAACCTCGATGAAACCGTGGCCTTCCACTCCGATGGCTCGGAGCACAACTACACGTACTCCTCCGCGTGGTTCGACGTCATCTCCCCGGAACCAAAGCTGGGCCGCTCCACCATTTCCCGCGGCTCCCTGGCCACCCTGGAGCAGCTCGAGGAGCTCGCCCCGAAGCTGGCGAAAGACCCGCTGAAGTTCAATGCCCCGCAGCTGATGACGGTTCCGGATATCTTCCCGAACTTCACCATGAACAAGCTCTCGCTCATGGCTATCGGCGAGGCCTACTACCTCATGGGCGCCCCGGCGCGTAACCAGGTCAAGAACCTCACGCAGTTCTACCAGCCGCTGGATCTTATCGGAGAGTGGAACCGTGGCTACGGCTCCAACGGCTTCCTGCAGTACCAGTTCGTGGTGCCGACCGACGCCGTCGAGCCCTTCAAGGACATCATCCGCGACATGCAGAAGTCCGGACACTACTCCGCGCTCAACGTGTTCAAGCTCTTCGGCCCGGGTAACAAGGCCCCGCTGTCCTACCCGATGCCGGGCTGGAATGTCTGCGTGGACTTCCCCATCAAGCCGGGCCTGGGCGCCTTCCTCGACGACCTGGATAAGCGCGTCATGGAATTCGGCGGCCGCCTCTACCTGGCCAAGGAGTCCCGCACCTCGGCGGAGAACTTCCACAAGATGTACCCGGGCCTCGAGGGCTGGCTCAAGACCCGCAACGACATCGACCCGACCGGCGTCTTCGCCTCCGATATGTCCCGCCGCCTCGAGCTGCACTAGAAAGGAACACCCTCATGCTGAATGCAGTAGGCCAAGCACAACACATCCTCCTTCTCGGCGGCACCTCCGAAATCGGCCTGGGCATCGTCGAAGAATTCCTCGAGCGCGGCCCGGCCAAGGTCACCCTCGCGGCACGCGCCGACTCCCCGCGCATCGCGGATGCCCGCGCGACCATCGAGTCCCGCGGTGGCGACGTCGAGGTCATCGACTTTGACGCGACTGACTTCGAGGGCCACGGGGACGTCGTCAAGCGCGCCTTTGAGCGCGACGACGTCGACGTTGCCATCATCGCCTTCGGCACCCTCGGTGACCAGGAAGAACTGTGGCAGGACCAGGCCAAGGCGGTCGCCTCCGCCCAGACCAACTACACCGCACCGGTCTCCCTCGGCGTCTTGCTCGGCCAGAAGTTCAAGGAGCAGGGCCACGGCACCATCGTGGCGATCTCCTCCGTCGCCGGCATGCGCGTGCGCCGCTCCAACTTTGTCTACGGCGCCTCTAAGGCCGGCGTGGATGGCTTCTTCATCAACCTGGGTGAGGCCCTGCGCGGCTCCGGCGCCAAGGTGCTCGTAGTTCGCCCGGGCCAGGTGCGCACCAAGATGTCGGCGGAAGCCGGCGAAGCGCCACTGACCGTCAACGTCTCCGACGTGGCTAAGGCCACCGTCAAGGCGGTGCTGGATGGCAAGCAGTCCATCTTCGTGCACCCGCTGTTTGAGTACGTGTCCTTGGGATTCAAGTTCATCCCGCAGGCAATCTTCCGGAAGCTGCCTTTCTAAAGTTCCGCTAAGTCCACGGCGTGTGGGAGACTACTTACATGACTGAGTCTCCCACCATTGAATATGACGTCGACCGCCTCTCGCGTCGCGCCAGTCTCGTGGGCATTGCCGCCGCCGCTGTAGGTGGCGGCCTTGTTACGTTGATTGGTTTCTTTGCCTTTAAGACGGTCTCCCTCCCGGCGTTCAGTACGTCGATGGTGACCCGCGCGTTGAGCACGGCGGGAACTGCACTCACCGTTCTGCTGGTGGGAGCTCTGTGCGCGTGGTGGGTGATTGGCGCTTCGCCGCGCCCCCGTTGGCGGACGTGGCTCACCACCGCTGTGTGCTACATTTCGCCCGCGCTGCTCACACTAACCAGTATCGGCTTGCCTCTTTCGGCCTCCCGCCTGTGGCTCGACGGTGTCCAAGTCGACCAGGTATTCCGCACCCAATTCCTCACCCGCGCCACAGAGGCCAGCTCTTATGCGGACATGAACTACGAGGGCTTGCCTACCTTCTACCCGCTGGGCTGGTTCTGGATGGGCGGGCGGCTCGCCAACCTTCTCAACATGCCGGGCTGGGAGGTCTACCAACCCTGGAGCCTCATCTCCCTGGCCATGGCCGGGTGCATCCTGGTTCCGCTGTGGCAACGGCTTACCGGATCCCTGCCCGTTGCCACCGCCATTGCCTTGACCACCACGGCGGTGACCCTGACCATCGGTGCTGAGGAGCCCTATTCCGCAGTCATCGCCATGGGTGTCCCAGCGGTCGCCGTCCTGTGTTCGCACGCTTTCTATAGGGCTTCCTGGTTCTCCACCGCCGCAATCGCTATCTACTTGGGAATCTCAGCCTGCTTCTACACGCTGTACACGGGCGCCGTGGCGCTGACCATCGTCAGCCTCATTGCACTCGTCACGTGCGTGGGCGACCGTACGTGGACTCCCCTCGTGCGCCTCGCCGCCATCGCGGCCGGATCCCTGGCCATCGCCGCGATTGCTTGGGCACCGTATCTGCACGCCGTCCTGCACGCCACCGCCCCGCTAGAATCCACCGCGCAGCACTACCTGCCGGAGGAAGGCACCCAAATCCCGGCGCCCTTCCTCTCCTTGTCCGTCATCGGCGCCCTCAGCCTTATTGGCCTGATCTACCTCATCTTGCGCGTTGACGAACCCGAAATCAGAGCCATGGGCACCGCGCTTGTCGGAACCTACCTGTGGACTCTGGCCTCCATGGTCATGACCCTTGCCGGCAGCACGCTGCTGGGCTTCCGCCTGGAGCTTATCGTCGCGGTGCTTTTCGCCACGGCCGGCATTCTCGCGCTGGCCGACGTCCGCCTCATGGGCCTTCCCACGCTTTATCCGGCAGGATTCTCTGAAGCCACCAGCAAGCGCGTGACCCTGGTCTTTGCCATCATCATGGGGCTGGGCGGTATTTACTATGCGCAGCAGATCCCGGCAACGAACGTGACCGCCTTGGACCACGCTTATACCGATACCGACGGCTACGGGGAGCGCGCGGACCGCTACACCAGCGATTCTTCCGCTAATTACGGCAAGATCCGTGAATTCATCGATGCCCAGGGCTACGAGGCCAACGACACGGTTGTCCTGACCGATGAGAAGCTCTTCATGGCCTATAACCCCTATTACGGCTTCAACGCCTTCACCAGTAACTACGCCAACCCGCTGGGAGAGTTCAGCACCCGCAACCTGCAGATCGAGGAGTGGGCTTCCAAGTCCTGGGAACAAACTCCGGAAGAGTTTGCGGAGTCGCTTGAGTCCGCGCCGTGGCGCGGGCCGGACGTCCTCATCTTCCGCGGTGATCTAGAAGAGCCCGGCGATGGTTATAAGACGCACTTGGCTGAAGACATCTACCCCAACCAGCCCAACGTGCGCTACCGCGCGGTGTTCTTCAACCCGGAGGTCTTTGAGGAAGGGTGGAACACGCAACAAATCGGCCCCTTCATCGTGGCGGCGCGATCTTAAGAAGCCAAGGCGGTGACGTAGACTGATCGCCGTGTCAGATCGGAAAACCTCTTCATTACGTGCACCGCAGTCCCTGCGACTCACCGCCATCATCGCTGGATTCATTGGTTTCCTGTGCTTCGTGGCGACGCCGCTGCTGCCGGTGAACCAGACCCAATCCTCCTTCGATTGGCCCCAGCAGGGCTCCCTGCAGTCCATCAACGCCCCGCTCATCTCGGTGGCGCCGGAAGAAATTGATGCAGAGATCCCCCTGGGAGCCGTCGACAAGCTGCGCGATGGCCAGGACCTGCTCTACGGCACCGTGCCCCCGGAGTCCAAGAAGGCCTCCAACCGCGGCATGTTTGTCCGCGCCGGCGAGGATGGCCTCTCGGTGACAAGCCTCGATGAGGTCATTTTCTCTCTTACGGCCGAGCAGGTGGCGAAGCTGCCAGAGGACGCCACCCTCAGCATCGCCTCCACGGAGGACGGGACCACCGTCTCCGTGGGCAAGCACAAGAAGACCACCAAGGAGGATCTGCGCCCGCAGGTCACCGGCGTCTACACCGAGATCGACGACACTCCGGAGAACCTCGCCGAGCTTGGCGACGACCTCCGCATCCACGTCGAGATCAACTCCCGGTTTACCTCCTCCCCGACACCGCTCAAGCTCATCGCCATGTGGCTGGGCCTGGCCATGGTAGTCATCAGCCTGGTCTGCCTGTGGCGGATTGACCGCCTCGATGGCACACGCCTGGGCTTCATGCCCGAAACCTGGAAGCAGATCCGCCCGCTCGATGGAGTCGTGGCAGCTGTACTCGGCTGGTGGTATATCTTCGGCGCCAATACCTCCGATGATGGCTTCATCCTCACCATGGGGCGCGTTTCCGATCACGCGACCTACATGGCGAACTATTACCGCTGGTACGGCGTCCCCGAGGCACCGTTCGGCACACCCTACTACGACCTCGTGGCATGGCTGGCGCAAATCTCCAGCGCCTCCATCATCGTGCGCCTGCCCTCGCTCATCTCGGCGCTTATCATCTGGTTCGTTTTGTCCCGCGAGATGCTCCCGCGCTTCGGTGCCCGCGTGAACGAGCGCCGCCTCGCGCACTGGACCGCCGCGTTCATGTTCCTGGCTTTCTGGCTGCCCTATAACAACGGCGTACGTCCAGAGCCCATCGTGGCCCTCGGTGTCATGCTGACGTGGGCTTCCTTCGAGCGCGCCATCTCCACTCAGCGCCTTCTGCCAGCAGCGGTGGGCACCATCATCGCCACCATCACCCTGGCCGCTGGCCCCACCGGCCTGACCGCGGTAGGCATCTTCTTGGTCTGCCTGCCCGCGCTGTTCCGCATCATGGGCACGCGCGCCCCCGCAGTAACCTGGCCGGCACTCATCGCCCCGTTCCTGGCCTGCGGCACTGCGGTTATGGTTGCCGCCTTCGGGGACCAAACGTTAGCGTCAGTCATCGAATCCACTCGCGTGCGTTCCGCGGTCGGCCCGTCCCTGCCGTGGTACTCCGAGTTCGTGCGCTATTCCACGCTCTTCGAGCCCTCCGTGGATGGCTCCCTGACGCGCCGTTTCGCCATGTTCACCATGCTTTTCTGCTTGGCGCTCATCATCTACGCCTTCATCAAGAACCACCGCGTCGTCGGTGCGGAGGCAGATCCCACCAAGCGCCTGCTGGCCATCATGGCGCTCTCGGCCTTCTTCCTCATGTTCACGCCGACGAAGTGGACGCACCACTTCGGTATCTACGCCGGTATCGCCGGTGTCATCGCCGCGCTGGGCTCGGTGGTCCTTTCCCAGATCGCCATGCGCTCCCCGCGCGCCCGGACCTTCTCCATCGCTGCGGTGATTTTCCTCCTCGCCATCTCCCTGGGTGGCTGGAACGCTTGGTGGTACGTGTCCTCCTTCGGCATCCCGTGGTGGGACCGCACGGTGCAGTTCAAGGCCATCGAGGCCAACACCGTGGTTCTCGCGATCGCCATGGTGGTCCTAGCGATTGGCCTTTACCAATCTCTCGTCCACAGCTACCGCAAGAACAAGGCTGAAGCCGACGGCACCCTCGAGGAATTCGAGGCCGCCAACGCCGCCAAGGTCTCTCGCTGGGCAGGCGCCATGTCCGCACCGATTGCGATGGCCTGCATCCTCATCGTGGCCTTCTCCTGCGCCTCCTTTGCCAAGGGCTACGTGGCCCAGGCGGATTCCTACTCTGTGGGCAAGGGCAACCTGGCATCCCTGCGCGGCGATGTCTGCTCGCTGGCAGATGCCACCATGGTGGAAACCAACACCAACGATTCCTTCCTCACTCCGGTCAATGGCGACCTCAAGGATTCGCTGGTTGATGAGGATGAGGACAACTTCGGTTTCGGCCCCAACATGATCAAGGAAGATATTGAGCCGGAGAACCTCAACTCGGCATCAGTAGGCGCCATTGCCAACACCACAGGTGATGACTCGGCTGCGTCCAATGAACAAAAGGAACTCACCGAATCCGAGGAAAAGGCAACCGAAGTCACCGACTCTTCCGCCGGTGGCGTGCGCGGAACCCTGGGCATCAACGGCTCCGAGATGCACCTGCCCTTCAACCTGGATTACACGAAGGTCCCGGTCATGGGCTCCTACGATGAGTCGCAGCGCTCCACCGCTACCATCACCACCCAGTGGTACAACTTGCCGGAGCCGGGAGAAAACACCCCCGTCCTCGCGGTCTCTGCCGCCGGTAAGATTTATCACCACGACGTCAACGGCGTGGAGCAGGAAGGCACCGAGCTCACCTTGGAGTACGGCACCCTCAAGGACGGCAAGGTCACCAACAAGGGTGAGGCCGAGCTTTCCGACGTCGGCGCGACCCCCAAATGGCGCAACCTCCGCATTGCTCTGGACGAGCTCCCAGAGGAGGCCAACGTTGTGCGCCTCGTTGCGGTAGACGATTCCACCGATGAAGACGACTGGATGGCGTTTACCCCGCCGCGCGTCCCGGAGCTTGCCACCATCAACTCCCAGTTCGATTCCTCTACCCCGGCACTCCTCGACTGGTCCGTGGCCCTGCAGTTCCCCTGCCAGCGCACCTTCGACCACTACGCCGGCGTGACCGAGATTCCGGAGTTCCGCATTCTTCCCGACGCCGCCGCACAGACCTCCCTCACGGACTTCCAGTCCTTCTCCGGTGGTGGTGCGCTGGCAACCGCGGAGGCAGTGAACTACTCCTATGAGATCCCGAGCTACCTCAACAACGATTGGGCGCGCGACTGGGGCTCCATTGAAAAGTATGAGCTGCGCACCAACTCCCGCGGCGAGGCCCCGCTCGAGGCGGACATCGACCAGGAAATCATCCAGCGCTCCGGACTGTGGAAGAACTCCGAGATGAAGATTCGCCCGGAGGGTGAGCAGTAGGGATTAGAGAAACTCGGCCGAATCTTTAATGCGCTGACGCGCCACGGTCGGGGTCGAAATACGGTGCATGGACACGTACTCCGCAGTCTGTGCACCGGGGATCTCCACGCGCTCAGCAATCTCGTCCTGCGCCGCGGTCTGGACCAAGATGTCAGAATACAGCCCCGGCAGCTTCTCAACATCGAGGACGTAGTCGCCGCGGATCTCCTCCGGCAGCTTGGCCAGCGCACCGAAGTCGGGGAAGGTGAGGAGGAGGGCGTCGGCAGGCACCAGCGCTGCGAGCGCCCCACCGGAGGAATATCCCCACACCGTCACGCGGTTGGCCCCATGCTCACGGGCATAATCGACGGCCGCCTGAACCGACTGGACCATCTCCGCCACGGTGTGCTCCGGCGCCAACGGGTAATCGACATCGATGATCGTCGTGCCCGACAACTGCGCTGCGGCAGCAACTTCGGGCCGCCATTGCATTTCTAGTGCCTTGCCGTCACCGCGCCACCAGCCGCCGGAATGCAGCGACACCGCCCAGCGACCAGACTCTTCTGACGGCCTAAAAATCGCTCCCACCTCAGAGTCTTCAACACTCACGCCTTCCGTAAAAACGGTGCCGGGTAGCGAGTGATCCACAGCGGAACCCAGCACCATCATGGAGGCCTGCACGATACGGTCCGGCAGCAGCGCGCAATAGCGGTCCGCCTCCGGCGAACCTCCACCGGCCCACGGCGGGCGGAAATCCGGCAGCGGGTAGTGCACCTCCATGTAGGAGGAGAGCTGCTCGAGCTGTTGTTCTGGACTTAGCTGGCGATCCTGGCCGCCGATATTCCACTCACTCATGGCCCCCAAGGGTACTACCAGATGGTGACGCGCTCCTCTGGGACAAGACCACCCTCGACATCAAAAGCCTCGTAGAATTCGTCGATGTTCTCCGCGATGATGTTGCAGCGGAACTCCGCCGGCGAGTGCGGGTCAATGGCCAGGTACTGCGTGGCCATCTCCGGGCGGATGGCAGTACGCCACACGCGCGCCCACGCCAGGAAGAAGCGCTGCAGACCGGTGTACTCGTGCTCTGCCAATTCCGGCTCAGCGCCCTCGGCCTCAAACGGCGCGACCTGGCCGTTGATGTCCAGGCCCTTGTCGGCGCAGTAGTTCTTGTAGGCCACCACGGCAATGCCCAATCCGCCCAAGTCACCGATGTTCTCACCCAGGGTGAAGCTGCCGTTGACGCCTGCGGAATCAGTGCCCTCCAGTACCTTCGGCACCTGGCCTTGGAACTGATCCACCAGCTTCGCGGTCAACTTCTCGAAGGCCGCGCGGTCCTCATCCGTCCACCAAGAGTTGAGGTTACCCTGGCCGTCGTACTGCGAGCCCTGGTCATCAAAACCGTGGCCAATCTCGTGACCAATCACCGCACCGATAGCACCGAAGTTCTCCGCGGCGTCCGCCTCAGGATTGTAGAACGGCGGGCGCAGAATCGCTGCCGGGAAGGTGATGTCATTGACCACTGGATTATAAAAAGCATTGACCGTTTGCGGGGTGGCGAACCATTCATCGCGGTCCGCCGGCTTACCAATCTTGGCCAGTTCATAATCGTGGTTCCACGCATTACCCGCGCGCACATTGGCCACCAAGTCCGCGCCCTTCGGTGAAAACTCCAGGTCAGAATAGTCACGCCAGGTATCTGGATAACCGATTTTAGCCTTGAACTGGGAGAGCTTCTCCAGCGCGCGCTCGCGGGTAGCCGGGGTCATCCACTCCAGCTGCGAAATCCTCTCACGATAAGCGGCGGTAAGGTACTCCACCAGCTCATCCATCTCGGACTTCGAGGAGGGCGGGAAGTGCTTGTCCACGAAAACCTTGCCGATCTCCTGTCCCACCATGTTTTCCGCCAAGCCCACGGCGCGCTTCCAGCGATCACGCTGCTCCGTGGCGCCCGAAAGCTTGGTTCCGTAGAACTCGAAATTCTTCTTACCGATCTCCTCGGTGAGGTACGGCGCGCGCGACAGCAGAATGTGCCACGTCGCCCACAGCTGCCAATCCGCCATACGGCCGGCGGTAAACAGGCCCTCGAGGTGCTCAAAATAAGATGGCATCATAGCCACCACACGGTGCTCGGGCAGTCCCCCACCCTGCAGGATGGCGCGGGTGATGCTGGGCAGCTTGGCGACGTCCACCGGGTTATACGTCTTCACCGCATCACGCGAGGCCACCACGTCCCAGTGGCCGGCCGCGATTTCCTTCTCTAGGTTCACGATGCGCGTAGCGGCCGTCTCCGCGCCCAGTCCGAAGAGGCGGGCGGGATCTAAGAATCCAAGCATCGCCGCAACGTGCTTCTCGTAGGCCTCGAGCGTCTGCGCGTGAGCTTCCTCGCGGTAATAAGCCTCATCCGGCAGACCTAAACCGGACTGAATAATGTAGGCCACCGCCTCCTCGGCGCCGGAGTCCTTTTCTACCCAGAAGGTAACCGGGGCGCCGACGCCCTCGCGCTCCAGCACTCCCAGGTTATGTGCCAGCTCCTCCGGGTCCGCCGCCACCAGCTTGTCCAGATCCTCGGAAAGCGGTGCCGTTCCCGCAGCATTAACTCCTTCAACGTCCATGTGGGAGGAATACACGATCCCTGGGCGGCCCGTGTCTTCCTTAACGATGTCGTGGACGAGTTCCTCGGCTTCGTCGCGAAGCGCGTGAAAAGTCCCGTCGACACCGCGATCGTCGGGAATAACGTGGGACTCGATCCAAGGGCCATTAACAAACTGATACAGATCCTTCATGCACTTCACTCTATGTCAGAAGCACGCGTTAGTGTGGTGTGCATGACTTCTTATCGTTTCCCGCCAGCGAAAATGACGGGACCGTTTTTCGCTGTGCTGGGAGTGACCCTCCTCGTGCTGGGCACTCCCGCCATCCTCAGCTTGGCGTTGCCGAAACACGAGCCGGAAACAGAGCCAGTCGTCCTCGATGATCCGGAGTGGCATCAGCCCATCGACGGCGTTGAGTGCAGCGTGAGTTATGACTCCATGGCCAACCAGGCGTGGGACTGCGGCGACACCTTGGTCGAGGCCTATCTCAACGCTGATGTCGACGATGATGAGCTAGCCCTGCGCCGCGCTGTACGAGCCACGACCTTCGGGTCGATGCCGAAAGAAGAAGTAGAAAACCAAGACGGAATCCTCGTACTGCGAGCGTATACATACATCCCGGTCGTTGCCTTTAGCGTGGCCAAGGACGATCTCAACTACGTACTCGTCTTTTCGGACGGAAACCCAGAGGAACTCGCCGACCAGTTTATGGAGGCCTTCAAGTGAGCAAGATCTTCCGCGTGACCCTGTGGGTCTTCATTGGTGTCTGTCTGCCCGCGGCTCTGATCAATCTGTTGGGCTCCTTTCTCGTTGCCCCGCTGCCGAGCCTGATAAACCTGCTCATCGGACTAGCCTTCCTAGCACTAGGCCTATACCTGTGGCACCTCAGTCCGATGTGGGCAGCACCGGCCAAGGGCTGGGTCACAGCCAGCGTGTTGTGGGGAGCCGGCACCGCGGTGTCTTTGGCTCTCCTCTCCGCGCTGCCATTCACTTCCCTCACCAAAGGAGTGGGCTGGGAGGAATCCATGATGTCCTGGTCCGGCGCTTATCCGGAGGAGTTCGCCAAGGCGCTGGGCGTGGTCTTTGTGTTGCTCAGCTTCCGCCAGCTCAACCGACCTTGGCATGGGTTTATCGTCGGTGCGCTTGTGGGCTGGGCTTTCGATGTTTTTGAGAACGTCCTCTACGCCTCCCTCGGTGCCGTGATGCACCCGACGTCTGATTGGATTGGCATGCTGCAGATGTGGGGACTCCGCCTCGTGGCGGGACCAGGCCTGCACATGTCACTGACGGCCATCGCGGGTTTCGGCATCGGCTGGGCCATTTACGCTGCCCATAAAACCTGGTGGTGGCGTCTCGGCGTAGGCGTAGGAGCGCTCTTTGCTTCCTTCTGTCTCCACTTTGCATGGAACTACATGTGGGATGAGACGTGGCAGTTGGTCACGCAGTATATTGTCGTCGCACTCATCCTCTACCCCAACGTCATCACTCTAGGGATTCGGGCCCACCGTCTGGCTAAGACGGATGATACCTACTCGCACTCGCCCGGCCTCGCCAGCCTGCAGTGATTTAGTCGAGGTGCCCCGCCAAGGGTATTTTCACAATGGCTACGCTTAGCATGCCTGCGAAGAGCTCGGCACCGCCCGCTTTAGTTCCGCACACGCTCTATCGCGCGCGTCCTGTAGAGGCGTCGGCAAGCCCGGCACCTGCGGTGCAACCTCCACTGCTCCCAGCACATCCCCCGTGAGATCCGCAGGGGATCCATAGGTATTAGCCGCCACGCTATATCCAGGACCGAAAGAAGCACTAGCGTGAACCTGACGGTTATCCGACCACCCGAATTTCGTTCCAATGATGCCCGGGATGCGTGCGGTGCCAAAGTCCTGGCGGTAGCCGTCTGATGCTACAGGCGCCGCCGTCGCCATGCCCTTCATGAGCGGCGCGGCAACCGGATCGCCAGATATCGCCCCTATGAAGCGAGTGAGATCCTCCGTCGACGTCGTAGTATTTCCCCAATAACCATTGTGGTGAGTCTCCCCCAGTCGATACTCCCCGATGATGGAGGGAATGGCCTGTGGGTACTTCCGCTCCAAGTCGCTGGCGGTGCCGTCCTCAGAAAAACGAATCATGTTCTCCACCCGTGCCTTATCCTCCGATGCGCCATATTTCAGCACCCACATACCGAGATACAGCTTCGCCAGGGAAAGCGCGGGGCGGGACTCGTGGCTATTCCCAGTGGAAACTGAATTTCCATCGGCGTAGCGCACGGTCATCTGGGTGCGTGGTGGGACTTTTCCAGGATCGAACGTCAGAGCCTGGGCAGTAGGCGCGGTGGTGGCCGCCAGTGCAAGGCCAACAATAAAGGAGCGAGACTTAAACACTTGTATAGATTAACTCAAGTCACAGCTTTAACAGCCCTAATTGGAGCTTTAACGCCCTAAACCCCTACTGGAAGTCTCGAATGTTCGTTTCATCCAGCTCTTATCCCACAGAGAGTGTGGAGCATCAGTTTTCCCATTTACCCCTTTAATCACAACTTCCTTCCGCGGTATGGACTTCCCCAGAGATACCGAATAAGCTCTTACTTCGAAAGGGATTTCGAACGGTGGGGGTTCGTCCCTTCGCAGTAACTCGACCAATAGTAGGGGGTTGAAGTGTCTTCCACTTCAGACGTTGTTGTTTCCTATTTTTCTCATTCCAATCCGAGCGACCCAGTATGTATGAAAGGTAAAGACATACGCCAAGCAGACTACGAGTTCTGGTCTAGCGTCCTTCCCGCCTTGGACGAAGACTCAGACACAGCGTGTATGCGCCTTGGGCTCAAGACCGGCAAAACGGCCGGGGCAGTTGCTCACATAGTCATGGGGATTTACCGCCTTAGAGAACTCCCCCAGCTCAAAGCCCTGCAAGATGCTTATTATTTGCTGGACCTGCCTGCCTTGATTGCCATTGACCAGGTCATGGCTAAGCTGGGTCAGCCTTCCCCAGAGGTAGTAGCTGCCATTGATACTTCGTTGGCCCGTTGGTTCACTCCGACGAAGCCCAACCAGGCGTTTCCCAGCACCTCGCAGATTCGCCGCCGCATGCGTGATCTGGTCAAGGTTCATGATGACTCCATCGCGGTGGAAGATACACGCCCGAAGAACCGGTATTCCATACTCACGCGCGCCCAGCGCGCCACCATCGAACTAGAAGTTGACAGCAGCATCGGGGTCATTATTCATGAGGCTATTAAAGCAGCGGCCGAAAAGCATGAGGTGTCGATGGCCGAAGCACTCATCCTTCTCGTCACTGGGAAAGTAGAGCCAGAAGCAGCCCGCGTAGTACTCCACGCCTATCAAGCTAGTGATGTCGCGGATGCACCAGTATATGTAGAAGGTCATGGCTGGCAGCTAGGCAATATCCCCGCGCAGGCCGTAACAAAAAGGGATTTGAGCACTAAGCCGGAAGCCTCTCAAAGCTACGGACCAAGCACGATGGTACGCAAATACGTTGAGGGCCGCGATGGCACCTGTCGTGCAGCTGGTTGCGGAATGCCTGCGTGGCTATGTCAGTTGGACCACCGTATTAACTACGCCGATGGCGGGCCAACGCACCCAGACAACATGGTCGCGCTATGCCAGCATCACCACAACATGAAGACCGACGGACGGGCCTTTTATATTTTGGACCCGGATACCGGGGATGTGGTCTGGCTTTTTGAGGATGGGACGTGGGCAATCACCGAACCTTCCGGACCACTAGCCCCTAAGAACAAGCGTTGGGCGCGAAGTGTGGCACAAGATATTGAGGAATTCCGCGCCCGGAAACACCGTGAGGCCCAAGAACTTAAAACTGAGCTAGACAAAGAACAACAAGAAGCCGTAAACCACGCACATACAGAAAAGGCAGAGAACAAGGGATCTGAAGGCGGAGAGGAGATCCCCTTCTAAGAAAGGTCCGTCGTTTAAAACGACGAAGGGATCGTCGTCTACCCCATGTCGACTAGAAGAACTCCACCAATGATCAGCGCGACCCCTAAGACCTTAAACCAGGTGAAAGGCTCACGGAAAAGCATGAAGGACAAAAGAGCAGTAAGCGCTACGCCCGAGGCAGTCCAAATTCCATAGGCCACGCCTAGCGGTATGCCCTGCCGAAGCGCCAACGACAAGAAAGCATAAGAGGACACATAGGCCACGACGACCCACGCCACCCATGCCTTCTGGCCGTGAACGGCCAGCATGCGCAGGCCCAAAGTGCCAGCAACTTCGATGAGGATGGCAAGGGATAACCAGATCATGTCTCCACTTCCACGAGCGTTGTCTTCGGCGCCCGGCCGCCCATCTCTACGCAAACTACGCCGACGATGATGCAGCCCATGCCCACCAGCATGAGCGGCGTGAGCTGTTCGCCAAAAAGGTATGCGGACAGCCCTGCGGTAAGCACCACTCCGGTTGCGCCCCAAATCCCATAGGCCACACCCACGTGCATGCCACAGCGCAACACTTGGTGCAGGGCGGAAAAAGCGACGACGTAACCCGCCACCACCACGATATAGACCGCAGGGTACTCCAGCGCCACTTTGAGGCTTAGTGTCGCCAACACCTCACTGAAGATGGCGATGCTCAAAAAGAGCCAAGCGCGCACTTTCACCCTCCCAGATCCGCCGCATCCAGCCCGCACTCAGAGAGCACCACGCGGTCACCGCGGTGCGGGATTCCTTCTTCATCCCAATGGGCCTGGGCGGCAGAGGTGTGGGCGCGGCCGGTACTGTTGACCACCCGCCACCAGGGCAGATCCGCGCTTTTCGACATTACCCAACCCACATACCGCGGGCCGACCCCTGCCACTTTTGCAATCTCTCCGTAGGTGGAGACATTGCCAAGAGGTATGCGGAGAACTACCTCCGTGACTCTAGAGCTCGATGGGTTCTTCGGGGGCATCCTCGACCTCACACAAGGTAAGTGCCGCGCCCGTGGAATCCTCAATCAAGCACAGGCGGCCGAATGGCGAATCGTGGGGCTCGCGGATAATCTGCCCACCATTGTCCGTAACAGCCTTCGCTGCCTGGTCAATATCCCGCACACCCAAGTAGGTTTGCCAAAAGCTCGGCAAACCTTCCGCGTGCCAGAATCCAGCGAAGGCAGCGCCTTCTTCCTCCGCAACCGCGTAATGCTCATCGCCGCGGATTTCCCAATCGAAGAGCTCGCCATAAAAGTCCAGCGCGGAGTGGAAATCATCCGAGACCGTCAGCTCGTGCCACACCGGTGTGCCAGGCTCACCACCGGCGACAAAGCGGTCGAGCTCCGGCTGCGTCAAACCAAACATGGCACCGGACTTATCGAGTACGAGCGCCAGCGGGGCACCTAAAGCGAGGATTTTTCCGCCGAGTTGTTCAACCCGGGCGCAGTCGGCTTCCAAGTCGCGGGAGAGGAAGTAGGTAGCCCAGGTGTCCTGACCCGGAACAATTTCTGCGATGGGAAGGCCCTGCAGCCGAGCAATGCCATCTTCGAATTCCCAGCCCAGCACGGCCGAGTAAAACTTCTCGGAGGCTTTCACATCAGAGCTGGCCAGGGTAATCCAGTAGGGCATTCCTACTTCTGCTTCAAATGCAGGCATTAAAGGTTCCTCCACTTCTCCGGGTCGAAGTCATCATCGGCGGTGGCTTCATCAAAATAATCGTCGTCGTCTTCGACGACGCGGGCGCAGGTGTCGGAGACGCAGATGACGTCGCCAAGCGCCAGCGTTGCTCCGCGCTGCTTAGTCACCTCCCCATTGACGGTGACCTGCCCCTGCTCGATGAGTTCTTTGGCCTCACCCCCGGTGGCGACCAAGGAGGCCAGTTTGAGGAACTGGCCGAGCTTAATGGATTCTCCCTTAATTGAGACTTCTAGCATGTTGACCAGCATACCCAGCTCAAAGCGCAAGAACTCCCTCTGCCAGAATGATGATGCCAAGCAGGGCAAACACGACTCCGCTGAAGATATCTACCCCGGCGGAATTCTTTGCCATCCACTTCGCCACCGCACGGGTGCACAACGCAACGCCGACGAAAATGATGAGGCTTTCAATAATCAACACAGAGCCAACCGTGGCATTCGCGCTCAATCCCATGCCCGGATCGATGAAGTTGGCGAAAATAGCGCCGAAGAAGATGAGTACCTTGGGATTAGAAAGATCGCTGACTAGGCCCATGCGGTACGCCGTGCCGAGTCTGATGATGCCGTCCGGGGTAAACCCGCGCGGTTGCGGATTGATGGTTGCTGGAGCACGACGCTCTTTGATGCCGCTGCTTATTGCAGAAAATGCCATCCACAGCAGATAGCTGCCGCCGGCAACCTGCAGCGCCACCAGGATTTCCGGATGCGCCGAAATCAATGCGGTAAGCCCCGCTAGCGAAGCAACGGTCCACAGCATCAAGCCGGTGGTGCTACCGATTGCGGCCCACACCGCCGCGCGCGTAGAGCGTGCGCCCAAACGAATAATCTGCACCACGTCTGGCCCCGGCGAAGCCATCGCCGCGAACCACACACCCATCAAGGCCACTATGGCGCTGAAAGCCACCTAACACCCCCATACTCACATGCACTATTACTAACGCATGCCACTATAAGAGGCGTCTCACCTGCAGCGAAACAGGTAATTTAGCTTTGCGTACGCGGCTTAATGGTCATGGTGTCGATGTTGACGTGCTCCGGCAGCGAGGCCACCCAACGCACAGCCTCAGCGATGTCTTCCGCGGTGAGGTTGAGTTCGCCGTCATACACCTGTGCGGCACGATCGGTGTCGCCCCGAAAACGATTCAGGGAAAATTCTTCCGTGGCTACACGGCCGGGGTCGAGCTCGGTGACACGAACGCCGTGCTCCTCGATACGTAATGCACGAGAAATCACGCGGACGCCATGCTTGGCGGCGTTGTAGCCGGAGCCGCCCTCGTAGACGTTCCACCCGGCAACGGAGCCCATGTTAATAATGAGTCCGCCCTGCAGTTTCGGCATGAGGGCTTGGATCATGCGGACAGTGCCGAGGACGTTGACGTCATACATCCACTGCCAATCCTCGATGGTGGTCTCCACGAGGGGCTCCAGGCCCTTCGCGCCACCGGCGTTGTTGACCAAGAGGTCAACGCGGTCGAGGTGGGAAACGAATTCGGCTACGGATTCGTCCGAAGTGACGTCGAGGGCATAGGCCTCGCCGCCGATGTCGTTCGCGAGGGCCTCAAGGCGCTCCACGCGCCGCGCGCCGACGACGACATGCCAGCCGTCAGCCGCCAACGCTCTTGCCGACGCCTCCCCAATCCCCGAGGACGCTCCTGTAACGACTGCTACTTTTTCCATGCGCCCTAGGATAGGGCTTCTTCCAGCTCGGCGCAGATGTTTTCGACGATCCCGACCTTGAAATCAGCCGGGGTGAAGGTGCCATCCTTCATGTCGGTATTCAGCGAGATATCCAGCTGGGTGCGCAGCTGCTTCATAGAGAAGTTCGCCATGATGAGGCGCCACGCCTCTACCGCGCGGATGCCGCCGCTGAAGCTGTAGCCCACGTAAGCAATCGGCTTGGCCACCCACTCGGCACCTAGGGAATCGACGGCGTTCTTGAAAGCGCCCGGCACGGAGTGGTTATACTCCGGGGTGACGAAGATAAAGGCATCGCAGGAATCGATAGCATCGGACCAGGCCTGCACATTCGGGTCCTCATAGTTTTTGTTTGCCGCCATAGGAACAACGGAGGAGGTGAGGATCGGAACGTCGAAAGCCTTAAGGTCGATGAGCTCGTAGTCCACGTCGCCCCCCTGAGCGAGGTCGGTGACCCACTGAGCGATGGCCAGCCCGGCGCGGTCGTCGCGGGTAGAGCCGAGGATGATGCCGATTTTCGCCATAGATATACCTTTCACATTTTGTTAACGTGTCAACGTCTGAGCCTACGCCGATATGCCGACGCAATCGACATTTCCACCCCAACATGTCTATTCTTTTGCCATGTCACAGGAGAACTTGGCGGATCGCGGATCCTTTGAACGCATGACCAGCGGGCAGTGGTTCATGCCCGGTGTCAACGAGGAGGTCAGCACCGAACATCGACGCGGCTTCCTGCTGGTCAAGGAGCTCAATGAGCTGCACAACACCAATCCAGAGCGCGCGAGGGAGATCTTGCGGGAGCTGTTTTCGCCGGAGTCCGAGGTTCCCGGGCTGCACGTCCCGCTCAACTTGGAGTATGGCTGCAATGTGACCATCGGAAAGGGCGTCTTCATCAACTTTGGTGCGACGATCCTGGCACAGGCGCCTGTAACCCTCGGGGACCACGTCATGATTGGTCCGAACTGCTCGCTTATTACCGTGGGGCATCCTGTCAACGATCATGAGATGCGGGCAGAAGGTTGGGAGATTGCGAAGCCTATCAGCGTCGGCGATAACACGTGGTTTGGTGCCAATGTCACTGTGTTGCCGGGCGTGACAATCGGCAAGAACTGCGTCGTGGGAGCAGGCACACTGGTGACTAAGGATATCCCCGATAACTCGCTGGTCCTGGGCTCACCGGGGCGTGTGGTACGCACGCTGGAGGGCAACGAGGATAGGTGGGAGCGCCACGATCTCGATGTTTGATCTCAAGGCGATCGGCACAGGACTTCCCGTCCTGGAAACCATTGATTCTCTGCCTTCCGCCGGTCACGTCGTAGTCCAGGCTCCGCCCGGCACGGGTAAGACCACGCTCGTTCCGCCGGCGCTGGCTAACCAAGTAGAGGGCAAGGTTCTCGTTACCGCGCCGCGCCGCGTAGCTGTGCGTGCGGCGGCAAACCGCCTTCAGGAGTTGTCAGGCCAGCGCATCGGCTATGCGGTACGCGGTGATTCCCGCAAAGGCGCAGACGTCGAGTTTGTTACCCCCGGCGTGCTGTTGCGCCGACTGTTGCGGGATCAGGAACTTGAAGGGATTTCCGCCGTGGCCATCGACGAGGTTCATGAACGCCAGCTCGATACCGATCTGGTACTGGGCATGTGCTTGGAGTTGGCGCAGCTCCGCGATGATTTTCGGGTTATTGCCATGTCCGCGACTGTCGACGCCTCCCGCTTCTCCCAGCTCATGGGAGGGGCTCCGATCCATTCCACTGAGGCGGTAACGTACCCGCTCAGCCTCTCCTATGAACCGATTCCAGGACGTGCCGCGGGCGATCGGGACTTTTGGAAAGGCGTGGCCAAGGTTGCCGCGCGGCAGCACGAGTCCACGCTGGTCTTTGTGCCGGGTGTACGCGAGGTCAACCTCGTGTGTGATGCCTTGAGCGGCCACAACGTTTTTCCGCTCCACGGCCGCCAAACCACGCAGGAGCAGGACGCGGCGCTGTATACGCGAGAGCAGCGCATCGTGGTGGCCACCTCCATCGCCGAGTCTTCGCTGACCGTGCCGGGCGTGCGCACCGTCGTCGATGCCGGTTTATCCCGCGTGCCCAAGCGAGATGCACAGCGCGGGATGAGTGGGTTGGTGACTGTATCGACGTCGAAAAGCAGCGCCGACCAACGCGCCGGACGTGCCGGGCGTGAGGCGCCCGGTACCGTTGTCCGCTGCTATTCACAGGAGGACTACCAGCACTTTTCTCCGCACGTGATTCCAGAGATCCTTTCCGCGGACCTCACGCAGGCGGCGCTGTTCATGGATTGTTGGGGCGCGGGACCGGACTTCCCCTTGCTTGATCAACCGCCGAAGGCCGCGCTTGCCGACGCCCACCGCACCCTAGATCTGCTCGATGCTGGCGAAGAGCTGGCGCTGCTGCCGACGCACCCACGGTGGGGCGCGGCACTGTTGAAGTACGGCGCGGGGGCAGCACAGACGATTGCCCGGCTGGATGATTCGGATCCGAAGCGGCTGGCCCGCTTGGTGCCCAACAAAGGTCCGGTGGACCCAGGCGTGGTGGTCGCTAGCGCCTTCCCGGAGTTCGTGGCTAAGCGCGTGGGTGACAAGGAGTTTTTGCTCGCCAGCGGTACGCGTGCGCAGTTTCTCGAGAATGGCCACGACTGGTTGGCGGTGGCGGAGGTGTCGTTGGCGCAATCCGGTAACGCCATCATTCGTGAAGCAGTGCCCATCGCGGAGAAGGATGCGCTCGAAATCATCGGCGTGACGGAGGAAACCCGAGCTTTTCTCGACGGCTCCAAGGTCCGCGGCGTGCGCGTGCGTGCGGCAGGTGCCATCGTGTTGTCGGAGACGCCAGTGAAGGTCTCCGGCGATGAAGCAGTGGAGGCGCTCCGCAACTCCGGACAGGGTTTAAACCTGTTTCACTTCAACGACAAGGCCCAGAACCTGCGGGAACGTATGCGGCATCTGCATAAAGCATACGGTGAGCCCTGGCCAGACGTGGACAGCGATGACCTGAGCTGGCTGGAGCCGGAGCTGCATGAGTTGGCGATTGGCGGGCGCCCAGACATGTATCCAGCGCTGCAGCGTCTGCTGCCGTGGCCCGAAGCTAGCCGCTTGGATGAGCTCGCACCGGAACGTTTGCCAGTTCCGTCCGGACGTGCTGCGAGGATCGATTGGTCCGGCGAGCGCCCAGTGGTCTCCATCAAGTTGCAGGAGTGTTTCGGATTGGCGGAGTCTCCCGAATACTGCGGCCACCGAGTGCAATTCCATCTACTGTCCCCCGCCGGCCGGCCGCTCGCCGTCACCGATGATCTAGCGAGCTTCTGGTCCGGGCCTTATGCCGGTGTGCGCGCGGACATGCGCGGGCGCTACCCCAAGCACCCGTGGCCGGAGGATCCGTGGATTGCGGTGGCCACCGCAAAGACGAAGAACAGGATTTAACCCCACTGCTGCCAAGCCAGGTACACGCTCATCACCACGACGAGCGTGAGGAGTGCATAACGGATGAGCTTCGCACCGCCGCCGAGCACTGTTCGCGCGCCCAGTTGCGCGCCAATGATATTTGCTGCTGCGAGAACTAAGGCGAGGCCCCACACCACGTGGCCGCCCACGATGAAGACCACGAGCGCGCCAACGTTGGTGCACGTGTTGACCACCTTGGACATCGCAGCGGAGGTAAGGAAGTTCTGGGAAAAGATGGCGGTGAAGGCCATGATGAGGAACATACCGGTGCCGGGGCCAAAGATGCCGTCGTAGAAGGCAATGGCTGCTACAGCGGCTAACCCTGCCCACGTGCGCCAGCCGCCGCGGATACCGTCTCCTTCGCCGCTGCCGAAGTCTGGGCGAAAGGCCACGAAGAGGCCGACTGCCACCATAAGCACGATGATGACCGGCCGCATGACGTCCTTGTCCATGAGTGCGGCTGCTGCAGCGCCGAGCCCGGAGCATAGGAGGGCGATAAGGCCCATACGGATGAGCTCGCCCTTCGGTGGGCGCACCTTCTTGACCAGTGTGATGGCAGCAGAGGCCGTTCCAGAGACCGCCGCCACCTTGTTCGTGGCCAGGGCGGTGGCGGGAGCAAGCTGGGGTGCGACCGCCAGGATGAGCGGAATGAGCACGAGCCCGCCGCCGCCAATGACGGCATCGATCCATCCGGCCACGGCAGCGCCAATGGTGAGTATCGCCCAACCGCTTAATCCGAAATCCATGTCCATCATTAAACTCGATTCCATGTCTGTTCGTACGAGATGGGTCATCGTGGCCCCGGGGTCTGCAGCACTCGGGGCATTATTTAGCTACCTTCACGTACCCGCAGCCTGGATCCTCGGCGCCATCGTGGTCTCGGGTGCCATGGCCTTGACGACGGGCAAAGAACTCGCCGTTAATAAGCACTTCTATTCTGTCGCCCGCGGATTCATCGGAATGATGGCCGGCATACCACTAACCCTGGTTCCTGCCTCCACGCTCATTGGCTTTGTGCCGGCCGCGGTGACGATGTCACTCATAACTGTTTTAATCGGCGTCGCCGGCGGCGTGCTGCTACACCGCTCACAGCCGAAGGATATTTCCTGGGAAACGGGCATTTTATCCATGCTGCCCGGCGGAGCCTCACTCATGCCCGCGCTGGCTAGCGAGCTGGGTGCTGACTACCGCTACGTGGCGCTGACGCAATACCTGCGCCTTCTGGCGGTCTCGGTATCGCTGCCTTTGGTGGTCTCCTTGTTAGACGCCCCCGCGGGCAAGGGCGTGGACATGAGCGTTGACGGCGAGATCACGTGGTGGATCGTGCTGCTGACCCTCGCCATCGCTGTGGTTGGTGAAAAGCTGGGCAAGCTGGTGCGTTTGCCCGCTGCTGCTGTATTGGGGCCGCTCATCTTGACGGTGCTGGTCGCTCAGGTTATTCCAGCCGGCCACACTTTGGAGCCGCTCTACGTGTTCAAAATCATGGCGTTTATGTCCATCGGCTGGGTCTGCGGTGGTGGGCTGTCGGTACCGGCACTGCGGGCCTTCGCCAAGCAGCTGCCGGCGACGATCCTCTTTATCATTGTCGTGATCGGCGTGTGCGCACTGACCGCCCTGCCTTTGACCGCATGGCTGGACATCACCTACTTCGAGGCTTACCTCGCCACCTCCCCCGGCGCGCTGGAGACGGTGCTTGCGCTGTCTGCGGAAGGCGGGGCGGGCCCCGCCGTGGTAGCCGTGCAGATTATCCGGCTCATCATCGTGCTGGTTATCGCCGGCTACCTGCCGCAGATTTTGCGGCTATTCCGCCGCTAGTCCAGGATGGTCTCGCGCAGAATCGACATCGGCACCGAGCCTAGGGCCAACGCCTGGGAGTGGAAGTCACGTACGTCCATCCCTTGTTCAACTGCGGCGTCGCGGGTCTGCTGCCACAGGCGCTGGCCCAGGGCATAAGACGGCGCCTGGCCCGGCCAACCCAGGTAACGGGTGACCTCGAAGGAGAGGTTGGCGTCGTCCATCGCGGTGTTTTCACGCATGAAGGTCTTGACGTGGGACTTGTCCCAGACGCCGGACGCGGTGCAATCCGGAAGGGCTTTACCCAGGTGAAGTCCGATGTCGACCACGACGCGGGCGGCGCGGAAGCGTTGGGCGTCGAGAAGCCCCATGCGGAAGCCCGGATCATCCATGTATCCCAGCTCCGCCATGAGGGCTTCTGCATAGAGCGCCCAGCCCTCACCGTGGCCAGAGTTCCACGTCACCGCACGGCGCCATAGGTTGAGATCCGGCTGGGTCAGCGCGGCGCCAATCTGCAGATGGTGGCCCGGCGCGCCCTCATGGTGGACGGTGGTTAGTTCCTGCCAGGTGTGGAAAAGCTCCTGACCAGCGGGTACGGACCACCACATGCGGCCGGGGCGGGAGAAGTCATCAGACGGCGAGGTGTAGAAGATGCCGCCGGTGCCTGCCGGGTCGATGCAACACTCGATTTCTTTAACGGCCTCCGGGATGTCGAAGGCGTTGCCGTCAAGGTCCTTGATCACGCGGTCCGCGGTGGACTGCATCCACTCCACTAACGCGTCGGTGCCGTGCAGCTGGTAGCGCTCTTCCTCGTTGAGCTTGCGCATGGCCGCGCGCACGGTGGCGTCGGAGCCATAGAGCTCGTGGGCGATTTTTTCTTGTTCCGCCTTGATGGAGCGCACTTGGTCCATGCCCCACTCATAGGCCTCATCGAGGTCCACAACATCGCCGACGAAGAGCCTGGAGAAGCGCTCGTAGCGCTCGCGGCCCACCGCATCCTGCGATGGAGCCTGCGGCTGGAGCTCGTTAGAGAGCCAATCGGCGAATTCGCCGAAGGCTTCCTTGGCCGCGTCCACCTCTGGGCCCTCAACGCCAAGGTCCTCGAGCATGGAGCCGGCGTCGGCAAGCCGCTCGCATTGCACGAAGACATCGGAGATCTGGCGCTGCGGCGCCACCATGCCACGCGAGGCCGCCTCGGTAAGGGACTCCTTGTAGCCGTTGAGCGAGGTTGCTACCTTCGACAGGCGCGAACGCAGTGCATCAAGCTGCTCCGGGGTGTCCTTCGGCATGAGCATGAGGGTGTCGCGGATAGTCTGCACCGGGGAGGCAATGTTGTTAAGGCAGCGGATGTCCTCACCGGCATGGTGCAGGTCAAGATCCAGGCAGAGACGGTCGCGCAAGACGGCGGCGGTGACGTAGTCAACTTCATCGAAGTCATCGTCATCATCAGACTCGTCGGTGGTGTCATCGAGGGCATCGAGATCCGCCATCATCTCACGAGTGCGATCCGCCACTGAGGAGTAGTACTCCGGGGAGAAATCTTCCAACTCACCGTCGAAGCCGGGAATTCCCCACGCGGTGGCATCGGTGGGCGTGAGCTGCGCGAGGTCGTGGACGAAGTTATCGCACGACGCGTCCAGCAGCGAAGGCTGGCGCTCTGCGTTCTGGTCAAAACTCATAAGGGCGAAGTCTAACGAAGATCCAGGGGTTTGGGCCAACCCAGCGCCGCCTTATTTACCAGGTTGTTAGCTAATTGTTGCTCCACTTACTTCCCGGGCTTGTCCACGACGAGAATCCATCGAGTACCCCGGCCGGGGAAGGGTTGACCACGAGAGCATCGAGGAAGCGCTTCTGAACAAAGCCTTCCTGCACCATTGCGGAGTACATCTGCACGAAAGGCTGCCAGAAACCGTTGACGTCTACCAGACCCACCGGGCCGTCGAGGTTGCCTAATTGCTGCAGGGTGAGCACCTCGGTGAGCTCCTCCAGGGTTCCCACGCCACCCGGCAGGCACACGAAGGCATCGGCGAGCTCTTCCATGCGCGTCTTGCGCTGGGCCATGGTGTCGACCACCTCGAGCTGGGTTACCCGCTGGTGGGAAAGCTCGTAATCGACGAGCTGGCGCGGGATTACTCCAATGACGGTTCCGCCGGCGGCAAGGCAGGAGTCCGCAACGATACCCATCAGGCCTACGTCACCACCGCCATAGACCAGGGTGAGGTTTCGGCGCGCGAGCTCCTCCCCCAAATGGTGCGCGGCTTGGCTATAGGCCTCAGAGTTTCCGGCGGCGGAGCCGCAGTACACAGCAACAGAATCCATGGGTATCACTCTATCGCAGGCGCATTTCTAGACCATGATGTCTACTGAATCCTAATTTCTATTAGACAATGCGGTCTGGTGAATTTATACTTGACGCCATGATTAAATCCGGTCCCGTGTTCACGCGCCCCCGCACCCCAGCGGCGAAGTGCCTCCACATCATTCGACTCAACCCCGTTGTCACCCGCAGTGAGCTTGTCGAAGCCACGGGACTCTCCCAGCCCACAATCACCCGCGCCACCGCCGCGCTTTTGGGTGCTGGACTGATCCGCCAGCGCACGGATTTGACGCAGTCCCGCGGTCGCGGGCGCCCCACAGTGCCCTTGGAGGTAGCGGATAATGACTGGATGCTGGCCGGCATTGCCGTCGGTACCGCCTTTACCCACATCGCCTTCTTTGACACGCAGGGACGCACGCTCCGCGAGGAAGACGTTGCTACACCGGTTTCTCGCCTGAGCGCGAGTGACGTCATCGAGCACATCATCGCTGGCGTTAATCGCCTCATGGCCGGCCTGGATCGCCGCTTGGTGTCAGTCGGCGTGACCACCTCCGGCAGCGTCAACGAGGCCGGGCGCATCACCGCCCACAACCTGGGGTGGGACGAAATGGACATCGCCAGCCGCCTGGAGTATCAGTTCGGTGTTCCGGTAGTTGTGTCTTCCGTCATCCCGGCCATCCTCGGCTCAGAGACGCAGTCGACAGAGATGGGGGCGGAGAAGCCCGTCATGGTGCTCTACGCGGATGACTCCGTCGGTGCTGCGCTCACAGTTGGCGATGAGATCGTGCAGCTCGACATCGATGACCCTGATTCTCTCGCTACGCAGGCGGTGCTCGATGTGACAGGTGAGGAGTCTTTCCCAGACGTGGTTGCGAACGCTGACGATGAGACGCGAGCGCTTCTCGACGACCGCGCACGCTCCCTCGGCGCCACCGCCGCTGAGCTTTTGGCTGAGCATAAACCGGACACCCTCGTGGTAGCCGGCGGAGCCTTCTCAGATGATCCGGCAGCGCCGAAGCTCTTTGCTTCCGCTGTACGTCAGGCCACCGACCACCCAGTGGAGCTGCGCATGGTTCCCTCGCACACCGAGATTGTTCGCGCCTGCACCCGCGCTGTGGCGCTGGATCCTCTGCTGCGGGTGCCGCTCGATCTCGGCCGCGAGGCCAAAGCTGCCTAGAAGGGGATTGAAGTAATTCCCGTAAAAAGGTGGGCCTTGAGCCCAAGGTGCTGAGCACCGGCGACGAAGTCCGGCCGATCGTCGAAGAAGTGGGTGTCCTTGGCCTGCGCGCCGAGGGCATCCACGGCCACGAGGTAGGCCTCCGGATCCGGCTTGGCCACCCCGATATCGCAGCTCAGCGTCACGGCGGCGCATTCTGCCAGCCAAGGCTGCGTCTGGCGGATCCTGGTTCCCAATGCCGCTGGCACATTCGCCAGGATGCCAACACTATGGCCCTGGCCAATAAACCCTAGGACCGCACGAACCATTTCTTCGTCGGCTACCAGCAAATGCTCGGTGTCCAATTCGATAGCGTGGCTGACATCAAAAGGAGCAAGACCGGCCAGCGCGCGAATGCGGCCCCAATATTGCGCATCGCTCAGGCGCCCGGCGTCATATGCAGGGCGAAACTCCTCATAAAGAGACCAAAAGTGCTCTACATTGTCGGGACGGAGGTAATCCTCCAGCTCAGCGTTCCCGGCGGGCGTAGCTGACCGCATGAGCACGCCGTAGAGGTCGAAGAGCAAAGTGGCCATGCGCCCAGTGTAGCCAGACCGCAAGAGCGCCAGTCAGCGTGCCCGCTACGAAGAGCGGAAGCGATAGTGTGCCATGCGCCCACAGCGTCGAGGTTGCCCCCACTAGGAACAAGCCGCCGACGCTAAACAGGGAGCGGCTCAGCGCCGTCGCCGCCGCGGCGGCGCACAATAAGAGGGCAAGCCCGGCAAACGGGCCGAGCATCACTGCGAGGGCGAAGAAAAAGGTTCCCAGAGCCATGTTCGTTGCCGCCAGCCACATGCCACCGACCAATGCAATCGCTAGCCCGGCAAGGGCACCGCAGATGAGCATGAGGCGCGTTGTAGTCATAAAAAAATTCTCCCACCAACCGCAGGGGGCCGTGGGAGAATCCACGCAAACTATATGGCTTCGTTACCGTTGCGCCAGCGAGCCATCGACGCGCAACAGGCCCGAACCGTCATTGCCCACCAGCTTGAGCTGGTCAATGATCTCAGACACGGAGGACTCTTCCTCAACCTGCTCCTCGAGGAACCAGTTGATGAGACCACGGGAATCCAGGTCCCCAGCCGCATCTGCGGTGCGGGCGATCTCTCGGATCTGCTCCGAGACCTTCTGCTCATGCGCGAGGGATGCCTCGAAGGCATCCAGCGGCGTAGCGGCCTTGACGGAGCCAACCTGGATATCCTCCAGCTCCACGCGGTAGCCGCGGTCCAGCAGGTGCTCGGCGAACTTCTGCGCGTGCTCGCGCTCTTCCTCTGCCTGCTTGAAGAACCAATCGCGCATGCCCGGGAAGGACAGATTGTCCATCTCATATGCCAGCTGGGTATAAATCAGGGCCGCGCCGTGCTCGTTGTTGACCTGCTCGTTGAGGAGGGTTTGCAGCTTCTCATCCATGAGGGTGCTTCCTTTCATCCGTTTTTGTGTTACCCACAATACAGGAAAACTCAGGACGCGCTAGCAAGGCGATCTTAAGCAAACTCGCACGTCATAACACTTTTTCTGGTAGGTTTACCTAACCCAAACCAGAAATCCTCTGGTAGCGCGCGAGGCTCACACCATCGAGGCCGCGGAATTCCACCGCTACTCCCCGGCTTGCGTACTTGTTTTCCACGGATTCAAGCACCGCCACGGTTGAGGCATCCCAAATATCGGCCTCTGAGAAATCCACGATGACCTTCTCCACCGGCAGGGTGTAGTCGAAGGCATAGACCAGATCGTTCGAAGAGGCGAAGAAGAGCTGGCCGCGCACGGTATAAACGTTGCCCTCTAGCTCCACCGACACGAGGTGGGCGACGCGGCGTGCAAAGGCCACCGAGGCAGTGAGCACACCGAGGATCACACCGACCGCCAGGTTATTCGTGGCCAAGGTGCCAATCACCGTCACCAGCATGACGAGGGTTTCGCTCAGAGGCATGCGGTGAATCGTGCGCACCGAGCGCCAATCCACGGTGTGAAAGGACACCATGAACATGACCGCCACGAGAGCAGCCATGGGGATTTTCCCTACGGTGTCCCCCAACACGAGGATGAGGATAAGGAGGAAGACGCCGGCGAGGAACGTCGACAAGCGCGTGCGTGCCTGCGATTCCTTGACGTTGATCATGGTCTGGCCAATCATCGCGCACACGCCCATGCCGCCGATGGCAGCGGCGAGCATGTTGCCGATGCCCTGGCCTACGGATTCGCGCGTTTTATCGGAGTGGGTATCCGTGAGGTCGTCGACAAGCTTGGCGGTGAGCAGGGATTCCATGAGTCCGACGAGTGCCACCCCCAGTGCATAGGGAAGGCAGAGGAGGAAGGTATCGCGGCTAAACGGCACGTCTGGAATGACGAAACCGGGCAGGGAGGTCGGCAGCTCGCCTTGATCCGCGACGTCGGGAACCTGCCAGCCGAAAATCACAGTCAACATGGTGACAACCACGATCGCCACGAGCGGCGCGGGGATCACCGTGGTGATTCGCGGCCACACCACCATGATTCCCAGACCTAGCGCGACAAGGGGATAGACCAGCCACGGCACCTGCCACAGATGGCCCAGCTGCGCGGTGAACATGAGGATGCCCAGCGCGTTGACAAAACCCAGCATGACGCTGCGGGGGATGAAACGCATGAGCTTGGCGACGCCCAGCATTGCCATCACTACTTGCAGAATTCCCGCCATCCAGATGGTCAGCAGCACGTACTGCAAGCCATGCTCGTGAGCGAGCGGCGCGATGACGACGGCGACCGAGCCCGCCGCAGCGGAAATCATGGCCGGGCGCCCACCGGTGATGGCGATGGACATCGCCATAATGACGGAGGCGAAGAGCCCCACCTTAGGGTCGAGCCCGGCGAGAATGGAGAAACTTAAAACTTCCGGGATGAGGGCCAGCGCAACAGCAAGCCCGCCAAACACCTCCTTGCGGAAGCGGGCGGGCGAGCTGAAGGCCGCGCGGAAAGAACCGGCGGAGGCTTCTGGCATTAATGTCCTTCCTGGAAAGAGCCATCGCGGGTGATGACCGGCAGGACGGACCACGCGAAGTTGATCCACTGGTCGGTCTTCTTCCACGAGAAGTCCGGCTCAAAGATGGTGGTCGGCTTCGTATAGATCACCGCGGACTTGACCTCGGATGCGGTCTGCTCAAGCAGGTTAACCACGAGGTCGAGGGTCTTGCCAGAATCCGCCACGTCATCAACGACGAGGACCTTCTTGCCCTTCAGCGAATCCGTATCCAGCTGCGGGTTAAGGAGAATCGGCTCCGGGAGGGTCTCACCGATATCGGTGTAAAACTCCACATTGATAGCGCCCATTTCTTTGACGCCGATGGCGTAGCCAATGGCGCCGGCAGGGATCAGCCCGCCGCGAGCAACGCCCACGATGAGGTCTGGGAACCAGCCCGAATCCACGATTTGTTGCGAAAGGTAGCGGCTGGCCTCACCGAAGACCTCCCACGTCAGGTTCTCGCGTTCCGGGTTCCACCAATCCGGGGTGCTCATCGTCTAGGTCTCCTTCGCCAGATTTTGCATTTCCCTCAGTCTAATCATCTCCCTCAGCGGAACGGAACCTCTGCCACCGTTCGCCGCAATTTGCGGGTGCGCAGACGCTCCGGATTCTCCGCCAAAGCTTCCACCGCGCGCACCGCGCACATGACGTGGGCCTCCTTCGAATTCGAATAAAAGGCCTGCGCTTGGGCGGGAAGTTTGGGTACGGCGTGCAGGGGCAAATCAGAAACCGACAATAGCGTGCCGTACGGGATGCGGTAGCGGTAGCCGTTGGCGGCGAGGGTGCAGGATTCCATGTCCACGGCCACTGCGGTGGAGTGGCGCAGCCATTCCCACAAGTCCCGTGAGGTTCGCCACTCCCAGTTGCGGTCATCGGTGGAGAGCACCGTGCCGGTGCGCATGAGTGAATTGTCTTTCCCATAGACCTCGTCGACGGCGGCCTCCAGCATGCGCTGGATTTCTGGAATGGCGGGAATCGGGTTGCTGGTGGTGACGGTGCCGTCGAGGATGTGGTCCTCGCGCTGGTAGGCGTTGCCCAGGATGAGGTCGCCGATGCGCATGCGGCCATCGAGCCCCGCGCAGTGTCCGATCATGATCCAGGCCTCCGGGCGCAGGACCGCCAAGCAGTCCGTAATGGTCTTGGCGTTAGAGGGGCCTACACCGATATTGATCATGGTGATGCCATCGCCGCCGGCGGTGATGAGATCAAAGCGGGGCATCTGGTAGCGGGAGGTGAGGGTGAGCTCGTCGACGTCGAGAAGCACCGCGTCATTGGAGTGGATGGTCTCCCCCGTGGGCAGCACGAGCGCGGTGTAGCGCGAGTCTTCCCGGGCCAGCTCGCGCAGGCCGAACTTAACGAACTCGGTGGTGTGCATGGCGTAGTTGGTGAACAGGATGTACTTCTGCACGGTGTCCACCTCGATGCCGGTGTAGTGCTCGATGCGAGCGCAGGCGATGTCGAAGCGCTGCGGGCCAAAGTGAAAGAGCGGCTTTTCTTTCCCATGGAAGGCCTTCCACGCGCCGTCAACGATTCCGTCATGAACCGCATCGAGGGTGGGCCGGGGTATGTCGCCGCGGTCCTGGGGAATTTCTGTAATCCCCCGGATATATTCCGGCGGGATGCGCTCATCCGATTGACCGACGTAGATATCGCAGGGGTAGTTATTGGTGAGCCGCGTGAGCTGCTCCGTGAGGTAGCTACGAATCAGCCATGGTTTTGATATCACTGCCGAGTAGCGGCCCTCTTGGTCCACGTAGCCGAAAGGTTCGGAGCGGTCGATGGGCGTCCATTGGCGGATATCCACGGTGATCTTCGGGTAGACCACGTGGCGGTAGGCGTCGTGGTCCCCCGAGGCGAGAGCGTGACGTGCCAGCTCGCAGGAACTGTCATAGAGCTCACTGAGGCGGGAAATCGCTTCATTGACGGAGTGGACATGCTGCAGGTCGGTCATGCTCGCGAGTGTATCCATGAAAGAAGCCCGCCGCGGTGAGGCGGCGGGCTCTATCCCCATGACTAATCCGGTAACGCGTGCGGTGTGGAGCTCACCGCCCGGCCCGTATTAGGCAAGCCTTAGCTTAGTAAAAAAGTTGGAGGGGCGTCAAGGGTAAACTGCAATCCCATGACCACACTCCCCCTCGGTGCCCGCAGGCGGACGCGAGGCGTGTGCGAAGACGACTGGTCCGCGCGCCCCACCGCCGAACGACCCTGGCCGGTTATTTTGATCCACGGAACCTGCGACAGCAAAGGCGTCTGGCAAGTCCTCGCAGACATGCTCCGCGCCGCTGGCTGGGCCACCTTCGCGCCTGACTACGGGACCCGCGCCACCGCTCCCCTGCAGGAATCCGCCCGTCAGCTCGACGCCTACATCAATGCCGTACGCACCATCACCGGCGCGGAAAAGGTGATCCTCGTGGGGCATTCCCAGGGCGGATTGCTGGCTCGCTACTGGATGCGCATGCACGACGGCGCGGAGTTTGTACGGCACGTCGTCTGCATCAGTGCTCCCAACCACGGAACGACCCAGGGCGGAATTGCCAGCCCTCTCTTTCGCAGCGAAAGACAGGAGGAGGTGGCGCGCTCGCTTATCGACGGCTGGTTTGGCCCCGCCGGCATGCAGCAAGTGGCCGGCAGCAAGATTGTGGAGGATACGAACCGGGGCAGCGAGGTCGAACCCGGGGTGAGCTATACGTGCATCGCCACCCGCTCCGATGCCATCGTGGTTCCGCCCAACACCTGTTTCCTCAATGGCGAGCAGGTACGAAATATCTACATTCAGGACATCGAACGCCTTGCGATTATTCGCCACGAGGATATGCCCATGGATAAACGGGTCTGCCAGGTAGTGCTCGAAGAACTGGAGCGACTCTAGAGTTCTAGCTCGTCCAGAATCGCGTCGAAAGCCGGGCCCACCTGGGTGCGCCACAGCGTGTCCACACGGTCATCCGCGCGCCCCGGCCCACCATTGATGGTGGCCACGCGCTTGCCCTGTTTCTTGGCCTCCAGAACGAAGCGGAAGCCGCTCATGACCGCCAGCGAAGAACCAGCTACCAGCAGGGAGTCAGACACGTTGACCATCGCGTAGGCGGCGTCCTTCTTATGGGTGGGGACGGGCTCCCCAAAATAGACCACGTCTGGTTTGAGGCGCTGCGAGCCGCACCGCACGCAGCCGGGCATGACAAATTCTTCGACCGCTTCTTGGCTGAGGGCAACATCACCGTCGGGGTTAACGTCCTCTTTGTTGACTGCCCAGCGTTGGAGGTACGTCGGGTTGGCTGTGGCGGCTCGGGCGTCGTAATCCGCGCGTGTCTCTTCATATCCGCAGCTCAAGCACACCACGTGCTGCATGTCCCCGTGCAGGGCAATGAGGTTGCCCTGCCCGGCTTCCTCGTGCAGGCCGTCGACGTTTTGTGTGACAACACCTGTAAGGAGCCCGGCGCGCTCAAGCTCGACGAGGGCATAGTGCGTGCGGTTGGGGTGCGCGGCCTGCATGACCCGCCAGCCAACGAAAGCACGGGCCCAGTAGCGGTGCGAGGCCTGCGGGTCGTGCAGAAACTCCTGGTAGGTCATGGGGCGGTGCCGGCTGAGAGAACCGTGCGGGCCGCGGTAGTCGGGCACGCCTGATTCCGTGGACACACCCGCCCCGGTGAGGACCATGACGTTGCCGCGGCGCAGTTGCTCGGCGACGGCCTTCAACGCTTGTTGTGGAGGCGTCGGGGTCGCAATCTCGGTGACGACGCGGGAAATCGAGCGCAGCGCAGACCGATGGGCGTGGGCAACAGCGGGATCCATGGTGCCCCAGCTTACGGAAGTGCCTCCTCATAAAGGTGGTCCGAGTCAAGCTCGCCGTGCCGCGAACAGCGCGCGTTCCAACCATCCGGGCGCACCTGCACCACCATGCGGCGCCCGCACAACTGGCAATAGCGCGGGACGTCCAGGCCGGCCGCGGCCGCCGGGTGCAAGGTGAATTCCTCGCTCAGTGGTTTCCCAGTGTTGGGGTGGAACAGCGGCTCCTCGCCGGCGAGGACGGCAGCGGCCAGCTCCGTCGAATTGCTCATCAGAGCGCCTTGATGGGCAGGTCGATGCGGCCGAGCATGTCGACATCCTTCTCAATCTGCTTGCCCAGAGTGGTCAGGTAGTTGCCGGCGATGATGGCGTTGATGCCGCCGAGAAGGCCCTTTTCGGTACCGTCGTCACCCAGGGAGAGCTCGCGGCCGCCCGCAAAGCGGAGGGTTACAGACGGCATGGCCAGGCGGAAGGCAGCCACTGCGCGCAGTGCCTCACCGAGCGGGACCAGCGGGTAGTCCGCGAATGGTGTGCCCGGGCGCGGGTCAAGGAAGTTCATCGGCACCTCGCAGGGCTCGATCTGGGCCAGCTGGTAGGCGAACTCGGCGCGGTCTTCTAGTGATTCGCCCATTCCGATGATGCCGCCGGAGCAGACTTCCATGCCGACTGCACGGACGTTCTCGAGGGTCTCTTTGCGCTCCTCCCAGGTATGCGTGGTGACCACGTTGGGGAAAAAGGACTTGGAGGTCTCCAGGTTGTGGTTGTAGCGCTGGGCGCCCATGTCCTTGAGGCGCTGGGCTTGCTCGCGGGTGAGAGTACCGAGGGACAAGGAGATTTCGATATCGACTTCATCGAGGATGGCCGGGATGGCCTCGGCAACCTGGGACAGGAGGTTCTCATCTGGTGCTTTGACCGCAGCCACGATGCAGAACTCCGTGGCGCCGGTCTTGGCGGTCTTCTTGGCGGCCTCCACCAGCTCCGGGATGTTGAGGCGCGCGGCGCGTACTGGGGACTCGAAAAGCCCCGACTGCGAGCAGAAGTGGCAATCCTCCGGGCAGCCGCCGGTCTTAATGGAGATGATGCCTTCCACGGACACGTCCGGGCCGCACCACTTCAGGCGGGTCTTGTGGGCGATGTCCGCGATCTCTTCCAGCTGCTCATCCGGGATCTGGAGAACCTGCAAGAGTTCTTCTTCGTTGAGGCCGATGCCCTGCTCCAGGGCCTTCTCGCGTGCGATGTCTACGATGCTCATGCGGGAAACATTACTTGAACACCGTTCAAGTTGTGGTAAATCTGCCGGTTTCATGTAGTCCGGACTAACCTCTAGGCCATGGATTCCACGCTCTACGACGACACCCTTGCACTGCTTCAGGAGCTTATTCGCAATGCCTGCGTGAATGACCTCACTCCGGATTCCGGCCACGAGGTCCGCAATGCCGACACGTTGGAGCGGTTTTTCGCAGGCACCCCGGTGGAGGTTCAACGCTATGAATCGCACCCCGGCCGCGTGACCATCGTGGTGACCGTTCCGGGTGACCCGGACAAGGAGCCGCTCACGCTCATGGGCCACACGGACGTCGTGCCCGTCGACGAGCCCAAGTGGACCAAGCCACCCTTCGACGCCGTCATCGAGGATGGCAAGCTCTACGGCCGCGGCGCGGTGGACATGCTCTTTATTACGGCGACGATGGCGGCGGTGACTCGCGATGTGGCTCAGCGCGGCAACCCCGGCGGCACCCTGGCGTTTGTGGGTATGGCGGACGAGGAGGCCCGCGGCGGTTTGGGCTCCATCTGGATGGATAAGCACCACCCGGAGGCCTACTCGGTGCGCAACTGTCTCTCGGAGACCGGCGGCAGCCACCTGCCCGGCGCGCTCGGCTTCAACGTCGGTGAGAAGGGCGCGGGCCAGCGCCGCCTGCACGTGCACGGCGATGCCGGCCATGGCTCGACGCCGTTTGGGAAGGACTTTGCCATCGTCAAGATTGGTGAAGTTGCTCGCCGCATCGCCGTCGCCGAGCCACCAGTGGCCACGGATGAGGTGTGGCAGGGATTCGTCAAGACCTTCCGCTTCGATCCCGCAACGGAGGCAGCGCTTCTCGACGGCTCCGCTGACGCCGCCGACTACGAAAAGTTCGGTAATTTATCTGCCTACGCCCACACCTTCTCGCACACGACGATTGCTCAAACGGTCCTGCGCGCAGGTGGTGCCATCAACGTGCTGCCCTCCCACGCCTACCTAGAGATGGACATCCGCCCCTTCCCCGGCCAGACCCAGGAGGAGCTTGATGATTTCCTACGTGAAGCGCTCGGCGATATGGCCGAGGAGGTAGAAATCGAGCACCTTATTACTGAGGACGCCACACAGTCCTCGACTGATACTGAGCTGTGGCGCTGCATTGAAGAGACCGCCCACGAATTCTTCCCGGATAAGGAAGTGCTGCCAGTGCTGGCGACGGGTGGTTCCGACCTGCGCGTGGCTCGTCGCCGCGGCGGCAACGCCTATGGCTTCGCGCTGCATGCGGAAGATCGGGATATGGCCAGCGCAAACTCGCAGCTCCACAGCCACGATGAGCACCTCTACCTGGAAGACTTGGATTTGACTGTGAAGGCGTATTTTTCGCTGGTAAATCGTTTCCTGGCGCGTTAGGACTTGCGCAAACGTGTAAAAGCTGTGGCACAATGTGGCGCATGAGAAATAAGCTTGTCCTCTGCTCCGTTGCTGCTGCCATCGGCCTGTCCGCCCCTACCGCATCCGCCGACATGGTGGATAACTACCTGGCCAAGGTCCCTGCCGGCCAGATTTCCTGTGAGCAGGCCACCAAGTACTACACCAACCCGTCTGACTACAACAGCAAGAAGTCCCAGGCGCTGGCTGCCGCTAACTTCCACCCGCGCGGTGGCGAGATCCGTGACGCCGTCGCCCGCGCCGACGAGGCCATCGCGCGCTGCGGCCTGAACGGTGGCGGTGGCAACGCTGCTAACAATGGTGGTGCCCCAGCTAATAACTCCGCCCCAGCTAACAACACTGCCCCGGCCAATAACGGCAATAACGCCCCAGCGAACAACACTTTTCCGACCTTCCCGGTGACCATCGGCAACTTCACCTTCAACGTCCCGGACATTCTGGCGTACCTCAAGACCCTCGTCGAGGGCACCCCGCTGGCCCAGCTTTTGCCGTAGAAGACTAGCGGAAATACGTCCCCGCGTGTAGCGCACAGCCTGGATTGAAGGCGTGCCCGCACGCGGGGCATTTATATGCCGAGTATTCGGCGTAGGTCATTGTTCGGCCGCAGGCCCCGCACATGACGCACAGCTCGTCCTTCGGCATGGGCCCGAAGTCATGGTCTGTCAGCTCCGCATGACACAGCGAACACGCGAACCATCCGCCGCAGGTGTGGCACTTGTTCGCAATGACGTCGACAAGCGTGTGCCAGTGACGGCACCGACCCTCCGCGTCGATGGCGCCGTGAATCTGTGTCATTAGCGCGTCAGCCCCCATATGATCTGCTCGTGCACGCGCGGATCATGGGGCAGCTGCCCGTGCTCGACGGGGGCAGATTCCACGTTGACCACGTCCGCGCCCGGAACAGCGCTGAGCTCAGAGGTCTGATTCGGTGTCACCGTATTGTCCGCCGGCGAGTAGATGGACGTGTAGGTGACACCAGGCGCGGTATCCGGAAGCTGGTTGAGATTCTCCATAAAATCCGAGCCCTCCAACTGCTCGATGCCAGCGCTGGTGCCGAGGAAATCAACCACATCGGGCGCGATTCTTGCGGCCGTCTTGAGGGGTGTTGCTCTGTCACCCCACGTCGTCCCGTGGAAGTTCGCACCAATAGTAACCACGCGATCTACTTCTTCCGCTGAACCGTAGAGCTGCGTGAAAGTCTTGGTGTGTAGGCCACCTTGGGAGAAACCAACGAGGTTTACTTTGTTTGCTCCGGTCACCTCACGGATGTGTTCGATATGCCCGGCGATCTCGCGCCCTGAAGAATCTAGATCCGCAATCCCCTTCATGTAGTCGTAGGCATTTTGGTACGCAATGTCCTCGGCGCCATAGTCGAAGGCCCACACGCACATCCCTTGGTCCTTTAGCTTCGGGATGAGATCGTTCCACTCGGCCGAGTTTGCCGAAGTACCGTGCAATAAAACAACGGGTTCGGTGACGGAACCCGTGGGCTTACAGTCAGGATCATTGATGCCGAGATCCTGCGCGGCGGAGGTCTCCATGGTCTGGGCATGAGCCAGGACAGGGGCGGCAGTGCCGAGGAGGATTGCAAGGAAAGCGCGCTGTAAAAAGCCGTTTTTCATGAGGCACTAGCCTATCCCCCGAGCCTGGCCAGCTACTGTGTGATTCCTGTGCGCAACTAGGGTGCCCGTCACTACCATAGAGGTAGATAAACAAAGGACCTGAAATGAAGCGACTTCTCCCTCTTGCCGCTGCACTTTTTATACTCAGCGGCTGTTCCTCACTCGACGTTGAATCCACTCCTATGAGTGAGACGCCACCAAGCACAAGCACCAGCGTTACTGAAGACGCCCCACGCCCCACCCTCCCCGCAGCGGAGGACAGCGCCGAGGACGTCGACGTGGATCAGCCGCAAGAAGAAGTCATCGGCTTCACCGAGGCCCCCGATGCTGCGCAACCTACTCCGATGGAGAAAACCATCGAATCCTGCGGTGACGTCTCGCTACACGAAACCGGAACGACATTCTTCAGCGATGGAACCTCTGGCTGGACACAGCAGTGCGCCGACGAAATGATGGCTGCGAATCCCCCAGTGCAAGAAGCCGCCGCTGTGTATGAAGCACCCGCCGTTGAAGAGAACTACGTTCACCCCGGCGCGTATTGCAACGGCGGAAGCGGGGTATCAAAGAGAGGTGTCCCGATGACGTGCGCCCCGGCATCGGACGGCAGGATGCGCTGGCAAAGCGCGTAACCTCATTCCGGCAGTTGAGGGCCTTTACCCTTCTTCCACAACGCAAAGGCGATGCCTCTGCGGATCAGTGCTGAAAGCCCTACGGGCAGGCAGCACAGGAAGGGCAAAGCGATGAGCATCTGTCCGATCCAGCCGAAAAGACCAAGCACCCCGATAACGACGAAAACGGCATCCAGGCGGAAATCTGTAATTTCCTTCCGCTGCATGGGCAGGGAAATAAGGTAGGCAATTCCCAGAAACACGAGTGCGGGAAGAACCACAAAGACCGCAAGGAAGCCACTTTCAGCATCAGTTCCTTGCGTATCGACGAAAAAGACGGCCACCAGCAGCCCAACAAACACGAACTCCACAAACGGTAACCGCAGCACTGGGAAATCTATAAGCCGCGGTGGCTGGGCGGAAGCGGGGCCGAACATACCGACAGTCTAGGTAAAACCATGTCCACGTGGGCTTCGCCAAAGCTTTTAGGCCTTGCGGAGCGTGAACTCAACAACGTCGACTTCGTCATCCCCAGCTAATCCGGGATAGTGGGTATCAAGCGCTTCGTGGAGCTCAGCAAGAGAACCAAAGCCATCCCTTCGGGCTTGTTCCTCCGTCAAGGACCTCCGCTGGGTAGAGACGACAGATGTGACCTCTGCGGGAATGGTGACAACCTCTCCAGATTCTTTCTCGAAGACAATCTGGGCGCTCCCTTCGTGGAAGGGGTCATCCACCCGAATTGTTTGTTGCTTTTCTCCGCTGCGAATTGATTCCTCGTAGCCTTCCCACATGTAGATGCGTTGCTCTTTGTCCATGTCACGCCAGTTATATGCGAGCGGTAAGAGCTCTTCCACGGTGAGTGCTTCAAGCCCATTGCTTCCGCGCACGATGCACCGGATAGACGGATCAGTATCAAAAAGCACCTGGCGGCACTTTCCACAGGGCGAAAGCACCTGACCAGTCGGACCGTGGACAGCGACCACCGCTCGGATCGGATCCTCGGGATGACTAGCAGCGTGGTTAGCTAAGGCAGAGATTTCACCACAGGGGCCACCGAGAAAATGGTATGCGTTCAAACCGAGCACGTGTTTGCCGGATTCAGTCAGGAGGGCTGCGGCTACGGTGTGATCTTCCTCGTCGTGGAAGCGCTGCGCATGGGTCGTGACTACGGTCAGTAATTCTCGGAGTTCATTAGTAATCATCCTTCAAAGGTAGCTGTTACTGCCACAACTCCTAAGCCCAAGGGATCACAAATCTGTCACTGTCATTCACGGTAAATAAGGGCGAAAAACTTCGAATTTCTGGCCGCTATAATTCCCCGAAGATATCAATAACCCCGGCGATTTACTCCTACTTTCGTAGTGCAGGGATCGTTCCGGGGTTTTCAAAGCGCACATTATCATATCCATATGGATATCCAAGCCCAGCCCAAGTACAGCTGTCCCAGTGGTTTTCATCTGCGCGAATGAGCAGGTACGCCGATCATCCATCACCAGAAACGCTCTACCTTTGGAATACTCACCTCACGAAAACCTATCTTGCTGACATCGAACACCTGGAAGTACTCCTCCGAAATAGCATTCACAATGCCCTAACCGGAAGGTACGGCGAGCGATGGTTTGACGACGATCGAATCCCTTTCAACGATGCAGCGAAGAAGAATATCCGCAAAGCAAAGAAACGGGCCGGGGAGAAGGATACACCACCAGGAAAAATCATCGCTGAACTCAGCTTCGACTTCTGACGCTTCCTCCTAAGTAGTCACTATCAGGCGAGTGTCTGGCCTCAGGTTAAAAAAGCGTTGAAGAGAACACCTGACAGTAGACAGCAGTTTGAAGATCTTGACTCCGTTGATAACGCCATCCAGATGGTGGCACGCTTTATTGATCCACATGCCGAAGCATGGATCAAGGACAATTCCCGAGTCCCCGATATACGGGCACAACGACCTTAGCTGTATACCGCAGGACAAAGCGGAAAAGAGCCGGGTTACTCGTAGCGAAGCGAGCTGAACATCCCGGTTTCCATGTGATAGGCGTTATGGCAGTGAAATGCCCACTCACCGGGGTTGTCAGCGATCAGGTCGGCGATCATGGTTTCACCGTGGCGGAGAAGGACGGTGTCCTTGCGTAGCCCGCCGCTGCCGGGCAGCGCCCACGTGTGGCCGTGGATGTGCATGGGATGGGGCATCATGGTCCTGTTGCGCATGACCATCCGCAGGCGCTGGCCCGCCTGCACGGTCGCGGAGGAGGATTGGCCGTCGGTGAGAATGCTCCATTCATACGGCATCATCTGCCCGCCCAGGTCGATGCTGACTTCTCGGTCTGGTATGTCCTCGCGCAGGAGTGCACGGTCTGCTGGCTTCAGGGAGGACAGAAGCAGTCCGGTGGACGACAACTCGGGGAAGTCGACATCGGGGTGAGGGGCCTGGCCGCCGGCGGTACGGATGACGGCGAAGGCGCGGTCGTCTTTACCCACCGCCAAAGCCGTGAGCGGGAAGATGCCGTCGCCGAGGATGACCTCGACGTCGACACGCTCGCCCATCGACAGGTAGATCGATTCGGTCTCCCGGGGCTGGACGGGGAAGCCGTCGGTGTGGGTGACGGTCATGCGGTGACCACCGAGGGCCACCTTGAATATGGTGTCACCGCCGGAGTTGATAAACCGCAGGCGGGCCTTGTCACCCGGGCGAGCCTCGAAGGTCCGGTGAGCACGGGGGATACGTCCGTTGATGAGGTAGTGCGGATACATCACATCGCCGGCATCCCCGCCCAGTACCCGGTCCGGGGTGCCGTGCATCATATGGCCGTGGCCTCCCATCCCCTTCTTCCCGTTATGGTCGCCCGAGCCCATTCCGGTGAGCTTGTCGAGCTCATCGTCGGGAGTGCCCTGAATGCCATCGACCCAGTCGTCGAGCACGATGGTCCACTCGACGTCCTGGTCCTCAGCGTCTTGCGGGTCACGGACGATCAGTGGGGCGTGGAGGCCGCGATCAAGCTGCAGGCCGGAGTGGGAATGGTAGAAGTAGGTGCCACCGTGGGGGACTTCAAAAACATAGGAGAAAGACTCGCCAGGTTCAATGGGGTCCTGGGTCATGCCGGGCACACCGTCGGCTGCGTTGTGGAGTGCGATGCCATGCCAGTGGATGGAGGTGCTCTCAGGCAGTTCATTGGTGATATCGACCTGGAGGACGTCGCCGGCGGTGGCCTCAATGGCCGTATCCCCGGTCTCAGAGACGTATCCCCACGTCTTGGCTTCGATGCCGCCGATATCCAGAGAGAGGGGCCGGGCGGTCAGTGTCCGGCGCACCGTCGGCTCACCGAGCGCAGTGGGGGTGGGAGTGGGGCGAAGAGAGGAACCTGGTGCCGAGGCAGCGGGTCCAGGGTCGCTGGTGCAGGCGGCCACGGCCCCGGTGCCGGCGAGGACGAGCCCGCCGAGCAGAAACTGTCGTCGGGGAAACGCGTTCATCATGATTTAACCTTCCTTGGTGCTAGATTTCAGTGACACGGGAGACAGGTGCAGGTGAGGACCCTGCTGAGCCATCACGTCAGGCGCAGGTCTGTGACGCAGGTGGCACCGTCGTCGGCGGTGGAAAACTCTGTGGTGCCGGTACGCCCCTGGTAGCTGACCTCAATCAGGCCGGTGGCATCATCGGGAAGCCAGAAGCCAATAAACCCGTTGTCGAAGGTGGTTGTCGCCTCGTCCACCAGCACCTCACCGGTCGCCTCATCGGTGATCGTGACCTGGATATCCTCATTGTCGAGTTCCCCCAGGCAGGTCGTCAGGCTGTGGTAGAAGCAGTCGTGGGTGGAGGTGAGATAGGGTGCGATCGAGACATACGTCTGATTGTCGGGAAGATCGACCACGACTTCCTGGTCATCGCTCGAGAGCAGCAGTTCATCGGCACGCACTGAGGCGATCAGATCCGTGGGACGCTCCGTGACCTTCTGCCGGTCGAGGTGATCAATGATCTCCACCGCGTCCATGCCGGCCAGGCCATGGGTAGTCAGGAATGTATCCTGGGACACCGTCCCGTCGGCGGTGGGTTCCGGGTCGGCGGCCGAACACCCCGTGAGGGCGAGGGCAAGGGCGGCGGCTGCGATCGCTGCTCGTTTCACGTCAATCTCCTTGGATCGTGGTAAGACCGTGAGAAGACACCGCCTCAAGGTCGATGCCATACCTTTATCTAGCACGGGTGCCTGACGGACTAGAAATCAAAACCCCTGCTCACAGCCTTATAACAGGGCGAAAAGGGGGCGAATTCGGTGGGCTGGGTCACCACCGGGACACCACCCCACAGCCGTGGGCGATGTCCTTCTACCCGCCCCGGGTATGCGGTGCAGGCAGTGAAATCCCTGGTGGCGCCTGCTGAACCGACCAGGGGAGGCGATGCCGCCGGCCCGGGGTGGGGCGCAGGGGTGACGGCGGTCGAAGGGTGATGTTTGAAGATTTGATGAAGATTTCCCCGCTGGGCACTGAGCGAGGGTGATATTCCCCCTGGCCGGAGCGATACTGGGGTCCATGGCTAACCGCACACCGACCACCGCCACGCCCCCGGGGCGGGTGCTGGTCGTCGATGATGAACAACCCCTGGCTCAGATGGTGGCCTCCTACCTCATCCGGGCCGGCTTCGATACCCGCCAGGCGCACACCGGCACTCAGGCCGTGGACGAGACCCGTCGCTTTTCCCCCGATGTTGTGGTGCTGGATCTGGGGCTGCCCGAACTCGACGGCCTGGAGGTGTGCCGACGGATCCGCACCTTCTCGGACTGCTACATCCTCATGCTCACCGCGCGTGGCAGCGAGGACGACAAGATCAGCGGTTTGACCCTGGGGGCGGATGACTACATCACCAAACCTTTTAGCATCCGGGAACTGGTGACCCGGGTGCATGCGGTGCTACGCCGCCCGCGCACCAGCACCACCCCACCGCAGGTGACCACCCCCTTGATCGTTGGTGACCTCATCCTTGACCCCATCGCCCATCAGGTGCGGGTAGGGGAGACGACCGTGGAGCTCACCCGGACGGAGTTCGAGCTGCTGGTTGCCCTGGCCCTGCGCCCCGGCCAGGTGCTGACCCGCCACGACCTGGTCACCGAGGTCTGGGACACCACCTGGGTCGGTGATGAACGCATCGTCGATGTCCACATCGGCAACTTGCGTCGCAAGCTCGGCACCGACACCCAGGGCCGGGGGTTTATCGACACCGTGCGTGGCGTGGGCTACCGGGTGGGGCAACCATGAATCACGGACCCGGCCTGACCTTCCGCTTCCTGGCCGCCCAGGTGTTGGTCGTGGTGATTAGCCTACTGGTGGCCGCGGCCGTGGCCACGATGGTGGGTCCGACCCTGTTCCATGATCATATGTTGATGACCGGCCAGGAGGACCCCTCGCTGGAGCTGTTCCATGCCGAGCAGGCCTACCGGGGCGCCAACCTGATCACCCTGGCCGTCGCCCTGCCCACCGCCTTGATCAGCGCCCTGCTGGCCAGCCTGTGGTTATCGCGTCGTCTGCGCACCCCCCTGCAGGATCTCACCCGCGCCGCTACCAGCCTGACGGCCGGCAACTCCCGTATCCGCGTGCCCGCCGGAAAAGCAGGCCCCGAGGTCACCACCCTGGCGCATGCCTTCAACACCATGGCCGACCGGCTGGAACACACCGAACAGGTCCGCCGCCAGATGCTCTCTGATCTGGCCCACGAAATGGGCACCCCCTTATCGGTGCTCACGGTCTACCTCGATGGTCTCCAGGACGGGGTCGTGGACTGGAATAATGCCACCCACACGATCATGGCTGACCAACTCACCCGCCTGACCCGGTTGATGGAAGACATCGACGATGTCTCCCGGGCCCAGGAACACCGGATCGATTTGGACCTGGCGGAGGAAGGGCTCGGGGATCTGCTCCATACCGCCGCTGCCGCCGCGGGGGAAGCTTATGCTGACAAAGGCGTCGATTTACAGGTCGAGACCATTACGGACACCGCCCGGGTGCTCGTGGACCGGCAACGTTTCGGCCAGGTGATGAGCAATCTCCTGTCGAACGCGCTACGGCACACCCCGGCCGGCGGGCAGGTCCGGATCAGCGTCCACCGACAGGGGGCGTCCACCGCGCTCATCCACGTCGCCGATGACGGCGAGGGCATCCCACCTGACCAGCTCGGACACATCTTCGAACGCTTCTACCGGGGGGATGCCGCCCGTAGCCGGGACAACGGCGGGGCCGGTATCGG
>NZ_KV817297.1:0-162751 GCF_001814605.1 Corynebacterium sp. HMSC074C01 | reverse complement strand
ATCGGTCTGACCATCTCCAAGGCATTGATCGAGGCCCACGGCGGCACTCTCACCGCCACCTCCCCCGGACCCGGTCGCGGAGCGGTGTTTGCCCTCCGCCTCCCGCTGTCCCCTCCCGACAGTGAGGAGGCTGCTCGGTGACCACACCCTGCCCCGCGTGAGGGCCGTGCCCTTCCCCCCTTTGAAAATATACCCCGGGGGGGTATACGCTAGGGAATATACCCCAGGGGGGGTATCCGCTAGAGAGCGGCATCGCCGCACCCCACCGAACCGAAGGAGCTTTCCCATGATCACCTCCCCGCCCCGCCTCTTGCCGATGGCCTCCCACGGCTGCAGCTGTTGCGGACCTGCCTCACGTGCCGACACTGCCTCCATCCCTGCCGCCAGCGACTCGTCAGCAGGAGGGTCCTCCCCTAGCTACCAGGTCACCGGCCTGACCTGCGGGCACTGCGCGAAAAGCGTGACCCAGGCCCTTCAGGCCCTCCCCCAGGTCGACGACGTCCAGATTGATCTCGCTGCTGGTGGTGTTTCCACCGTCACGGTCACCGGTGCCGTACCTCCGGAGATGGTTCGCCGGGCCATCGAGGAGGCCGGCTACACCGTCTTATCCTGATCAGTTTTACCCATCATCTCGACCCCGACCGGGTTGAGCGAAAGGAACGTCATGAGCACTCCCCACCATTCGGGTGATCACCATGGTGATCACCCCGCTCCGGAAACAGACCACACCCACCACCCGGATCATGCCAGCCACGAACACCACGCACATGCCGACACCCACGGCCAGGCGATGCCCCACGATCACCCGCACTCCGCCCTGGACGAAGACCACCACGTTCATGGTCACGGCGAACACGCCGGACACAGCACCGCAATGTTTCGGGACCGCTTCTGGTGGTCGCTGATTCTGTCCATTCCCGTCGTTATTTTCAGCCCCATGGTCGCCCAGCTGCTCGGCTACCAACTCCCGGCATTCCCCGGATCCACCTGGATCCCCCCGGTGCTGGGCACGATCATCTTCGTCTACGGCGGAACGCCTTTCCTCAAGGGCGGATGGAGAGAATTGAAATCCCACCAACCCGGGATGATGCTCCTGATCGCCATGGCCATCACCGTGGCGTTTGTCGCCTCCTGGGTCACCACTCTGGGGCTGGGCGGTTTTGAGCTGGACTTCTGGTGGGAGCTGGCCCTGCTGGTGACCATCATGCTGCTGGGCCACTGGCTGGAGATGTCCGCTCTCGGGGCCGCGTCCTCCGCGCTTGACGCGCTGGCTGCCCTGCTGCCGGATGAGGCCGAGAAAGTCATCGACGGAACCACCCGCACCGTGGCCATCTCCGACCTGGTCGTCGACGACGTCGTGCTGGTGAGGGCCGGTGCCCGGGTGCCGGCCGACGGAACCATCCTCGACGGAGCCGCCGAATTCGATGAGGCGATGATCACCGGCGAATCCCGTCCCGTCTTCCGCGACACCGGTGACAAGGTGGTCGCCGGTACCGTGGCCACCGACAACACCGTCCGCATCCGGGTGGAGGCTACCGGCGGGGACACCGCCTTGGCTGGGATCCAACGCATGGTTGCCGACGCCCAGGAGTCCTCCTCCCGGGCCCAGGCCCTGGCGGATCGGGCGGCGGCGTTGTTGTTCTGGTTCGCGCTGATCTCCGCTCTGATCACCGCGGTGGTGTGGACCATCATCGGCAGCCCGGACGATGTCGTGGTGCGCACGGTCACGGTGCTGGTCATCGCCTGCCCGCATGCCCTGGGCCTGGCGATTCCGCTGGTCATTGCGATCTCCAGCGAGCGGGCCGCGAAATCCGGGGTGCTCATCAAGGACCGGATGGCGCTCGAGCGGATGCGCACCATCGACGTGGTGCTCTTCGACAAAACCGGCACCCTGACCGAGGGTGCGCACGCGGTAACCGGTGTCGCGGCAGCTGCCGGCGTCACCGAGGGCGAGCTGCTGGCCCTGGCCGCCGCCGCGGAGGCCGACAGCGAGCACCCCGTGGCCCGCGCCATCGTGGCGGCTGCGGCCGCCCATCCCGAGGCCTCCGGTCGGCAAATCCGTGCAACTGGTTTCAACGCCGCCTCCGGCCGGGGGGTCCGGGCCACTGTCGATGGCGCTGAGATCCTCGTGGGCGGGCCGAACATGCTGCGCGAGTTCAACCTCACCACCCCGGCCGAGCTCACCGACGCCACCAGTGCCTGGACCGAGCGTGGGGCCGGTGTGCTCCATATTGTCCGCGACGGTCAGATCATCGGTGCGGTGGCCGTCGAGGACAAGATCCGCCCCGAATCCCGCGCCGCCGTGAAAGCCCTCCAGGACCGCGGGGTGAAGGTCGCGATGATCACCGGCGACGCCCAGCAGGTGGCCCACGCCGTCGGTCAGGACTTAGGCATTGATGAGGTCTTCGCCGAGGTCCTGCCCCAGGACAAAGACACCAAGGTCACGCAGTTGCAGGACCGGGGTTTGAGCGTGGCCATGGTCGGTGACGGTGTCAATGACGCCCCCGCTCTGACCCGCGCGGAAGTCGGTATCGCCATCGGTGCCGGCACGGATGTGGCCATGGAATCTGCCGGGGTGGTCCTAGCCAGTGATGACCCGCGGGCAGTGCTGTCGATGATTGAGCTGTCCCAGGCCAGCTATCGCAAGATGATCCAGAACCTGATCTGGGCCTCTGGCTACAACATCCTCGCCGTGCCGTTGGCCGCCGGAGTGCTCGCCTCGATCGGGTTCGTGCTGTCCCCGGCCGTGGGCGCGATCTTGATGTCTGCCTCGACCATCGTGGTGGCCCTGAACGCCCAGCTGTTGCGCCGCATTGATCTGGATCCGGCTCACCTGGCTCCGACCGACGGGAAGGAGGAACACAGTGGGTCGATATCCCCCGTAACCGTTACTGACTGACCTTGTCTCTCGACCCCTAACTCACACCACCTTTGAAAGGAACGCTCATGAAACGCAGCATTACCCTCGCCGCCTTGGTACTGACCTCCACCCTGGCGCTGACCGCCTGCAGCGACGCCACCGACAACTCCGACGATGCCGACACCACCAGCACCACGACGGCAACCGCAGAGACCAACGAGACCCATCAGGAAGACACCACCACTGCCGACGAAGAGCACGGCGGGCACGACCACCCTGCCGACGGCGGGGCACCGCCGGCAGGCATTGAAGAGGCCGAGGATCCCACGTACCCGGTGGGCACCGAGGTCATCCTCACCGCTGACCACATGCCCGGCATGGACAGGGCCACAGCCACCATTTCCGGGGCGTTTGACACCACGACCTATTCGGTCAGCTACACCCCCACCGAGGGTGGGGCCCCGGTTACCGACCACCGCTGGGTCGTCCATGAGGAGCTCGTCGATCCGGGTCAGGCCCCCCTGCCCGACGGGGCAAGCGTTGTCCTGGATGCCGAGCACATGTCCGGCATGAAGGGTGCTGAGGCCACCATCGATTACTCCACCGAGGAGACGGTCTACATGGTTGATCTCACCGTCGACGGGATGACGATGACCAACCACAAGTGGGTCACCGAGAGCGAGATCCAACCCGCCGAATAGTCCACCTACCCTGAACCGCGAGACCAGACAAGGCACCCGCTCCAGAGTCGGTCATCAATCGCTGCCGACCATGCCGAAGCAAACCAGCCACACACGGAACCTGCACGCCCACAGGGCCCACGCTGAGGTAGGCCTTCTGTGTCACTGCTTCTCTTAGTCAGGGAAATATGCCCTGGAATGACCCTGGTGACAGGAGTTCATTCCAGGGCTTTGGGTGCTGTTGCAAAGTTGGGGCAGTAGGAAGAGCGACGTGAAAAAATCACAGCCATGGGTATCTTCTCCGGTCGTCATTTCCCCCGTGACATCATTCTGTGGGCAGTGCGGTGGTACTGCCGCTAGGGGTGAGCTACCGAGACTTGGAGGAAATGATGACTTCAGCGGGGTGTGCCGGTTGATCAACCACGATCTACCGCTGGGTCCAGAAATACGCCCCTGAGCTGGACAAGCAAACACGGTGGTACCGACAGGTACCTGACTGGCAGGCCAGTTCCTGGCGGGTGGTGAGACCTATATCCGGATCGGCGGCAGGTGGTGCTACCTCTATCGGGCGATCACTATGGCCGAAATATTTTGCGTACCTCAACCTCTAAGTCGTGCTCACCTGAATTCTCATGAGTGACATGTAAACCTGCTCTCACACCCTTGGTAGATCACACAGAATCGTCATGGTAAAGACCCTCAATGTGAAGTGGGAAGATTGTAGACCGGCTAAGATGCCCGCACTACGCTGCGGCTTCACCAGTGGTAAGAGGCCCTCGCCCGCCTTGAAGGCGCTCTGAACCTCCAAAGCCCTTACTCCACCACCCTGCGAGTGAAGCGAAAGCCATCGTTACTTACTTTTCTCCAATCATAAGATCCACGAGAGCTCCTAGATTGTTAGCGCACCTCTTACCGTTTTCAGCAGGCCTGTTACGACGGCATCCCAGTGCCCATCTTCGGTCTCTACGATTCAGGATTTGTGGTCCCACTATGTCGTTTCGCAAGTTCATTAGCTAGATCAGCAGTGATTTTTACTGCTTCCGGGGGATCAGTGACCCAGATGTGGTCCCCAAACTGAAGCAATTGCCTTACCCCCTGAATATCCGCATATCCCACCACGATACGGACAAAGTTTTCGTCCACGGGTTCATAATGGATAAGCCGTGATCCCAAAATACGAGATGCCATATCAAGCCGAGTCGCTCGAAGAAGTGCGGTGATTCGAACTGGCATGTCTTCTTCTAATTGCTCAACGAGCTGCGCCCACACCCTTGCCAAACTTTGCCCTGGACGAAGCTGAGCAGCTTGACCTAAAACTCGAAAGGTTTCTAAACGCGAGACTGCCAACATCCTTGGTTCCCCATCGATATCGACGACCAAGTACCAACTTCTACCCTTGTGTACAAGCCCATAAGGATCAGCCACAGCACGTTGTTGCTTCTTGTCCCCGCTTCGGCGATAGGACACCTCAATTCGAGCTTCTTTCCGTACAGCCTCTAGCAACTCTTCTAAGTCGTTTTGGGTTTCATTGCTAAACCAGCCACTGGAATCAAGTAGGACCTTTTCTTCCAAATTATGAGTATCGGACGCTTTAGAGAATGAGACTGCGTTCATTTTCTTCTGCAGCAGGGCGATGTCTTGGCCAAACCCCAAGTGTGCGAGTGAATCTGCCCCGACGCCAAGAATCCTCATCAGCTGAATCTCAGTCGGATCCAATCGAGAAGCGTTCAATCGAGCGCGCCTATCGAGCACAATCCCACCATGCATACCTTGCTCCGTATAAACAGGTATTCCTGCGGCCGAGAGTGCATCAACGTCACGCAGTATTGTGCGCTGGGAAACCTCGAAATGCGAAGCCAGCTCGGCAGACGTAGCACGGCCTCGGGTTTGCAATAGCAAGAGCATAGACAACAAGCGCGCCGATCTCATGCCGTAATTATCACTGGAACCACAATATTTTCCGGAATATGACACTCCTTGTCAGGTTTGTTTGCTCCAATGCACTGCGTCCACGTAAACAACACCACTCACCGAAAGGAGAATGGCGATGCCAACCCCCAATCTTTTCCTAACCTATGTCTCCGATACAGAGATCTCGACTGCCTTCTACAGCGACTTATTCGATATGCAGCCATCGTTCATCAGTCCTCGATATGTAGCATTCGAGATTTCAAAGGATGTCCTGTTTGCTGTGTGGACCGGCCATAACACCCACATGGAGAAACAGACACCGCGAACGAGCGAAATAGGTTTGATGCTGGATGGACCGGCAAGCCGCATCGATGAGACATACCGTCTATGGAAATCGAAAGGAATCCAAATTGTGCAGCCACCCTACGATGATGTCTTCGGCCGCACCTTCGTTGTTGCCGACCCTGATGGAAACCTTATCCGCGTCAGCCCAGTCGATTAACTCCTAGATCAGGATTCAACGACTAGGAAATCCTCCAACACCCGGGAAACACCTCAGTTGGAGGATTCCAAGTGACCCTAAGTAGGATCTCAAGTCAAGGATGGTTTAGGCACACCAGCTTTCCCGTACAACGAACCCCTAAAACTGCTTGGCCTATGGGCGCAGCAGAGATCCACCGAAAGTAATGGCCCGGTCCCAAATCGAACTACGAGATCGAGATCATGCAATAAAACTATTATCCTCTCGACCCTGCCAACCAAACCTAAGCAAACATCAAGCCTCGGACTGACTGCCTACACAATAAACCGAAACTCAAAAGAAGGGTGTCAGATCAAGATGACTTGTTGACACCATCGAAAACAAAATTCGAAAGACGTGTCGACCGGCTCGGGCGGGATTTAGGATGTAAATCCCCACACTTTTAATCCTCGACCGCCAAAATTCAGAAAAACAAAGAAACCGAAGGTCACGAACCCTTTCGAGTTTGTTACCTCCGGTGTCGCAGTTTGTTCAACTGCTCAGCGTGCCCGGGGCGGGACTTGAACCCGCACGTCCTATAAGGACACTGGCACCTGAAGCCAGCGCGTCTGCCAATTCCGCCACCCGGGCAGGGTATTGATGTCTTGGCGACTAGCTAACTCTAGCACGCAGCCCCAGCGAATCTACAAATCCGCTGGCAAACCTGAACTTTCCAGGGAACTTTGCCGCGCGCGTCTACGTTAAGTCAAGAAAAGCACCTTATACTGATCGCTGCTATATCTCTCCCTGAAAACATCCCGAAAGGAGGACGGCCCTTCCTATGGCATTGCTAGATAAGCTCGCCAAGCTGGATTCTTCCCTGCAACGCGGACTGGACAACGGCATGGCCTTTGTCTTCGGCGGAAAAGTCGTCCCCGCTGAGATTGAGGAGCTTCTCAAGCAGGAGGCGCAGGACAATTTGTCCCGCGGTGATGATGGCAAGCTGTATAGCCCCAACGTCATGACCGTCGGCGTATCCTCCAAAGATATCGAGAACCTCTCCCAAGACCGGGGTGTTCCCAAGGATCTAGCTGATCAGCTCACCCGCTTCATCCGTAACAGTGGCTGGTCCCTCGCCGGGCCGGTCATCGTACGCATCGCGGAGGAGTCGGGACTGCGGACTGGGCAGTTGCGCGTGTCCTCCTTTTTGGATCACGAGCCCACCGAAGAAACCGGATTTGATGCGATTTTCCACCACGACCATGGTCAGGAGGACTCTATGACCCAGCCGCACAACGCCGATGAGGCCGCAACCACCGCCTTCATGGCCCCCACCCCGAACCAGCCGGCACCGCAGGGCCCCGCGGTGACGCTCATGCTGCAGGACGGTTCCTCCCGCGTCTACCACGTGCAGGAGGGCTCCAACATCCTGGGCCGCAGCAACGACGCGGACCTGCGCCTGCCCGATACCGGTGTCTCCCGCCAGCACGCGGAGATCACCTGGAACGGCCAGGACGCCGTGCTGGTGGACCTGCAATCCACGAACGGCACCACCGTGAACGACACCCCTATTGAGAACTGGCTGCTTGCCGACGGCGACGTGATCACCCTCGGCCACTCCCACATCGAGGTACGCATCACCGGCCTCGAGAACCAAGGCTATTAAACCACCCCGGCAACGATTATAGATTTTTAGCGTAAGGATTTTCCATGGATTCGATCGTGCTGCTCTCGCTGCGCATCGGCCTGCTGGTGTTGTTGTGGCTGTTTATCTTGGTCGCGCTCAACGCCATGCGCCGCGACGCCAACAAGGCTGCCGGCGTCTACCAAGCATCGTCCCCAGTGAAGGGATCCCAGAAGCGTCGCGAAGCGCCGCGTGAGATCGCCATCGTGGACGGGCCGCTGCGCGGTTCCCACATGGAACTGGGCACGCTCGAAGACTGTACGATGGGCCGCGCACAGGACTGTGACTTTGTCACTGGTGATGATTTCTCCTCCGGCCACCACGCTCGCCTGTTCCGCAGGGGCAGCGAGTGGTTCGTGGAGGACCTCGAATCCCGCAACGGCACCTTTGTTGGTGGCGTTCGCATTGACCAGCCAGAACGAGTCGGAGTCGGCTCCGATATCAAACTTGGCCGAACGACCGTGAGGTTGATGGCATGACTTTAAGCCTGACTTTTACTGCAGTGACGGACCGCGGATTGGTCCGCGAAAACAACGAGGATTCCGCCCACGCGGGCCCGCACCTGCTGGTGCTTGCCGACGGCATGGGTGGACACGCCGCCGGCGAGGTCGCCTCCACCACGATGGTGGAGCACATGGCCTCCCTCGAGCGTGATCCGGGCGATAATGACATGCTGGCCCTGCTCGGCGCGGCGGCGGAAGATGCTAATGCGGCGATCCGCGAGCACGTGGACGAGCACCCGGAGACCGAGGGCATGGGCACCACGCTGACCGCCCTGCTCTTTAACGGCTCCGAGTTCGGCGTGTGCCACGCGGGTGATTCCCGCGGCTACCGGCTGCGTGAGGGCAAGCTGACCCAGATCACCAAGGATGACACCTATGTGCAGTCCCTGGTGGACGAGGGCAAGCTCGACCCAGAAGATGTATCTTCCCACCCACAAAAGTCGTTGATCCTCAAGGCCTACACGGGCCGCCCGGTAGAGCCGACGCTCTTCATGCTCGATGCTAAACCGGGCGACCGCCTCCTGTTGTGCTCGGATGGCCTCTCGGATCCAGTGACGGCCTCTACCATCGAGCAGGCGCTGAAGCAGGGCACGGTCGAAGAGGCCGCCACCACCCTGCGGGATCTGGCGCTGCGCTCCGGCGGCCCGGACAACGTCACCATCGTGGTGGCAGAGGTCGTGGAGGGAGAGGGTGATGAGAACGCCCCAGTGACCGTGGGCGCGATCCAGGGCGTCGTCCCGGAGCCAACGCACCCGGATTCCTCTGCTAGCCGCGCTGCCAAGTTGATCTCACCCCCAAAAGCCCAGGCCGCTGAGGAGAAACCCCAGGAGGAACCACAGCGGCGGCCCCAACGAAGCCGGATTGGGTGGAAGGTCATCGCGGGCCTTGCCATCATTATCGTGCTGGTCATCAGCGGCGGGCTCTGGATGAAGAGTTACCTAAGCAATAACTACTACGTCACCGCGAACGAAGACGGTGTCCTCACCATCCAAGAAGGCGCGGACTATGAGATTTTCGGCCGCCCGCTGCACCACACGTATCAAAATGCCTGCTTGAGCAAGGAGAACGCGCTCAAGTTGGGGCACGGCGCCTGCGACGGTGATTTCGCACCGTTCGCGCTGAAGGATTTGCCCGAATCCGAACGCGCTGCCGTGGGCAATCTGCCCTCCGGTTCTTATGACGAGGTGCAAACGCAGCTTTCGCAGCTTTCGGACAAGGCGCTCAAGCCCTGCCCGAAGGCGTCGAAGGACGAGAAAAACAAAGATGCCAAGAGCGAATCCAAAGGAAACTGCCGGGAGGTGAAGTAGATGAGTAAGTTCTTTTCCCGCGGCACCGAGTTCGGCCTGCTCGTGCTCGCCACCGTGGTCTTCGCCATCACCCTGGTCAGCCTCGAGTTGTCGCAGGGCAACGTGCTGACCCTCGATGTCCTCTACCTCATCGGCGGTTTCATCGGCGTCTTCGCCGTCGCTCACTTGGTGCTCTGCTTCCTCGCACCCTACGCGGATCAGCTCATGCTGCCCATCGTCGCGGTGCTCAACGGTACTGGACTCATCTTGTTGCAGCGCCTCGACCTGGCGAATGGCGGCGGCCTGGCGGTGCGGCAGGTGATGTGGACCATCGTGGGCCTCATCCTCTTCGCGCTGGTGCTGGTTCTCCTGCGTGATCACCGCTCGCTCACCCGATACTCCTATATCCTGGGCGCGCTTGGCCTCATCCTCCTCGCGTTGCCACTCGTGTGGCCGCAGCCCCCGGGCGTGGACGCCCGCATCTGGCTGTGGCTCGGGCCATTTTCCATCCAGCCGGGTGAGTTTTCCAAGATCCTGTTGATCCTGTTCTTCGCCATGCTGCTGACCCAGAAGCGTTCGCTGTTTACGGTGGCTGGCTACAAGTTCCTCGGCATTTCACTGCCGCGCCTGCGGGATCTCGCTCCCATCCTGGTGATCTGGGGTATTGCCATTGTCATCATGGGTATTTCCAATGACTTCGGCCCAGCCCTGCTGCTTTTTAGCACCGTGCTCGGAATGCTCTTCATGGCCACCAACCGCGTGAGCTGGCTACTCATTGGCGTCATCCTCGTGGGCGTCGGTGGCTTCGGCATCTACCAGATATCGGAGAAGATCCAACAGCGCTTCTCCAATTTCTTGGATCCGCTGGCCAATTATGATTCCACCGGCTACCAGCTCTCCCAAGCACTCTTCGGCATGTCCTCCGGCGGCATTACCGGCACCGGCCTAGGCCAGGGGCATCCGGACATGGTTCCGGTGGCGCACTCCGACTTCATCCTGGCTGGCATCGGTGAGGAGTTCGGCCTCATTGGCCTTACCGCTGTGCTTGTCCTGTTTGCCATGCTCGTCTCCCGCGGCTTCCGCACCGCGCTAAGCTGCCGTGATACCTATGGCAAGCTGGTCTCCTCGGGCCTCTCGCTCACCTTGGCTGTGCAGGTCTTCGTCGTCACCGGCGGCATCTCCGCGCTGCTGCCCATGACGGGCTTGACCACGCCGTTCATGTCTGCGGGTGGTTCCTCTCTCATGGCTAACTACATGCTGCTGGCCATCCTGCTGCGTATCTCGAACGCGGCTCGCCGCCCGGCGCGTGAGCTGAGCTCAAACGCACCCACTGACACGTCTATGTTCCCTGCCATCCAGGAGGCAAGCCGATGAACCGATCGATCCGCCTCGTGGCCCTCTTTTCCCTGATTCTTACCGCCATACTCCTCGTGAACCTCACGGTGGTGCAGGCGTTTTCCACCGATAAATACGCCCATAACCCCAAGAATGTCCGCGGTTTTTTGGAGATGCGCACGACACCGCGCGGCCAGATCTTCGCCGGCAACATGGTCCTGGCGCAGTCCACGGCCGACGCCGAGGGCAACTACTCCCGCTCCTACCCCGCCGACTCCCCGGCCTTCGCCAACATCACGGGCTACCTCTCGGAACGCTTCGGGGCCTCGCAGCTGGAGGCCTCCCAGAATGACATCCTCAATGGCAAGGATGATTCGCTGCTGGCGCGCAACTGGCTCGATGTGCTCTCCGGCAAGCCCCAGATGGGCGCGAACGTGGAGGTCACCATCGATCCCGCCCTGCAGCAGGCCGCCTACGACCAGCTCGCTGGACCGGGCTATAACGGCGCGGCCGTTGCTATCCAGCCCTCGACGGGCAAGATCTTGGCCATGGCCTCCACCCCGAGCTTTAACGTGTCCGACCTCCTCGGTGATAACGCCAACGAGAGGTGGGAACAGCTGCAGAACCAGGAGGGCACGCCGCTGGTTAACCATGCTGCACAGGACACCCTGCCCCCGGGCTCAATTTTTAAGATCATCACCACCGCCGCTGGTCTCAACAACGGTTTCGAGCCGAACTCCACGCTGACCGGCGCGGCGTCCATTACGCTGCCCGATACCGTCACGGAACTGACCAACTACGGCAACCAGTCCTGCGGCGGCGCGGAAAGCGTGACGCTGCAGACGGCCTTCGCATTGTCCTGCAACACGGCCTTTGTGCAGATGTCGGAGAGCATCGGCGCCGATGAGCTGCGCAAGTACGCCGAAGGCTTCGGCGTGGGTGAGAAGTACTCCCTGGGCGTAGGAACGTCCGCCGGAGCGCTCGGCGAGCTTAGCGACGGCGCCCAAGTCGCCCAATCCGCCATCGGTCAGCGCGACGTGACCATGTCAGCGCTCCAGGCAGCGATCATGGCCGGCACCATCGCCAACAACGGCAAGCGTATGGAGCCCTACCTGGTCAACCGCATCACCGATGCCCAGATGAAGGAACTACGCGCCACCAAACCGCGTCAGGCCGCTGAAGCCGTGAATGAAGAAACGGCCAATACGATCAAGGACCTCATGTTCGCCTCCGAGCGCAACACCTTTGGCTTCGACGGCAACGGTTTCGCCTCCAAGACCGGTACCGCGGAGCACGGCGAGGGCCTTGCCCCGCACGCGTGGTACGTGGCTTTCGACCCGGACAAGGACATCGCAGTCGGCGTCGTGGTCAAAGATGGCGGACACCTTGGTGAAGGCGCAACCGGCGGCCAGGTTTCCGCCCCCATCGGTCGCGCCATCTTGCGCGCATACGGAGGTGAGCAGTAGTGAATAGCGCAGATAACAAGGAGCACCTCCAAGCGCTGATCGGCGGGGACTACCAGCTGCAGTGGATCGTCGGCCACGGCGGCATGTCCACTGTGTGGCTGGCGGATGACGTGCGCAACGACCGCGAGGTCGCACTCAAGGTCCTGCGCCCAGAGTTCTCCGATAACAATGAGTTCCTCTCTCGCTTCCGCAACGAAGCCAAGGCCGCGGAATCCATCGATTCCGACAATGTCGTGGCTACCTACGACTACCGCGAGCTCGAGGACAACGGCCGCACCTTTTGCTACATGGCCCTGGAGTATGTTCGCGGCGAATCCCTGGCGGACCTGCTGGCGCGCGAGGGCGCACTCCCGGAGACACTGGCGCTCGACGTCATGGAGCAGGCCTCCCACGGCCTGTCCGTGATCCACCACATGGGACTTGTGCACCGCGATATCAAGCCCGGCAACCTCATGATCACCCAGAATGGGCAGGTCAAGATCACCGATTTTGGCATCGCCAAAGCCGCCGCCGCTGTGCCTCTTACCCGCACCGGCATGGTCGTCGGCACCGCCCAGTACGTCTCCCCCGAGCAGGCCCAGGGCTACGAGGTTGGCCCGTCGTCTGACGTCTATTCGCTCGGTGTCGTGGGCTATGAAATGCTGGCCGGAAAACGCCCCTTTAGCGGCGATTCCTCAGTCTCGGTGGCGCTGGCGCACATTAGCCAGGCGCCGGAGCCCTTGTCGACGTCGATTAGCGCGCCCACCCGTGAACTGATCGGCATGGCTCTGCGCAAGGACCCGGGCACCCGCTTCGCCGACGGCAACGAGTTCACCAACGCGATCTCCGCCGTGCGCCAAGGCCAGCGTCCACCGCAGCCGAAGTCCGCGGCCTTGGCTCCCATCGCCGCTGAACCTTCTCCTTCCGCGTCCACTGAAATGCTGGCCAACATGGCGCACCCCACCACGGTGCGTCCGGCCGTTTCTGCAGCCCAGACGGAGGAGCGCCCCGCCAAGCAGGGAGGTTTCGGCACTGGTTTGCTCATCGCGGTGGCTATCGCGGCCCTCGTGGCGATCGGGTTCATGGCTTATAGGCTGTGGGGGAACACGACACCGACCCCACAGCCCACGCCAACGGAGGTCATTGTGACCGAAACCGTGGAGCCGGAAACAACGGAAGAAGAGGAAAAGGAAGCCCCTGAGACCGTTGAGATTACCACTGTGGAAGAGGAACCTACTCAAGTCACCGTCACCACGACGCACTCAGTCATTCCCTCCCCGCCCACGACCGCGCAGCGGACCACCCAACACGATCTGCCGACGCTCCCTCCGGAGGAGACGCAACCGCAGGTCGATGACAACACGCTGCCCGAACCCGAACTAGACTCACAGAACAACCCCACCGAAGATTCCGCACTACAGGGAGGCCAGTAACCCGCCATGGTCAGTGATCGGTACCACCTCCGCCAGTCCATCGGCTCCGGCGGCATGTCCGAGGTCTACGAGGCCGAAGACTCCGTCTTGGGGCGCACTGTTGCCATCAAGATGCTGCGCCCTGACATGGCGCGCGACGTTAACTTCCGTGAGCGTTTCCGCCGCGAGGCCCAAAACTCCGGCAAGCTCAACCACCCGAACATCGTTGCTGTCTTCGATACCGGTGAAAAGGACGTCGACGGCCTGATGGTGCCGTATATCGTCATGGAATACGTGCAGGGTCGTACCTTGCGCGACATTGTCCGAGAGGATGGCCCCATGTCGGTGGCGGAGGCCGCGCGCGTGCTCAAGCCAGTAGCGGAGGCCCTCCAATCCTCCCACGAGGCCGGGATCATCCACCGCGATATCAAGCCGGCCAACATCATGCTGACCAACACCGGCCAAGTGAAGGTCATGGACTTCGGCATCGCCCGCGCACTGGATGATTCCACGTCGGCGATGACGCAGACCTCTGCTGTCATCGGTACCGCGCAGTATCTTTCCCCGGAACAGGCCCGTGGCAAGCCTGCCGACGCACGCTCCGACGTCTACGCTCTGGGCTGCGTCATGTATGAAACGGTCACTGGACGCACCCCGTTTGAGGGCGAGACTCCCTTCGCTGTGGCCTACCAGCACGTGCAAGAGGATCCAACGCCCCCCTCAGAGCTCATTGACGAAAAGCTCACGGAGCGAGAGCGTCTTGGCGTCGACGCCGTCGTGCTCACGGCAATGGCCAAGCACCCGGCGGATCGCTATCAATCCGCCTGGGAGATGGGCGATGACCTTGATCGTTTAGCACAGGGCCAACTCCCGGAAGCGGCACGCTCCCACGTCAACGATGAGGATCATCCCACCACAATGGTGGCACCCGTGGCCGCACAACACCGTGCGCCGGTGGCCTCCACCCGCCCTTCGGAGGATGAGGAGTCAGGCTCCGGCTTGAAGTGGCTGGCGGCCTTGCTCGCCGCTTCTCTCGTCGCCATTATTGGCTACTTTGCCTGGGATTTCTGGGATAGCTCCCGTCAAGAAGCCCGTGAACGCGAACAGGAACAGCATGAAGCAGCTCAGCGCGCGAACATGGTCACTGTCCCGAAGGTGGCCAACCGCCCGCGCAATGAAGCGGTCGAGGAGCTGGAAAAGCTTGGCCTGCTGGTAACCGTCAACGAAGAACCCAGCCCCGATGTGCCGCGCGGCAAGGTGATCCGCGTCAACCCGGCGGAGGGCTCGGAGCTGCAGAAGAATTCTTCGGTCACGCTGACAGTATCTTCTGGCAAGGAGGTCACCGAGGTCCCGGATCTCACCGGCATGAAGCTGGATGAAGCTACCACTGCGCTGGAGGAAGCCGGCTTGGAGCTGAATACCGACGTGGAACAGGTGAATGATGAGGCCCCCGCGGGCGAGATCATTTCCCAGAACCCAGCGGGCGGCGCGCAGCTATCCAAGGGTTCGAAAGTACGCGTCACGGTGTCCAAGGGCCAGAAGGAAGTCAGCGTCCCCGACGTCAGCGGCATGGATCGTGACCGCGCGGTGGACATGCTGTCCTCCATGGACTTTGACGTCACCGTGAATTCGGTGGATTCGGAGCTGCCGGAGAACCAGGTGCTCAGGGTTGTCGAGCAGGGCCAGAAGCTACCCAAGGGCAGCCAGGTCACCCTGGAAGTCTCCAACGCGATGCTCATCCAGGCACCGGATATTACGCATTCCTCGCAGCAGGAAGCCGAATCCGCGCTGCGCGCCAAGGGCTGGTCCGGTTCCCTCGACGTGGGCGAACGCATCCCGACGTCTAATCCGATCGACAGCAACAAGATCGGATGGGCGTCGGCAAGCCGCGGCGATGTCATCCGTAAGGATGAAACCATCCACGTCCGGTTCTGGGAGTTTGACCCGGCAGCATTGCTACCGCAATAGCTCTCAAAGGCGCAGCTGCTAAGGTATCTCACAGATTAACCACCCCTATTCTTCGTGAAGGTGTAACAATGCCAAAGTCCAAGATCACGACGGAGGGCTCCGCACTCCCGCAGTCCTCCAGCTCTGCAACTAACCGCACCCCGGTCAAGATCAACTCTGAGGGAACTCCGAAGTGGTACATCGCCATCATGCTGGGCCTCATGCTCCTCGGCCTGCTCTGGCTGGTGGTCAACTACCTTGCAGGTGAGTCCATTCCGTTCATGCAAGAGCTGGGACCGTGGAATTACGGCATCGGCTTCGGTCTGGCCATCATCGGTCTGTTGATGACGATGGGCTGGCGTTAGTTTTCATCGCTGCCGATGAGCTCCTCGAGGTTCTATAGCATCGCTGGCGTTGGCTGCATCATTTTGGTGATGCTCACCGTCACGGTGGATAAAAACTTCCTCACTCCCGGCGCACTCGTGCTCGCCGGCCTCGGCGTAACCCTAACGCCACTGGCCATCCGCCGCCCACTTGCGTCGGCCTGCGGGTACGGTGCGCTTTTTGCGCTCGCTGTCTGGTTTTCCGACTGGCGGTCTTTCTTACTCCTGGCGTGGAGCCCCGTTATCGTCGGCATCGTGGCCTTTCGCACGCGCTGGCTGTGGGCGGTTCCCCCAGCGGTGGCCTACACCTACCTCATCACGACGGATCCATCGAAGAATTATCTTCCGGATTTCGATCCGCTGAACCTGTCGACACCGCTCATCTTGTATGCAGTGGCCATCGTCATTGGAGCCGCGCTGCGCAAAACCCGGGACCAGCGTCTTGCCGCTGAGCAACGCGCCGCCGAGCAACGCGAGGCGCTGATGACCGCACTGCACGATTCGGTAGCTGCGACGCTCACCTCCGTGGTCATGCGCTCTGAAACCTTGGCATTGACCCAAACGGATCCCTCTGCGGCTGACTCCGCGGAAGCGATTGCTAACGACGCCCGCCGGGCCATGGGCGAAGTCCGCGACCTGCTACGCGTGATGAAGAATGAGAGCTTGACTCAGGGAGTTAAGTCCTTGGAAGAAGACCTCGACACCATGGTTAGCTTCCTTAGCAGCCACGGCTTCCACTGCGAAGCACAGATCAATGTGGGCAAGAACGGTGAGCTTGCTCTGCCGGAAAAGCTATCGCTCGTGTTCTCTGAGCTCGCCATCAACATCCTCAAGTACGCTCGCCCTGAATCCCGTGTAAGCATCGAGGCCACTGGCAGCTCCAAGTCCATCGACCTCGTGATCACTTCCGAGATTGCGGCGCAACAATCACGCCAATACATGACGACGAGTCTGGGCGTGGGGGAAATCGCCCGCCGCGTTCGCCGCATGCACGGCGTCTTCGGCAGTGGAAAAGAAGGAGAGCTCTGGGTCACACGCCTTTCTCTTCCCGCTACCCACCTAAGAAAAATATAGTAAACTTGCCCGGTAACTCGCCGATTTTTAGATTCCACAAGGTTAGTAGACATGCGTTCTTCCCTCGCCGTTGCCGCTGCAGCTCTCGCGCTGTTTTCCGCACCACTCGCCAGCGCTGATGAGACTCCTGTTGAAGCTACCGCTAACACCACCGCTACTGAGAGCACTGAGTCCACGGGATTCACCTTCTACAAGTCTTTCGCGGGCGAATTCACCGACCACTTCCGATGCTCCAACAATCCCCAGCTCTGGTGGTGCCGCGGCTAAACTGTTCCCATGAGCATTCGGGTTTTCCTCGTTGACGATGATGAGCTCGTTCGCTCGACGCTCCGCGTCTATTTCCAGACCACCGAGGACATCATGGTGGTCGGTGAGGCAACCAACGGCGCGGATTGCTTAGCGCAGATTGAGGAAGTCAATCCGGACCTCGTCCTCGCCGATATTCACATGCCACACATGGACGGCATTACGCTGCTCAAGCACCTTAACTCCGGGCCGAATCCCCCAACGTTTTTGGCGGTGACCGCCTTCGACTCGGATGACACGATGCTGAAGATCCTGCGGGCGGGCGGCGCAGGCTATATCTTGAAGAACCAGCGCCCGCGCTCGATCATCGAGGCGGTTCGCGCCGCCGTGGAGGGCGGCACCGTCGTGGCGCCCGCCGCCATGCACCGTTTAGTCGACTACATCGGTGAGCCTGCCACCCCACGCGATCCCGTCGCCGCCGCCATTGAGAACCACGAGCTTCACGACGCCGAAATAGCCGTCCTCAAACTCCTCCTCGCCGGCAACTCCAATTCAGAGATCGCTGCCGCCACCGGCTATTCCGAGTCCGCCGTGAAGAAGCACGTCTCGCGCCTCATCACCATCTTCGGCGCCAGCACGCGCCTGAACTTGGTGACCAAGATTCTGGGTGGCGCTGGCTCCTAAGCCCGACTTCACCCTGGCGACAGGACTCCTTTTCTTAAAACGCTTACGGCTATGAACCCTTGCAAAAGGCATCTGGCAAAAGGCATCCTTGGATCTAAAAACGCCATCCGCCCTGCGTAAATGGCGTTTTCAGCCGTGAAAACGCCTTATGACTGATGCCTTTTGCTAGACGTCTTTTGCCAAACTCCACACAACCTGAGCGCTGTTAACACCTTGGGTACAACGTTATCCACAGGGTGGGGATAACTCTGTGGAAATCGAATTCCACAGCTTTTCTCCACACCCTGTGGATAAGTGTTTTCACGCTTCCCACAGACCGCACAAAAACTTCGAACACAATCTAATACGCTGCTGATCTGCGGTTATCTTGGCCCACACGTTCGGTAAATTACAAAAATGTAGTTATCCACAGTGTGGATAACTTATGTGGAATTCTTTCGCACAGAGGTTTTGGTGGATAACACGCCCAAGTTATCCCCAAAGCCCAGCTCGCAGCGCCGCTAACACGGCTACCACGACAGCAATAAGCCATATCCCCAGCCAACGCAGCCACGCCCGTTGGCGAAAGAGGAATGGTGCCAACAGCAGTCCTGTCAGCAAACCGCCCAAGTGCCCCCACACGGAGACGTTCTCCGCCACAAAGCTGTAGACAACGTTTGCTACGACCAAGGCGATGGGCGCTCGCAGGTCTAAACCGCGGCTGCGGTACACGCCGATGAGTAGTCCCATGAGCGCAAAGAGGGCGCCGGAGGCGCCCACCGTGGGTGTGCCGAAGTCCATCCACAGCACTGCGGCGGAAGAGCCAACAATGGAGATGAGATAGGCCGCCACATACAGCGCGCTGCCCAGGGCGCGTTCTACTTCCCTGCCCACAAAGAACAGCATCACCATGTTGACCAAGAGGTGCCCGGCGTCGAGGTGCATAAAGCCCGCGGTAATGACAGTTGCGGGGTGCTCGGACACTTCAGGGCCCCACAGCGTCCAGTCTTGGGCCAGCAAGCTGCGATAGTAGGGCGTAGAGAGGGTCTTGGCCTGGATGGCCGTGACCAACCATGCCCCAATGCACAGCACCATGAGCACCATGGTGACTGGCGCCGAACGAAAATAATTTTTCACGCAGACTCCTAAAACAACGAGCCCGCCACCACATCACGTGGCAGCGGGCTCAGATGAAAAGCTAAAACGCTTAGGCGATCTCGATGGACTCGATGACAACGTCCTCAGCCGGACGGTCCATGCGGTCGGTGGAGACCTTAGCAATCTTGGACACAACTTCCTGGGAAGCCTGGTCGGTGACCTCACCGAAGATGGTGTGGTGGTTGTTCAGGTGCGGGGTCGGCGCCACGGTGATGAAGAACTGGGAGCCGTTGGTGCCCGGGCCGGCATTCGCCATGGCCAGCAGGAACGGGCGATCAAACTGGAGCTCCGGGTGGAACTCATCCTGGAACTGGTAGCCGGGGCCGCCACGGCCGGTGCCGGTGGGGTCACCGCCCTGGATCATGAACTGGTCGATAACGCGGTGGAAGATAGCGCCATCGTAGAACGGGCCAGACTGCTCACCCTTGGCGTTCTGGGTGGTGTAGTCCTTCTCGCCCTTAGCCAGGCCGATGAAGTTCTCAACGGTTACCGGTGCGTGGTTACCGAACAGGTCGATAACAATGTCACCGTAGTTGGTGTGCATCGTTGCAGTTGCGGTCTTCTGAGTCATGCCAGCCATTGTATGGAAATTTCCACCATTTCGTTGTTCCGCCGCGACGCTGTCAGCGATCTGCGTAGGGTTGCAAGCATGATTCGCGCCGTTCTCTTCGATCTCGATGACACCCTCATGGACCACACCGCCGCGATGCATGCGGCCGTGGAGGAGTGGCTGCCGGGCGGTCATTACGAGCGCTTCGCGGAGATCGAAAAGAAGTGGTTCGCCGCCTACGAGCGCGGCGAGGTCACCCACCAAGGCCAGCGCGTGGAGCGCTGCCGCGAATTCTTGGGCCGCCCGGAGATGACGGAGCAGGAGGCGCTGGCGGAATATGCCAAGTATTTGGCCGCGTATGAAAAGCACTGGCAGGCGCTTGGCGACGCCCTCCCCGCCCTCCAGCACGTCCTATCCCTGGGCCTCAAGGTCGGCATTCTGACGAACGGTGCGCGGGACATGCAGGAGGCAAAACTACGGGCGGGCGGGCTCGACCTGCCAGACGTCGAGCTCTTTCCCACCGTAGAAATGGCTAAGCCAAAACCGCACCGAGAGGCCTACCTCGAGGCTTGTCGGCGCCTAGAGGTAGAGCCTGGCTCCACGCTCATGATTGGTGATTCGGTGGCTAATGACGTCGAGGGTGCACGTGCAGCGGGGCTCAAGGCACTGCACTTCGATAGGGGCGGAAACGGAGACATCGCCGCGCTCAGTGAGCTGACGGCGATGGACGGTTTAAATCCAAAGATTTAAACCCCTAGAGGCTGGCGCGGGCCTCGTCGCGGGCGAGGACCATATTGCGCAGGGAGGCCTCGGTCTCCTCGTAGCCGCGGGTCTTCAGGCCGCAGTCCGGGTTGACCCACAGACGTTCGACCGGCACGTTCTTGAGTGCCGCGCGGATGAGCTCGGCCATCTCCGCCACGGACGGGATGCGCGGCGAGTGGATGTCGTAGATGCCGGGGCCGATCTCAGAGTGGAACTTCTCATCGATGTCCTCGAGCAGCTCCATGCGGGAGCGGGCAGCTTCGATGGAGGTGACGTCGGCGTCCAGGCCGGCGACAGCGTCGATGATCTGGCCAAACTCCGAGTAACACAGGTGCGTGTGGATCTGGGTGGTCGGCTTGGCCTCGAGTGCTACGAGGCGGAAGGAACGCACCGCCCAGTCGAGGTAGGCCTTGCGGTCCTGCTCGCGCAGCGGCAGCAGCTCGCGCAGGGCGGGCTCGTCGATCTGGATGATGTCGATGCCGGCCTCCTCGAGGTCGCGGACTTCGTCGGCCAGCGCCACGCCGAGCTGATCAGCGGAGACAGACTGGTGAACATCATCGCGCACGAAGGACCAGGCCAGGATGGTCACCGGACCGGTGAGCATGCCCTTGACGTGCTTCTCGGACAGGGACTGCGCGAACTTCGCCCACTCAGTGGTCATGGCCTTCGGGCGGGAGATGTCACCAACCACGATTGGCGGACGGGTGCAACGGGAGCCGTAGGACTGGACCCAGCCGTTCTCGGTGACGACAAAGCCGTCGAGAAGCTCGGCGAAGTACTGCACCATGTCGTTGCGCTCCGGCTCACCGTGGACCAGAACGTCCAAACCTAGGCGCTCCTGCAGCTCGATGACGGACTTCACCTCGTTGCGCAGTGCCTCGGTGTAGTCGGCATCGGAGAGCTCGCCCTTGCGGTGTGCGGCGCGGGCGGCGCGAATCTCAGCAGTCTGTGGGAAGGATCCGATGGTGGTGGTGGGCAGCTGCGGCAGACCGAGGGCTTCCTGCGCCTTGTTGCGCTCGGCGAACTCCGGCTGGCGCTGAACCTGGCCCTCCGGCAGCTGCGCGGTGCGATCCTGTACTGTCTGGTCGTGGGTGCGAGAGGACTCGGCACGGGTGCGCACGGCGCGGTCGGCCTGTGCATAAGCCTCCGGGGCATCCAGCGGACCGGCGGCGAGTGCTACGACCTCGCGGATCTTCTCGTCGGCAAAGGCGAACCAGGTGGCGACGTCCACCGGCAGGGAGGTCTCCGCCTCCACAGTGTGCGGCACGTGCTGCAGGGACACGGAGGTGGTTACAGAAACGCCTTCGCCGAGGGTCTCGAGCTTCTCGCGCAGGTCGCGGAGGTTGGCGGCCCAGACATTGCGGCCGTCGACCAGGCCGGCGGAGAGGTGGGTGGCGCCGGCGAGCTTGGCCACGCGCTCGAGGTAGGAGTTGTCCAGAGCCAGTGTGCCCACGGAGAGATCCACCTGGACTGCTTCCGGCTGAAGCTCGGTGATGACGTCGAGGCCAGCGTTGAGAGAACCATAGGGCGTGGTCAGGTAAACCTGCGGGCGCTTCTCCGCGCCCAGGATGCGGCCATAGGCGCTCTTGAGTGCGGCGGCGAGGGTGGCGTCGTCAGCCGCGGCGAGGTCGGCTACTAGAGCCGGCTCGGCGAGCTGGATCCATTCGACGCTGGCGTCGTGAAGCTCAGCCAATACGGTGAGGTAGGAGTCCACGAGCTCATTAAGGTGGTCGAGCGGCTGCTTAGTGGCGCCCTCGGCCTGCTTGGACAGCGCCAGCAGGGTCACTGGGCCAACGAGGACCGGACGCACGGTGTGGCCAGCGGCGCGGGCCTCCTCGACGATCTTCAGCACGCGCTGCGGGCGGGCGCTAAAGGTCTGGTCATCGGTAATCTCAGGAACGATGTAGTGGTAGTTGGTGTCGAACCACTTAGTCATCTCCAGCGGCGCCGTGTCCTTGTTTCCGCGGGCCAGGGTGAACTCATCATCGAGGCTCTCGCCCTGAGCAGCGCCTACGGTCAACGCGGTCTCGAGGACGTGGTCGTAGTAGGCAACGTCGGCCGGGATGGCGTAGTCCTCAGTGAGGCCCAGCTCCTTGAGGCGGGCGTAGGTGTCGAGGCGCAGGGAGTGCGCGGCGGATTCGAAGGTCTCGCCGTCGATCTTGCCGGACCAGTAGGACTCCAGCGCGCGCTTGAGCTCGCGGTGGGCACCGACGCGTGGGTAGCCCTCAATCGTGGCCTTGGGGAAGGGTGCGGTCATGGGATGACTCCAATTCGATGTAGCAGGTCAGTCGTAATGTCTGGATTGTTGTGCGTGTAGATGTGCAACCCGTCGGCGCCGGCGTTCATCACCGACTTCGCCAGCTTGGCTGTAATCTGCATGCCGATTTCTTTCTCTTCCTCGGGAGAGGTCGCTGCCGCGAGTTGGTCAAGCACCTTGGTCGGCCCGTCCAACCCGGACAGCTGGCACATTCGCTCCACCCGAGCGCGGCTGGTCATCGGCATGATCCCGGGAATGAGCGGAATGCGCACACCCGCCAACCGGGCGCGCTGGGCGAAGCGGACGTAATCCTCCGCGTCGAAGAAAAGCTGGGTGATGGCGAAGTCTGCGCCGAGACGCTGCTTGGCCAAAAGGACGTCGATGTCCTCGTCCAGCGTGGCGGACTCAGCGTGGCCGTTGGGATAGCAGGCCACACCAACCGCCAAGCGGCCAGCTGCCAAACGCGCCACGCGGTCCGATTCCCAGCGGCGAATGAGCCGGACCAGGGAATCAGCGTGCGGCAGGTGGCCTTCGGGCATGCCGTCCTCCGGCAGGTCGCCGCGGAGCGCGAGGAGGCCGCGCACGCCGGCGTCGACCAGCGTGTCGATCCAGCCAACGAGCTCTTCCTCTGTGCCGGCGGTGCAGGCCAGGTGGGCCAGGGGGCGCATCGCCGTATCGCGCGAGATCTTCTCAATGAAGGCCGCGGTTCCCTCCAGCCACCCAGAGCGCTGGGAGCTGGTGACGGCGATGTAATCAGGGTTATACGCGGCGAGCGTGGCGAGCAAGCGGTCAATCTTTGCAGCGTCTGCATCGTGACGCGGCGGGATCACCTCGAAGGAGAGAGCGGTGCGCTTAAGCTCCTTGGGCGTATCTTCGCTGATTTGGTCTAGTGGTGCGGATGCGGAAAGTCGCGGGGACATGCTCACCTCCTCTGCAGGTTATCGTTGTTTGTCTTCGGTGTTGATGTCCCAAAACGTACCAAGCTGTCCATTTCGGACGAAAGGCTTTTTACATTGGTAATACCTTTAGAACTCAGTCAGCTGCACCGTTAGCCCATAGCGCTAGTGAATAAAAACCCGGCCAATCCGTACAAAGCTGTCTATTTTCTTTGGACAGCTCGCGGCCTGGCATATCTGGTGGCGGGACCTGCGCGCCACCACTACGCTGAAAGGGAGTATCCAGCGCTAACGCGGGCACACCCGGTTCGGCGCCGACAATCACTCCATAAACAGTTGTCCAACTCAAATCACCTCAGTATTGACGTAAAGGAGCACCTGAGCCCATGAACCCCGCCGCCCTGTCCACAGCCATCAGCGCCACCTCCGCCCTGGTGGAGCGCCTCAAGGAACGCCGCGATGAGAAGGCCCGTGAGGCCTACTCCGCCCTGGAGACCGCCGCCGCCCGCATGGAAGAGCGCGATGGCGAGTGGTTCTCGGAGGCCCGCCGCGAAGCGGGTGCCGTAACCAAGGCCGCGCATGCCCGCCTCGAGCGCACCCTCGAACAGCTCAAGGAGCGCAGCGAGGAAGCCACCGAGAAGCTCTCTGAGGCTGCATCAGAGGCCCAGGACAAGGCCTCCAAGCAGTGGAAAAAGACCCAGAAGCAGGCAGAAACGAAGGCCTCCAAGGCCCGCAAGCAGGCTAAGAAGAAGGCTTCTAAGGCTGAGAAGAAGGCGCAGAAGCAGAGCGCCCAGCTGCAGAAGAAGGCCCGCCGCCTCAGCGGCAAGGACAAGAAGAAGGGCTCGAAGATCTGGCTGATCTCCGCGCTCGTTGCCGCCATTGCTGCCATCGGCGGTGGCATCTACTACTTCTTCGCCCAGAAGAAGGAGAAGGAATCCGCCGTTCCGCCGCGCGTTGAGGACTTCTCCTCCCCGTCCGCGCCGCAGGGCTCCACCTTGGTCTACACCTCCACCACTGAGGATGATGCCAAGAAGGAGTCCAACTTGGCTGAGGAGGGCGTCGTCGAGCGCGATGAAGAGCTGCTGGGCTCGCTGGATGAACAGCTGGCCAAGCACCGCGAGGAAGAAACCGCCATCCAGGACGCCGTCGAGACCGAGATCGAGGTCAGCAACGCCGACAAGAAGGATGCCGACACCTCCCGCATCACCGATGATCACGAGTCCGAAGGCAAGCACCGCCTCCAGACCGAGGACGAGAACTAACCCCCCATCCTTGGGGGTGCGCATTTCGTTGCCTTGATCTCACTGCGTTGCCCCCGCGCGCCCGACCTGCTTGAATTGAAGGCTAATTGGCATCGATCCTCAAAGATCGGTGCCCGCGCGCTGTTTTGCGCGGGAAGCCCTACCAACAGCAGGCAAGGAGATCAGGCATGAGCTTTGAGTCGCTCGTAGTCAAGCTCAAGAGCGGGGAGACCTTTTATTTCCCCGCAGGTGCCGTGAGCGGCGATCCGTCCACCCGCGTGGATAACCTGCGCTTTGCCATTGAAAACGGCACGCAGTTTAACTCCGTCGATGATTATGGAGTCGACCGCGAGTTCAACGGCTATGACGTGGAGAACTACCACCTGGCTTAAGTTCCCCCAGTGATTCATTGATCGTAATCTGAATCACTCCCTTATGCGTTGTGCGCTATAGGATGAGTTCTTATGACTCACTACCCCCGCATGAGGACGTGGTCGTGGTACCTCCCCGATGAGCCCCCTTCCGGGGAGGTCTCCCTCACCGAGACCACCGATTTCTCCCGGCCCGGCGCCGCCACGTGGCGTCTGCTCGGCGCCCAGCGCACCGGCGTTATCGGCATCTTCGTTGCCACCCTCATCAACGCGCCGCTGGGCGCGTTGGTCTCCGTCATCATCGGCCAGACCACGCAGTATGCCTTCTCCGAGCCCTCCTGGCGCACCGTAGCGCTGCCGCTTGCGGCCACGGCGATCCTCCTCTTCATCGCCTATATCTGCGAGGCCACGGCAGATGCCTTTACTGATCTGAGTCAGGCCCGCACCACGCATACACTGCGGCTGAACTTGCTGGATAAGCTGCTGGGTGCCTCCACCGCAGGGATAAGCCCCGGCCGGCTGCTCAACACGATGGATGAGGATTCGCACTACATCGGCCAGCTCAAGCAGATCCTCAACTTCCCACTGGTCATGGTGGGCTACCTCTTGGGCGCGGTGGTCAGCCTGGCCCCGATTTCCTGGCAGGTCTCGGCTGTGCTGCTGGTTGGCGCACTCGCCACCGCGCTGGCCTCCTGGGCCACCACGAAGCCGCTGACAAGGATCGCCGCGCGCCGCCGCCAGTTGGAGAACACCGCGCTTTCACTCGCCACGGACTTTGCTCAAGGCTCCCGGGTGATCAAGGGCCTCGGCGCCAAGAACATCGCGCGCCAACGTTTTTCCGACGCCGCCCAGGATTCCTTGGGCGCCATGCTCCGCGAGGCCAAACTTTCCTCCCTCATGGCCTGGCTGCGCCAGATGGTTCCCGCGTCCTTTGCCGTGGGCATTCTTGCCTGGACCTCCTGGGAAACCTTCGAGGGCCGCATCGCCCCCGGCGGGATGATGGCGATCACCATGCTCGTCCCGCCCGCGCTCACAGCATTAGGTGTGTCTCTCGGCCTGCTCACGGAGAACTGGGCGCGGGCTCGGGCCTCCGTGGAGCGCGTCGGCGAGCTGCTCGGCCAGCTTTCTACCAACACCACCGAAACCGCCGGCACCCCCGTCGATCTCTCCCCCGGATTGCACGTGTGGATGCCCACCACCACTGAGGGGCGCAACACCGTGGACTCCTGGGTGCGCTACCTTCATGAGCACGGCGCATTGTGCCCGCCGCACCGCATCTCCGTGCTGGAGGGGACCCTGCAGGACAACGTCGATCCGCTGCGCAGTGCTAGCGCTACGCAGCTTCACGCCGCCCTCCACGCCTCCGCCTGCGAGGATATTGTTATCCGTCTTGGTGGTCTTGGTCCCAACGGCGAGCTGCCCACCGCGCCCATCGGTGAGGCCGGCCTCAACCTCTCCGGTGGCCAGCGCCAGCGCGTCGCGCTTGCCCGCGCACTCTCTGTGGACCCGGAAGTTCTCGTGCTGGACAACCCCACGACGGGACTGGATTCGTTGACCTTGGCGGACGTCGCCAAGCGCGTGCGTGAGCTGCGCGCCGGCAAGATCACCGTGCTCATTACATCCGCCTCCACGTGGGCCGCCAACGCGGATGAGGTGGTGGAGCTATGAGCCAGCAGGATCGCGCGGATGCCCTTGCACCTGCCTCCCCGCGGGAGTGTCTCCGTTTTCTGAAAACCCTGCCCAGTGCGCCCAGCCGGCTTGGCATCGCCCTTTTCTTCGGCCTGTTTACCGTTACGGTCATCATGATGAACCTGGTCTCCCAGGTGCTTGGCCGCGTCGTGGACATCATCCAAGGCGTGGAGCTACCCGTCCTCGGCACTGGGCGCGCAGCCATGGTGGGCGCGCTCATCGTTATCGCGGTGGGCTTCCTCGTGGAGGTCACCGGCCGCACAGTGGGCCGCTACCTGGTTACCTCCACTACCCGCCGTCTCTCGGTGGATCTGCGCACCTCAGCGCTGGACTCTACCCTCGGCGCTCCCGTTCCTGCCGTCATGGAACTGGGCACCGGCAACATCATCACGCGCCTGTCCAAGGACATCGACACCGTGGTCATGACCATCTCCATGATGGGTGACCGCCTCGTGCTCACGCTCTTCATGCTGCCGCTGACCGCGCTCATGATGATCTTCATCCACCCCGCTTATGCGCTGCTCTTCATCGCGGTGAGTTGTCTGCTCTACCCCTTCATCCGCGGCACCATGCGGGATATCCCCGCCGTGGCCAACGAGGTGTCCTCGGTGGAGGCCTACCGCAACAACGTCCTGCTAGACACGATTCGCGCCCTGGAGACCCTCCGTCAGTTCTCCCTGAAGGACTGGGCGCATACACGCATGAAGCGCTATTCCTGGGACACGGTACAGGCCTGGGGTGACAAGGTTCCGCTGATCAACCGCATCCTGGGCCAGGGCGCCCTGGCCTTCGCGGTGTTGCTCTTGGGTTCGGTCCTCATGTCCGTGCCCATGGTGATGTGGGAGTGGCTGACCCCCGGTGAGGCCACCGCCGCGGTGCTGCTAGTGATGCGTCTAGAGATCCACGTGTTCAACATCCTCTTCTTCGCTGGCGAGATCCAGCATTCCGTGACCTCCCTCGGCCGCGCGGTGGCCCTGGCCACCTTGGACAACAGCGCTGGTACGAAGGCGCTTAAGGACACTCCCCGGCTAAACGACGCCCCCACTATCACCATCGAGCACCTTTCCTACGCCTACCCCGGCGGGGCACGCGTGCTTGACGACGTCTCCCTAACCCTCTCCGCCGGCACCACCACCGCCCTGGTGGGTACCTCCGGTGCGGGTAAGTCCACGCTCGCCGCCCTCGTGGCGGGCCTGCAGTACCCATCGGCGGGGAGCATCAGCCTCGATGGCATCGATACCGCCACCGTGCCGAACACGTGGATTACAGAGCACGTAGCGCTCATTACCCAAGAAGTGCATCTTTTTTCTGGTTCGCTGCGCGAGGACCTACTCCTGGCCAAACCCAACGCCAGCGATGAGGAGCTGTGGCAGGCGCTCAACACCGTGGGCTTGGATGAGCATTCGCGGTGGCTGCCTCAGGGCCTCGATACGAAGATTGGCGCCGGCAACGAGGAGATCGGTGCGGAGGCCGAGCAACAGCTTTCCCTGGCTCGCATGATCCTGCGCCAGCCGCCGGTGCTCATCATGGATGAGGCCACCTCTGAAGCCGGCTCCGAGCACGCGGAAGTGCTCGAACACGCTGCTAGAGCAGTCACGAGGGGCCGCACCGCGCTCGTCGTTGCCCACCGCCTGGACCAGGCCCGGGAGGCCGACCGCATTATTGTGATGGAACAGGGTCGGATCGTCGAGGATGGCACCCACACCGAGCTCATCGATCGGGGCGGGCGCTATGCCTCAGCCTATGCCCAGTGGGAGCATGGGAAGTAGGTAGTTCGAAGCCGCCTTCTACCATGGGAGCTATGCATCTACTTTCCCTCACTGAAGCTGACCGCACTTACCTGGCACGTATCAATTTCCTCGCCGATACCTTTGGCAATGAGCACAAGGAACTCCCCGCGGGTTTCGAGGAAGGCTTTGACTACTACCTCGGCGGTTGGGAGCCTTCCCGCGGAGGTTTCATCGCCTGGGAAGGCCACGTCCCCGCCGGTGGCGTGTGGCTGAACTGGGGTACAGCGCAGCGCCATGGTTTCGGCCACGTTGCCGAGGGCATTCCGGAGCTCGCGCTAGCCGTAGAACCTCGCTTCCGCAGCCAAGGAGTGGGCACCATGCTTATCGACGCCGCCACCGAACTCGCCCGCGAGATGGGCGCCCCGGGTATCTCGCTCTCGGTGGCTAAAGATAACGACCGCGCCCACCGCCTTTATCTGCACCTTGGCTTTGAGCCAGTGGGCGAAAGCGATGATCACATCATTCTGGTCAAGCGCTTTAAGGCTGCTGAATAAGTCAACCATCAAAGTTAAAGGGCGCTCACTGTGTGAGCGCCCTGTGGAGCATAGGGGAATCGAACCCCTGACCTTTGCATTGCGAACGCAACGCTCTACCAACTGAGCTAATGCCCCAATACCTGTAGAGCGTACTCCTCCCAGTAGAAGCAGCGAAATCACCCCTAGGACGGGTCCAGCAAAACCTCAGAAGTCAACTTCTTTCACTCTAGTTGCGTGTCATTAGGGATAATGCACCTTCACCGGGCAGACAATAAGGGGTCTGAAAAAGTCTGTGGAAGGTTGTCATGCGCCGAAAAAGTGTTCTTGTCCGCTCCCTCATCGCCCTTGCCGCAGCCACGGCACTACCTAGCACGGCTGCCGCTGCGGAGCTTCCCGCACTCCCCCAGCCGGTGATTCAGCAGCCACAGCTACCGCAGCTCCCCGACGTCCAGAAGGACCTTAAGCAACTGGAGCGGGACGCCTACGACGCACTTCCCAAGGAGCTTCAAAACAGTCCTGTCTTTGCCGGCTCCTCGCGGCCGGCTGCGAAGCCCGCGCCGACCGGCAAACGGCAGTCGCAGTCGGTTGCTGATTCCACCTGCTCCAACTGCGTGGCTATCACCTATGACGATGGCCCCGGCGAGTTGACCGCTCAGCTCCTCGACACCCTGAAGGCCAAGGACGCCCAGGCCAGCTTCATGGTCTTAGCCCCCAGTGCCTCCACGCACCCGGAACTGCTGCACCGCATGAAGGCTGAGGGCCACACCGTGGGAAACCACACCGCAACCCACCGTGAGCTCAACAAGCTCTCCCCCAGCGACGTAGACGGCGAGATCAAGGCCGGTGCCGCGGCCATCAAGGCAGCGACGGGTGAGAACCCGCGGTGGATGCGTCCCCCGTACGGTGCCACCAACGGCACTGTGGAGGCCGCTGCGAAGGCTAATGGCCAGGCGCAAGCCCTGTGGTCCGTCGACACCGTGGATTGGAAGGACCGCAATTCTGAGCACGTCTGCGAGGCCGCGGTCAGCGGGGCGCAGCCCGGCTCCATCGTCCTCATGCACGACATTCACGCCACAACCGTAGGCGCCGCGGACTGCGTCATCGACGGTCTGCGCGCGAAAGGCCTAGAGCCGGTCAGCCTCGACCGCCTCATCCCCAATCCGCAGGCGGGAAGGCAGTACCTCACCCGCTAGCGCAGAGCGGCACGTGCTGGGGCCACGCTAAAGGCACCATGTGAAGACCTCCGGCGCGAAACCCCCAGGTGAATGGTTAAGGAGATCTGCATAAGGTGCCTCTAGTCTGGTCCTAGATCCCCTGAGCGGACAAATGCGAAAGGCGCCCAGCGTTTCCGCCGGGCGCCTTCCACTTATGCTGTGGAGCATAGGAGAATCGAACTCCTGACCTTCTGCTTGCAAAGCAGATGCTCTACCAATTGAGCTAATGCCCCATTGTTCCGTGGTGGGCCTAGCTGGAATCGAACCAGCGACCTCATCGTTATCAGCGATGCGCTCTAACCGACTGAGCTATAGGCCCTTGACCGGAACGAATAGTTACTCTACATAGGACCGGCGATCTATTACAAATCGCCTGGTCATATGTAGTTTTTCTCGGTGATATTCGCTAGTTACTCGGTTCGTCTTGGAGGCGAATCTTGAATCCGCCGAAGACGTCCACGATGGCGTTGTAGATCACCGCCATGATGGGCGCCAGGATGGTCATCAGCACAGCGATGATGGCACCAAACAGTGCGGCCGCAGAGACGACCAACCCGAAGGAGACCTCAAAGCCGCCGCCGACACCGCCGACGAGGCTATTGAAGGAATCCCAGATGCCCGCCTGGTCAAGGCCGACGTACAACAAGCACACGGCGATGAGCCAGGCCACGAGGCCGACGAGGGACATGGCCAAGCCAACGCGGAACGCCGACATGGGCGAAATCCGGGCGAGGTGAAGCTCTCGTCCAATCATGGGTTACTCCTCGTCCTTATCGGCATCCTTGCTGTCAGCTTCGTCCTGCTGGGAGTCTTCCCCAAGCTTGAGGTGCTCAGGTTTGACGTCCTCCACGGACTTCTCGCCCTTGGCTACTGCCTGGGCGTCTTCCTCGCCATCGTCCTCCACGTTGCGGTCGATGGCCAGCAGTTCGACGTCGTCAGCCAGATTGACCAAGCGCACGCCCATGGTGGCACGGGAGCTCGGGCGAATCTGGTTGACCTCAGTGCGGACAACGCCGCCAGCAGAGGTAATGGCGAAGATCTCGTCGTCTTCATCAACGGAGATGGCCGCAATGAGCTTGCCGCGCTTCGGTGTGTACTTGAAGGTCATCACGCCGAGGCCACCGCGGCCCTGCGGGGTGTACTCCTCAATCGCGGTGCGCTTGCCGTAGCCGCCAGAGGTGGTCACCAAGAGGAACTGACCGTCGCTGACCACAGACATGGACAGCAGCTGATCATCGCCGCGGAAACGCATGCCCTTCACGCCGGCAGTAGCGCGGCCCATCGGACGCAGCTGGTCATCGTCCGCGGTGAAACGGATGGCCTGACCCTGTTCAGAGGTGAGCAGGATGTCATCGCCCTCGTTGACCAGCTGGGCGCCGATCAGCGCATCGCCCTCGTTGAGGTTGATAGCGATGAGACCAGCGGAACGTGCAGATTCGTAGTCGGTGAGGCGGGACTTCTTTACGCGGCCCTGCTGGGTAGCAAGGACGAGGTAAGGAGCGTCCTCGTAGGACTGAATCTGGATGACCTGGGCGATCTTCTCCTCCGGCTGGAACTCCAGCAGGTTGGCCACGTGCTGGCCGCGGGCGGTGCGGCCAGCCTCCGGAAGCTCGTAGGCCTTGAGGCGGTAGACGCGACCGAAGTTGGTGAAGAACAGGATCCAGTCGTGCGTGGAGCAGACGAAGAAGTTCTTGACAATATCGTCCTGCTTTAGTTCCGCGCCGCGCACGCCCTTGCCACCGCGCTTCTGTGCCTTGTAGGCATCCACCTTGGTGCGCTTGGCATAACCGGTAGCGGTGATGGTGACAACGACGTTCTCGCGGGCGATGAGGTCCTCATCGCTAACGTCGCCGGAAGCGGCAACGATCTGGGTGCGGCGCTCATCACCGTACTTTTCGACGATCTCCTCCAGCTCATCGTGGACGATCTGACGCTGGCGCTCCTCGCGGGCCAGGATGTCCTTGAGGTCCGCGATGATCTCCTCGATCTCAGCCAACTCATCGATGATCTTCTGGCGCTCCAGGGCAGCAAGGCGGCGCAGGCGCATGGCCAGGATGGCATCGGCCTGGATCTCGTCGACGCCGAGAAGCTGCATCAGACCTTCGCGGGCCTCCTCCACCGTCGGGGAACGACGGATGAGCGCGATGACCTCATCGAGCATGTCGAGCGCCTTGACCAGACCGCGCAGAATGTGGGCGCGCTTCTCAGCCTCATCAAGGCGGAACTGGGTACGGCGGACGATGACCTCAATCTGGTGGGCCACGTAGTAGCTCAGCATCTGATCCAGACGCAGGGTACGCGGCACGCCATCGACGATGGAGAGCATGTTGGCGCCGAAGGAGGTCTGCAGCTGGGAGTGCTTGTACAGGTTGTTGAGGACAACGCGGGCCACAGCATCACGCTTGAGGGTGACCACGATGCGCATACCTACGCGGTCGGAGGACTCGTCCTCGATCTTGGCGATTCCCGCGATCTTGCCGTTGACCACGGACTCCGCGATGTTGGAGATCATGTTATCCGGGTTGACCTGGTAGGGCAGCTCAGTGATAACGATGGTCTGGCGGTTGCCCACCTCCTCGATGGAGGTGACGCCGCGCATGCGGATGGAGCCGCGGCCGGTGGTGTAGGCATCCTTGATGCCCTGATCGCCCACGATGAGGCCCGCAGTCGGGAAATCCGGACCCTTGACGCGCTCCATGCAGGCAGCCAAGGCTTCTTCCTCAGAAGCATTCGGGTTATCAAGCAACCAGTAAATAGCCTCCGCCAACTCGTTAAGGTTGTGCGGCGGGATATTGGTGGCCATACCGACGGCGATACCGCCGGAGCCGTTCATCAACAGGTTCGGAACGCGGGAGGGCAGGATAGTCGGCTCCTGCGTCTTGCCGTCGTAGTTCGGCGCAAAGTCAACGGTGTTTTCGCGGATATCACGCACCATCTCCATCGCCAGCGGCGTCATACGGCACTCGGTATAACGCATAGCTGCCGGGCCGTCATTACCGCGGGAGCCGAAGTTACCTTGGCCGTCGACCAGCGGGTAACGCATGTTCCATGGCTGGGCCAGGCGCACGAGGGTGTCGTAAATAGCGGAGTCACCGTGCGGGTGGAACTGGCCCATCGTGTCCGAGACCGGGCGGGCGGACTTTACGTAGCCGCGATCCGGGCGGTAGCCGGAGTCATACATGGCGTAGAGGATGCGGCGGTGGACAGGCTTAAGACCGTCACGCACCTCCGGCAGGGCGCGGCCGACAATGACGGACATGGCGTAGTCGATGTAGCTCGACTCCATCTCCTCATTGATGTCAATTGGTTGGATGCGATCGAAAAGATCACCGTTGTTATCACTCATAACGCCCTATCCTACCGTTCAGGGCCGTATAAAGCCGTTTGTGGCACAGCAGTGGTATCACAGTGATACCATTCGCGCTATGGCTATGACACTGCGCCTGACCCCAGAACAAGACCATGCGCTGACCTTGTTGGCTTCCGCGCAAGGCACCTCCAAACACGAAGCGGTGGTGCGAGCCGTAGTTGCGGCGGCCGCACGAACCCTCTCGGATGCTGCCGTGCAGGACACCGCGCGCCGGCTGCTGCCTGGGCGTGCGGAATTGGAGGCAGAGATCCGCCAAGCCCGGGGTGGGAGTCAGTGAACATAGAGCAATTGCTCCTCATAGCGCGGGAGTTCTGCCAGGCCCATCGGGTGCGGGTTACCGATTTTGCCGCCTTGGCCGCTGCAGCGGCCGCGAGTACGGCCACCGTCGAGGGAATTGCCGTCCATGGCAGCCGCACGGCGGCGGCTGAATCACTAGAAAAGATCTTACGCGCAGTCCCCGCGCTCAGCGGAAAGAATGAAGAATTCGCGCGATTTTGCGCCGAGGTCTATCTTTCTGTTGCAGAAGTTATGTAAGTTAAACATGATAAAGAAGTCTCTATTCCCTTGTAGGAAGGAATCCCCCTATGCCCTCGAAGTCTTTGAAGAAGTTCCTCGCCGCCGGTGTCGTGGCTACCACCCTCGCCACCGCCGCAACGCCAGCTGCGAGCGCTAAGACCGCCGACAATGACTGGCAGAACAACCTCAACCCCGACTTCGAGCAGGGCGAAGCCGGCTCCTCCCTCACCGGCTCCACCCCGATCGACATGACGCTCATCATCGGCGGTAGCATCGCCGCCGCAGCGGCACTGCTCAAACTAGTGGTGGATAACGTCCCGGCACTGCGCGCCCAGGTAGACGAGTTTGCCGTCCAGATCGGGATGGCCGGCTCCTCCGGTTCTTCTGAGAACAGCCGCCTCTACGAAGGTGGCCTCGACTTCGACCTCGAGCGCCTGGCCCGCACCAACGGCTTCCCGGAGATTGCTGACCAGCTCGCCGCGCTCAAGGCAGGCTCCACCGCACCGGCACAGTAAGCTCGCCTGTATGACAAACCTCACCCAGCTTCTCCAATCCCCTACCCGCAACGCCGTAGTGGCGGACTTGGCCACGGCCGCCGATGACACCGTCTCTTCGCTCTCCGGCATTTCCGGAATGGCCTTCAAAGGCGCTTTAGGCGCCGCCAAGAAGGCAGATTCTAAGGTCTTGTCCAAGGGAATCAACCACATGCTTCCGGAGTTGCTCAACAGCCTGGATTCCTACTGGAAGGAATTCGAAGGCTCTGAGCAGTCTGATTTCGGCACTTACCTGGACGGACGCAGCGCTGAGGTTACAGAGGTCATCATGAATACTGCGGACAAAGCCGCTGAAGACGTTAAAGCGCCTGGCATCGCCCGCACCTACAAGTCCCTGCGCGGCAAGGCCTCCTCTATCTTAGAGCCCAACGTGGCGATCATCGGCCGTGTTCTGCAGCGCCACATGGGCACTGTCTAAGAGCGCGCGCTTGACGACGAAAAAAGCCAGCACCTCAGTTGAGGTGCTGGCTTTTGCGGGTTTTACCTAGCGCTTAGACGTCAAGGAAGCGCACGTCCTTCGCACGGCGGGTAATGAAGGAGCGACGAGCAGACACATCATCACCCATGAGGATGGAGAAGAGCTCATCGGCGCGCTGCGCATCCTCCAGATCCACGCGGCGAAGCACGCGGGTGGTCGGATCCAGGGTGGTCTCCCACAGCTCAGCGGCGTTCATCTCACCCAGACCCTTGTAGCGCTGGATGCCGTCATCCTTATTGATCTTGCGTCCCTGCTCCAAGCCCTCGGCGAGCTGCTCGTCGCGCTCCGCATCAGAGAAGGCGTAGCCCGGCTGGCCCTTGCCCCACTTCAGCTTGTACAGCGGCGGGTTAGCCAGGAAGACGTGGCCATCCTCCACCAACTGCGGCATGAAACGGAAGAGCAGAGTCAACAGAAGCGTGGCGATGTGCTGGCCGTCAACGTCGGCGTCGGCCATAAGCACGATCTTGTCGTAGCGCAGCTTGGAAATATCGAATTCTTCGTGGATGCCCGTGCCCAAGGCAGTAATGATGGCCTGGACCTCAGCGTTCTTCAGAACCTTGTCCATGCGGGCCTTTTCCACGTTGAGGATCTTGCCGCGCAGCGGCAGGATGGCCTGGAACATGGAATCGCGGCCGCCCTTGGCGGAACCACCTGCGGAGTCACCCTCCACGATATAAAGCTCAGTGCGCTTCGAGTCCTTGGAACGGCAATCCGCCAACTTACCCGGAAGGCCACCGAGGTCACCGGCGGACTTGCGGCGTACCAACTCGCGAGCCTTTCGCGCAGCCACTCGGGCGTGCGCGGAGGACACGGCCTTATTGATGATGACCTTGGCCTCAGCCGGGTTGGCATCGAACCAATCGTTGAGGTGCTCATTAACGGAGCGCTGGACAAATCCTCGAATCTCCGAGTTACCCAGCTTCGTCTTAGTCTGGCCTTCGAACTGCGGATCCCCAACCTTGACGGAAATGACGGCGGCCAGGCCTTCGCGGCAGTCTTCGCCGGAAAGATTGCCATCCTTTTCCTTGAGGAGCTTGTGCTCCTTGGCGTAGCGGTTCATCAGGGAGGTCAGCGCCGCGCGGAAGCCTTCCTCGTGCGTGCCGCCTTCATGAGTGTTAATGGTGTTGGCGAAGGTGTGGACGGACTGCTTGTAGCCCTGGTTCCACTGCAGCGCGATTTCCACCTCATGGTCCTCACCCTTAACGTCGAAAGCAACGATGGTGGGGTGGATGGCGGTCTTGTTCTTGTTGAGGTGCTCAACATAATCCTGCAGACCGTTTGGGTAGTGGTAGGTGACTTCCTTCTTCTTGGAAGTCTTCTCCTCGCTACCTTCGCCGTCCTTTTCAGACTTTTCCTTCTCATCGAGGGAGCTCAGGCTCACGGCGGAGTCGCCGGCTTCGGCGATCTCCTCCAGTTCGGCCTGTTCCTTGGAGATGGCGCGCTCATCGCGCAGCACGATGGTCAGGCCCTTGTTCAGGAAGGCCATCTCCTGCAGGCGGCGAGCGATCGTGTCGTAATTAAATTCGACGGTCTCGAAGATCTCCGGGTCCGGCCAGAAGCGGATGGTGGTTCCGGTACCGCGAGCATTATCGCCTTCAACGAGTTCATCCGGGATGGCGTTGTTGAAGTTCTGGTACCAGTGCTTGCCGTCGCGCTTGATATCCGCCTCCACACGGGTGGACAAAGCATTGACCACGGAGATACCCACGCCGTGGAGGCCGCCGGAAACGGCATAAGATTCTGAGTCGAACTTACCGCCAGCGTGCAGCTGGGTCATGACCACCTGGACGGTGGGAACACCGGAGGCGTGCATTTCCACCGGGATACCACGACCGTTATCGATGACCTCAATGCCGCCATCCTCGCGGAGGGTGACGATGACCTTGTCGGCATAACCTGCCATCGCCTCATCGACGGAGTTATCAACGATCTCCCAAATCAGGTGGTGCAGGCCACGGGCACCGGTGGAGCCGATGTACATACCGGGGCGCTTACGGACAGCCTCGAGGCCCTCCAGAATTGTGATTGACCCCGCATCATATGCGTGTTGTTCAGCCACGGATTCGTGTTCTCCTTTTGGCTAGAGCTAAATCTAAGACTTTAGCCATTCTACACTGTGTCCCCCCACGCAAGGGCACTGCACGCCCGTGAGAGACCCAAATTTGCGTGAATTTCGCGGTCGCCCAAAATCAGCCGTACGTATCTTGCGAACCTTGCGGCTTGACCCATTGGCGGCCCTCATAGTTGCGGTGCTGCTTGGGGCCCTGAATGTGCAGCTTAACCACCACGTCCGGGCCGAGGCGATCAGCAATCTTCTGCAAAATGGGCCGCTGCAAGTAACGCAGCTCGGTGGCCCAGCTAGAAGAATCACACGCCACGTAGACAACCTGCTCCTTGATGGTGAGCGGTTGCGTGTGCGCGGCGATGCGCTCGCCGACGAGGTTTTCCCAATTGCCCATGACCCAACCATGAGCTAATTCGTGTTCCCAGCCGCGTTTGCCAATCTCTCGTTGGATCTGTGCGCCGAGGCTAGGGATCTCGAGGCTGCGGCGTCTGCGACGGCCATCAGGACCGCTCGGCCTACCACGCTGATAGGGCTTTGGCTGCTTCTCGGAAGATGTCGGGGCCACGTTCATTTTGGGCGCCGGTTTATTGAGCTTCGGCGGATTCTTGGAGTTGCTTCGTGTGCGCTCGAAGAGCGCCTTGACCGGATCGAAGTCCTGCTCAGTCATCTTCATCACCGCCCGCTGTATACGGAGCGATCTCAGAAATCCGGCCTTCGTCGGTATCCCGGACCGTGACCGTAAAACGTTCGATGGGCTGCAAGTTTCCGGGCAAATCCTCATCCACCGCCGCAGTGATCAGCACCTGTTCCGCGCCCGCCGCGAGGCGGACGAGTTTCTCGCGGCGCTTGGCATCCAGCTCAGCGAAAACATCATCGAGGATGAGGATCGGATCAGTGCCGTCTTGGCGCAGCAGGTTGAACTCCGCCAGCCGCAGAGAGATGGCATACGACCAGGTCTCGCCGTGGCTAGCAAAGCCCTTGGTGGGGCTCGTGCCAAGGTTAAGCACCAGATCGTCGCGGTGCGGTCCGACGAGTGAGATGCCGCGTTCGATCTCTCGTTGGCGCTTCGTGGCCAGCTCGGTGAGCATCATGGCCTCGATGACCTCGCGGTCTGAGATGTCCACGGTGGACTTGTAGTCAATGGCGGCCGGACGCGATTCCGGGGCGAGCCCGGCATAGGCGGCGGGGATGAGCTCGCGGAGTTCGTCGACAAGCGCAAGGCGTGCCTGAATCACCTGCGCGCCGAGGGAAGATAGCTGCGTATCCCACACGTCGAGAGTCGCCAGCGCCGAGGCACCATCACTGTCGCTGTAGCCGCGGCGCAAGCTTGGCGACGCCGACTTCAACAACGCATTGCGCTGCTTGAGCACCTTGTCATAATCAGCCTTCACACCAGCCAAACGCGGCGTGCGTGAGGCAATGATGTCATCCAGATACTGGCGGCGCGCTGCCGGTTCGCCGCGCACGAGGGACAAATCCTCCGGGGAAAATAACACGGTTTTCACCACGCCCAGGAGCTCACGCGGGGATTTCAGGCGCGTGCGGTTGATCTGAGCCTGGTTGGCCGCGTGGGGTTTGATCAAAAGGTGCGCAGTGAGCTCTCTGCCCTGGTTCACCGCCGTGGCGGAGATACGAGCATTGTGCGCACCCTGGCGCACGAGGGGGGCATCGTGGGCCACGCGGTGTGAGGATAGATGCGCGGTATACCCGATGGCCTCGACGATGTTGGTTTTGCCGAAACCGTTGCGGCCGACAAACAGGGTAATTCCCGGTTTCAGCCTGAGGGTGAGCTCGGGCCAGGAGCGGAAGTCCCTGACATCGAGATCGCGAATATACATATGGCCTAGCCTGGCAAGCGCACCGGCATCAAGAGGTAGGTGAAATCAGTTTCCGGGGTGGGGAAAGAGCCGTCTTCGTTGGCTGCTGGCAGCTCTTCCGGTTCCGGAATCATGATTGCCGGGCGCGAAGGTTCGGTAAAGCCGAAGACCACGCGATCCGTGTGAACCACAGCCAAACCATCCTTGAGGTAGGACGGGTTGAAAGCAATGACAAAATCCTCACGGCCGTTGAAGGCGCACGGCAAAGTCTCGCTCGCGCGACCGGAATCCGCACCGGCCGCCAAGGTCACCTCACCTTCGCTGAACTCCATGCGGATCTGAGCGTTGCGATCCGTCAACAGCGAGACGCGGCGAATGGCTTCCTGGAGCGGAGCAACCTCAATGCTGGCCATGGCGCTGTGGGTCTTGGGTAGCAGCGGTGCCACGTTGGGGAAATCCGCATCCAGCATGCGGGTGGTGGTCTCGCGGTTATCCGCATGCAGGCCAAATAGGCCTTCCGCAGCGATGTTCTCACCCGTGCCCACGGCAATTTCTACCGGGATGTTGAGGTGCGTGTCCAAGGAGCGGCCGGTCTCCTGCAGGGTCTTGGCCGGGACAAGAAGCTTGGCCTGGACATCAGAAGATACTGGCTCCCACTCGAAGGTGCGCATGGCCAAGCGGAAACGGTCCGTAGCCGTCATTTCCACGTGGGAACCATTGATGTCGATGTGCACACCGGTGAGCATCGGCAGGGTGTCATCCTTGCCGGCAGCCGCAACAACCTGGCTGATGGCCTCCACGAAGAGCTGCGGGTTAATGGTGCCGGTGACCTCCGGCAGGACGGGAAGCTGAGGGTAATCATCTAGCGGAATGAGCGGTAGCTCGAAACGGGAGGAACCACAGATCAACAAAACCTTGTTGTCTTCCTGCGTCATCTCGATTTCCTTGTTGGGCAAGGAAGCAACGATGTCAGAGAGCAACTTACCGGCCACGGCGATGCGTCCCGGCTCATCCACCATGCCAGCGATACGCACGCGGGTGGAGACTTCGTAGTCGAAGCCGGTGAATTCCAAACCATTGTCATCCGCGGTGATCAGCATGGCGCGCAGTACCGGTTGGGTGACCTTCGAGGGAAGGCTGCGCGCGACCCACGCTACGGCGTTGGCGAGGTCATCTTTGGCAACGCGAAATGACACGGACTGCTCCATGGTGGTGAGACGCTCCTCTAGTTGCGGATGGAAGATTCTTGCAAGCTCACTCCAACTTACAGGATCAGCGTCGAAGCACAGGATTTTGTCATTTACCTTCTGTGCTTCCCGATAAGGGCGTGCGGTGAGGCCAGGCGCCAACGAATCACACACATCCTTTTTCTTCTTAGTTAGGGAGAAAACAAAATAGGAGTAGTAATAAGCGCTGTGGGATCTGTGGACAACCCAGTAAAAGCCAAGCTCTGAGCGGCGAACCGATCTGTGAGTCAGGGTGTGGGATCACTGTGATCAAATGACAAGAAATGTGAGTAACTGGGTCGGGGTCAAAGTTATCCACAATCCATCCCCAGATCTATCCCTGCTGATCACAGGGTTAACCACAAGGGCAATGTGCCCTCTGATCTGCTGTGGAAGAAGAAAACGTGACAAGGATCTACAAATTACAACAATGAAATTACACAGCTGTGAATAACGGTGTGGATAACTTTTTGGTGGATCGCAAAGACGCCCCTGCCCACACCCGCGGGGGAGGTTGCTGCGGGAAATGGGAGGGGCGTCGCCAAGCGTTGCGTGCTGCTAACGCTGGTTGTGATTCTTCACGCGCTGAGTCAGCGCCTGGATCTCGTCGTAGGTATTCCGGTTCTCAGTCATCTCCTTACGGATCTTGCGGTCCGCATAGATGACGGTGGTGTGGTCCTTGCCGCCGAACTGGTCACCAATCTTTGGCAGGGAGAGCTCAGTGAGCTCGCGACACAGATACATCGCCAGCTGGCGGGCATGGGCCACGGCGCGCTTCTTACCAGAACCGCGCAGGGTATCCACGTCGATGTTGAAGTAGTCCGCCGTCACTTCGATGATGGCTGCCGCGGTGATCTGGCGATCTGCAGAATCCGGGGCCAGATCATGCAGAGCAATCTCCGCCATCTCCAAACTGATCGGCTCATTGACCAGAGAGGAATAGGCAGAAACGCGGATGAGCGCACCTTCGAGCTCGCGGATCGAAGATTCGAAGCGAGAGGCGATGAGCTCGAGAACCGAGCGATCGACGTCTGTGCCGTCCGCGGAGGCCTTCTTCATGAGAATGGCGATGCGCGTCTCTAGGTCTGGCGGCTGAATGTCTGTAATCAGCCCGCCTTCGAAGCGTGTGCGGAGGCGATCTTCCAGCGTGGTCAGCTGCTTCGGTGGGCGGTCGGAGGACAAAATGATCTGTTTATTGGCCTGGTGCAGCGCATTGAAGGTGTGGAAGAACTCTTCCTGCGTGGACTCCTTGCCTTCTAGGAACTGGATGTCATCAACCATGAGGATGTCCAGGTTGCGGTAGCGGCGCTTGAAGGATTCCTGGCGGTCATCACGCAGGGAGTTGATGTAGTCGTTGGTGAATTCCTCCGAGGAAACGTACTTCACGCGCAGTCCCGGGTGCAGGACCTGGGCGTAGTTGCCGGCCGCGTGCAGCAGGTGCGTTTTGCCGAGGCCGGAACCGCCCCAAATAAAGAGTGGGTTATAGGCGCGCGCGGGGTTCTCCGCGACGGCTACGGCAGCGCCGTTAGCAAAGCGGTTGGAGGAACCGATGACGAAGTTCTCAAAGGTGTGCTTCGGGTTGAGAGACTTTTCTCGGTTCGGGTTGTGTGCTGGCTCCTCCCGCGGGATCCGTGCCCCGGTTGCTTCGGGGTAGCCACTGGGAGCGGTGCTCTGTTGCTCGCTGTAGTGTTGCGCCAATTCATCGAGGCTGGCCGGGGAATGCGCGGCCTCCCATGAGCGCGGCTGATGGTGGTTTGGTGTCTCTGGCTGGGAAGCTGGAGCGGGCTGAGTGGACTGGGTGGGCTGCTGGAAAGCCTGAGTCTGGTGCCCCATGCCGTGCTCGGGAGCCTCGGTTTGAATAGGGCGTTGAGGCGCGGGTGCTGGGGGCTCTTCCTGTGGTGCCGGCTGCGGTGGCGCCGCAATGGTCACAGCCAAAGAACAGGGGCGACCCATGTGCTGCGATAAAGCGCGGGTGATGTACTCCCCTAGTTCAGTTTCGATGACAGTTTTGGCGTTCTCGTGCGGCGCGGCGATCAACGCGTAGCCATCACCGATCATGATGGGTTCGACGAGTTGAAGGTTGAGGCGCTGGCTATGGGAGAAGTTGGGGACATCCGAGTTCGGTTGCTCGGACTGAGCCAGCAAATCACTGACCACAGCTTTCCAGCTGGCCCGGAGGGCTGCTTGCGGATCGGACACAACGCCTACCTTCTGTGTAGTTAAAGTTCACGCGGTGCTGCCGAAGAGGCGGCCACACCTATGTGGTTCTGGGAAGAAGTGGCCTTGAGAACCAAAATATTTACTGCGTGACTCTGGGTGAGAATCGGGGATGGACGGATGGATAAGAAAGAGATACGGAACGAGAAATCACAAGAAGTTTGTGATTTCCACCGGAGATTCCACACGATGTTTTAGCGCGTAACCTCGGTTTCCACAAAGTTATCCACAGGTGTGGATAGGTGGTTTATCCACAGCCTATCTTATGACTGTGGATAACTATGAATTGGCTCCTTAATGCAGTTTACCTGCGTAAACAGCAAAAGTCTCAAGTTATGATTGAGAGTTATCCACATCCTGTGGGTGACTGTGGAATTCGATTCCTCAGTTGTACCGCGTTATAGGGGCGCTGTCTAACGCGCTTTTATGCGCGCTCGACACGGTGGCGCCTAGCGCGGTGGGCGGACAGCGGGAGGGGGCGCTAGCCGCGCTGCATGTGGGCAAAAAGTGGCGTCCTAGCTGCGGATAAAAACATCCTTGTAATTTCGGGGACACCCAGTGTGTCGATTTGTTTCGCGCACTATCTGTCACGTAACCTGTGATGGTCTATCGCAACAGTGCATGGTGCACATGTTGCATGTGGGAATGCCTCGCCACGCCTCACGGCGCTTAAAGTGCGAAGCCTCATCCCCACGTACACCATTCATTAGTGGATGTTTAAGCCCACCGCCATCAGTGGCGCGAGGCTGTGCCATCCACCAACAACTTCAAGGAGTTAATCGTGGCAAAGGGTAAGCGTACCTTCCAGCCGAACAACCGTCGTCGCGCTCGCAAGCACGGCTTCCGTACCCGCATGAGCACCCGCGCCGGCCGCGCCATCGTCGCCGCTCGTCGCAAGAAGGGTCGCGCTAAGCTCACCGCTTAATTCATGCTTCCAGCCCAGCACAAGCTCACGTCCCCGAGGCAATTTCGGAGGACCATCAAGGGCGGGCGCCGGGCGGGCACGCGCACTGTCGTCGTGCATTTGCGCTTTAATGACGGTGAAGACGCCATCGCGGCCACTGGGCCGCGGTTCGGTCTCATCGTGTCGAAGGCCGTCGGGAATGCCGTGGTTCGCCACCGCACCTCCCGACGGCTTCGTCATGTGTGCATGTCCCTCATGCGCGATGGTGTCAAAGGGACAATGCTGCCCGCCAACGTTGACATCGTTATCCGCGCCTTGCCCGCCAGCGGTGATGCCACCAGTGAGCGCCTTGAGCGTGATATCCGCAAAGCGCTACGCACATGGGATATCTGAACTCCCAAGGTGAGGAGATTCCCGAAGCCCGCGGCTTCGGAAGAGTCCTAGTTCACGGGGTGCGCTTCTACCAAAAGCACTTGTCAGGCCTTAAGATGGTCTCCACCTGTCGTTTTGAACCGACGTGCAGTGCCTATGCCCTCGAAGCCATTTCCATCCATGGAGCCTTCAAGGGGACGGGCATGGCGCTTGCCAGGTTATGCAAGTGCGGTCCCTGGCACCCGGGCGGGTTTGATCCGGTACCGACCAAACAACAACTGAGGTAAACAACTCTCGTGCTTAATTTCATCTATTGGCCAATTTCAGCCGTCTTGTGGTTCTGGCATTGGCTCTTGAGCTTCGTTCTTGATTCCGCATGGGGCGGAACCTGGATCATTGCCATCGTTCTTCTGACGTGGACGCTTAAGGCCATCATGGTCAAGCCGACCATCACGCAGCTGCGCTCCTCCCGCAAGATGCAGGAGATCCAGCCGCAAATCCAGGAACTGCGCACCAAGTACGCCAATGACCAGACCAAGGCGGCGCAGGAGATGCAGCGCATCTACAAGGAATCTGGCGTGCGCCCGGTGGCGGGCTGCTTGCCTATGTTCGCGCAGATCCCGATGTTCATTGGTCTGTTCCACGTGCTGCGCTCCTTCGACCGCACTGTTGCTGTCGCCGGTGGCATTGGCCACCCGGCGGGTGACGCCATGTCGGAGGAAATGAACGCCTCCATCGCCAACTACATCTTCGAACCCGCGCTGGTGAAGGAGTTCGTCGATGCCAAGATCTTCGGTGTGCCGCTGGTGGCCAACCTACGCCTGGACTCTGGTCTGGAGATCATTAAGGAAACCACCACCGCGCAGGCGGCCGTCATCATCGTGCCGCTCATCGCCATCATTGCGACGCTCACGCACTTCAACGCCCGCATGACGCTGAACCGTCAGGAGGCTCGCCGCGCCGCCGGCAAGACCGCTACCCCGCAGGGCCAGAATGCGGAGATGATGCAACAGCAGATGGCCATGATGAACAAGATGATGCTGTGGTTTATGCCGGCAATGCTGGTGTTCTCCGGTTTCATCTGGCCCATCGGCCTTCTCTTCTACATGTTGGCCAACACCGTGTGGACCTTCTTCCAGACCCGCATCGTCTACGCCAAGATGGACCGCGAGGAAGAAGAGGAGGCAGCCGCTAAGGCTGAGCTCAAGCGCACCTCTGCTCCGAAGCCGGGCGCACGCAAGAAGGACAATCGCTCCAAGAAGCAGCGCCGCAAGAACAACTAGAACTTAACCCAGGAGTTTTCACAGTGACTGAATCTGTGTCCGACACTGTGCCACTGGACCCGTCTGACGTCTTCGGATCGCGTCTGCCGCTCGCGCAGAAATACCACGATTCGCTGGCTACGGACGGGTCCACCCGTGGTTTTATAGGCCCCCGCGAGGTCCCGCGCCTCTGGGAGCGCCATCTCATCAACTGCGCCGTGGTCGCCGAAGTCATGCCGCAGGGCGCCACGCTTATCGACGTCGGCAGTGGCGCCGGCCTCCCCGGTATCCCGCTCGCCATCGCGCGACCTGACCTTAAGATCACTCTCATCGAGCCTTTGCTGAAGCGCTCGACCTACCTCAACGAGGTCGTTGATCTGCTGGGGCTGGATAACGTCACCGTCATTCGCGGCCGCGCCGAGGAAGGTCCAGTGAAGAAGGCCGTTAAGGGTGCCGACATCGTGACTTCCCGCGCGGTGGCCCCGCTGGGAAAGCTGGCCAAGTGGTCCCTGCCGCTGGTGCGCAAAGGCGGCGAGATGATTGCTCTCAAGGGTTCCTCAGTGCATGAGGAGCTAGAGCGCGATGCTGCTGATATCAAGCGCGCCGGTGGCGGAAAAGCCGAGGTCATGACCATCCACGGCACCACGATTATCCGTGTCCCGCGCGTGAACTAAAGTAGACGGCATGACTCATCCTCGTCTTATCACCATCGCGAACCAGAAAGGTGGCGTGGGTAAAACCACCTCCGCCGTCAACCTTGCCGCCGCGCTTGCTGAGGCCGGCAAGAAGGTCCTGGTGATCGACTTGGACCCGCAGGGCAACGCCTCCACCGCGGTAGGCGCGGAGCACACCTCCGGCACCAAATCCAGCTATGAGGTTTTGTTGGGTGACTGCAGCGCGGAGGATGCGATGCAGCACTCCCCCGATGATGAGAACCTCTACTGCATCCCGGCCACCATCGACCTCGCTGGCGCAGAGATTGAAATGGTCTCTCTGGTCCGCCGCGAGTTCCGCCTCTATGACGCCCTGCACAATGGCTTCCTCGAGGAGCATGGCTTTGAGTACGTTTTTATCGACTGCCCACCTTCCCTAGGCTTGCTCACCATCAATGCGATGACGTGTGCAGAAGAAGTTATTATTCCCATCCAGTGTGAGTACTACGCCTTGGAGGGCGTGGGCCAGCTGCTGGGCAATATCTCCATGATCCGGGAGCACCTCAACGAGGACCTTCACATCTCCGGTGTGCTGCTCACCATGTTTGACGCCCGCACCAAGCTGGCAGAGCAGGTGGCTAATGAGGTGCGTGAGCAATTCGGCGCCGTCGTCTTGGGCAACGTCATCCCGCGTTCTGTGCGCGTTTCGGAGGCGCCGGGCTATGGTAAGACAGTTATTGCTTATGACCCGTCGTCGACGGGCGCCCGCGCCTACTCCGCCGCTGCACGCGAGCTGGACAAGCGCGGAGACTACACGCCGCACCCCACCACGGGTGCCATTGGCGTGAGCCCAGAGATTTTCGCGGAATTGGAAGGATAGGACACCGTGGCAGATAAGAAGGCAGAGCAGAAGCCGGAGCAGCGCCAGGGCGGCCTTGGCAAGGGACTGGCCGCTCTCATTCCGTCTGGCCCGGGTGCGCCCTCCCGCAAGCCGCGCCTTGGGGATTCGGCGGCTGACATTATCCTTGGCGCTTCGACCGGCGGGGCTCACGGATCTGCGCCGAAAAAGGTGCAGGGTGCGCCCACCATCCAGCAGTCTTCTGGCTCGAAGAAGCGGCAGGCCAAGCCTTCGGTGATTGGTGCGACGTACCGCGAGATCTCCGTCGGGGACATCATGCCCAACCCGAAGCAGCCGCGTACTGTCTTCGATGAGGATGAGCTAGCGGAGCTGGTCCACTCCATCAAGGAATTCGGGCTGCTGCAGCCGGTCGTGGTCCGCCCTGCTGAGGAGGGCGGCTTCGAACTCATCATGGGTGAGCGCCGCTGGCGCGCCTCCTCCAAGGCAGGCCTGGCCACCATCCCAGCTATCGTGCGCGATACCAAGGATGATGATCTGCTGCGGGATGCCCTGCTGGAGAACATCCACCGCGTGCAGCTCAACCCATTGGAAGAGGCTCACGCCTACCAGCAGCTGCTGGAGGAATTTGGTGTAACCCAGAACGAGTTGGCTGATCGCATCGGCCGCTCCCGCCCTCAGGTCACCAACATGATTCGCTTGCTCAAGCTGCCGGTCAGTGTGCAGAAGCGCGTTGCCGCTGGCACCTTGTCTGGCGGCCACGCCCGCGCGCTGCTGGGCCTGCCGGATGCTGAGGCCATGGAGCTCATTGCCAACCGCATTGTGGCCGAGGGCCTGTCTGTGCGCGCCACGGAGGAAGCTGTCACCCTATACAAGCGGGATGGTAAGCCGGCCGAGCCAACGAAGAAGCCTGCCGCTCCACAGCCGCAGTTCTTCACCGATTCCGCTGAACGTCTGGCAGATCGCTTCGACACCAAGGTCACCGTCACCATGGGCAAGCGCAAGGGCAAGATGGTCGTCGAATTCGGCGACCAGGAAGATTTCGAGCGCATTCTGGCCCTCATTGAGGGCAAGGAAAGTAGCTAGCCCACTATGTTCGTTCAGGCCGTCAAGGAAGGCATTGCCATCAATCCCTTGGCGGCCCGATCCATCTTCTGGGAGCTGAAGACCACGGTCGCTGATCCGGCCTTTGAGAAAGAAGCATGGATCAGCGCTACTCTGCTGCGCTGCGGCGAATGCGGCTTCACCGTGAGCGATGAAGCTACCGTCTTCTTCTGCCCACCTGACCTTGCCCCCGGTGCCGCGAAACTGCCCACCTCTCCTGTCTCGGAGGATGCTGTGCTCGTGTCCTCGCTGTTCGTGAAGTCGCACCGTGCGGCGAAGGGCCTGGAGGCGGTGCTTCTCGACGCCACCATTATGCACCTCACCTCCCGCGAAGCCAGCGCCGTCGAAGCTTTTGGCTACCGAGATGCCCAAGCCGCAGAAGATCTTCTGCGGGACAAACCCGGCCGCATCGGCCTTTTACCTGTGGAAACGTTGGAATCCGCCGGGTTCATGGTGGTGCGCGATCACCCCATTACGCCGCGCTTGCGCCTTGAGCTGCCCCCTGCCTTCGACCTGCTGACGGCCGCTGCAGTCGAAGACCTCCTCGCCCGTGCCCTAGCCTAGGCCTGTTAAGAAGAGCGCTCGGCGCGCAGCAGCTCGTCGAAGCGGTAGGTGCCGGTCACGGCGGTGTCATCGTCGAGGAGGTACAGGCGTTTGACGGAGACAACGATGGCCTCGGCGATGTCATCGCGGCGATCCGGGTTGGTCAGAATAGCCACGTCCTTCGGGCTGGTCAGGTACCCCAGAACCACTTGGACGACCGGCATTTGCGTCAGACGTAGCAGCGCCCACGTGCGGCCGTGGTTGCGGCAGTTACCCAGTTCGGTACGGGCAACAATCTCACGCTGGATGAAGCCGGAGAGCGTTTCCCCGATGAGGGAAGAATTGCCGGACTCCGAACCGAAGTAGAAGGTGGCCACACCATTGGCCTTCTCTGTGGGGTACTCGTCGCAGGCGAGCGAAATGACCAAGTCAGCACCAAAGGCATTGGCAATATCGGCGCGATCGTGGATGGAGGGATCATCGGTACGCGGGCGGGAGATGATGGTCTCCATGCCGGCGGCAATCATGCGGCCAGCAACTCGCTCAGCCAAATCCCAGAGGATCTCTTCCTCAGTGATGTCACCAAAGCGGCCCTTGACCGTACGGCCCTTGTTGAAACCGCCCAAGCTGGGATCGATGACAACGCGCTTGCCGGCCAATTGGGGCCCCGCATTGCGGACGCGCTCACGTTCCTGGATGTTGTGCGCTGAGCCGCCGGTGATGCGCCGACCCAAAAGGTTCAACGCGTTGATGGTCTCCGGGCCACAAATTCCGTCACTGCGCAGCCCAGAGTTCAACTGGTACTCCGCCAGCGCCGCATAGGTGCGGGCGCCAAAATGGCCGTCGATGCGTTCCTGGTAGAAGCCGAGCTCCTGGAGTTGTTGCTGCAGCTGGGAAACATCATCGCCCACCTGCACGTTGCCTGGCTCATAGGCCAGAACGCGAGCGCCCAGCGTGTAGGAAGCCTGGCGCAGCTCGCGCAGAGTGAGGTCATCGATATCGCCGCTGGGCACGATGCCACGCGATTGCTGGAAGGCCTTAAGAACCTCCGCTAGCTCGGCGTCAAAGTGCTTATCGGCTTCGGAGTACTTCTGCTTCCTCCAGTCGGACAAGGTCCCCTGGTAGTCAGTCATCAGGCCGAGGCGGGCAAGGGTTGCGCGTGCTTCGGCGACCCGAACGCTCTGGTCACCTACACGTAAAACGCGGTTCACACCTACCCCTTTCGTGATCAAGGAGGCGCACTACAGTGCGCCAACAACGAGTTAAAGAATACCAGTTAGAGCTGTTTCTTTACCTGCGCCACGATGTCGGCCTTGGAACGCAAGCCAACGAACTCATCGACCTTCTCGCCGTCCTTGAAAATCAGCACAGATGGGATGGACATGATCTGGAACATGGCACCCAAAGTGCGTTCTTCATCCACGTTGACCTTGACTACGGAGACGTCCTCACCGAGTTCTTCGGCGACCTCCTCAAGGATCGGGGACAGCTTCTTACACGGACCACACCATTCGGCCCAGAAGTCCACGACGACTGGCTTGCCTGCCTCTACGACGTCAGCGCGGAAGGAATCAGTAGTGACGTTTTTAATGTTGCTCATGTGATTACTAACGGTTCTCAGCGAGGAAATGTTCCGCATCAATGGCCGCGCGGCAGCCGGAGCCCGCAGCGGTGATGGCCTGCTGGTAGTGGTCATCCACCAAGTCACCACAGGCAAAGACACCTGGCAGCGAGGTCTTGGTGGAGGGCTGCTCCACCACCACGTAGCCAGCCTCATCGGTCTCTACCTGGCCGTTTAGGAAGCCAGAGCGCGGATCGTGGCCAATGGCCACGAACATGGCGGTTAGGTCCAGCTCGCTGGTCTCACCGGTCAGCACGTTCTTGACCTCGAGAGCACCGACCTTGCCGTCCTTTTCCAAAACGCGCTCGACGGTGGTGTTGGTCAGCCACTTGATTTTTGGGTTCTCCTTGGCGCGTTCCAGCATGATCTTGGAGGCGCGGAAGTTCTCCGAGCGGTGAATAATGGTGACGGTCTCGGCGAACTTGGTGAGGAAGGTGGCCTCCTCCATGGCGGAATCGCCGCCGCCGACGACGGCAATGTTGTGGTCCTTGAAGAAGAAGCCATCGCAGGTGGCACACGCGGACACGCCGCGGCCAGTTAGCTCCGATTCGCCCGGAATACCCAGGTAGCGCGGAGCGGCACCGGTAGCGAGGATGACAGCACGGGCTTCATAAACCTCGTCGCCCACATGCAGCTTCTTCACCTCACCTTCGAGCTCGACGGAATCTACAACTTCCATGCGCAGGTCGGCACCGAAGCGGATGGCTTGGGCGCGCATCTCTTCCATGAGCTCAGGGCCCATGATTCCCTTCTGGAAGCCCGGGTAATTCTCTACCTCGGTGGTGTTCATGAGTTCGCCACCGTATTCAAAGCCCTCGAAGACGATGGGATTGAGTTCGGCGCGTGCTGCGTAGAGCGCTGCGGTATAGCCGGCAGGGCCGGAGCCGACGATGGCGACATCGTGGATAGTCACTAAAAACTCCCTTGTAACGATAATTTTTAAGTAAGACTCAGATTCTACTCGCCCTCAGTCTATCGCCGCACGCAACACTTGCCGAGCTCGAGCTCGCCGTGACTTCACCGTCCCAGGCGCCACGCCTTGTACCTTAGCCACCGTATCGATGGGATAGCCTGCAACATCGGTGAGGTAGAGCGCCTCGCGCTGGTCCTGGCGCAAGGTTTCCATCGCTTGGGCCACCGTGATGCGTTCCGCCAGGTTTTCGCTAGGGTTGTGCGCGAGCGCATAGTTGCGGTCATCCTCAATGATCTCTGCATCCAGGGAGGCGTTCTCTCGGTTCGAGCGGTGGTTGAGGAAGTCATAGCCGGAGTTCATCACCAGTCGGTGCAGCCATGTGCTCAGCGTGGCATCGTGCCGGTAGGAGGCCATATTGCAGCTGGCCTTGAGCAGGGCCTCCTGCACGATGTCCTGTGTATCATCATCGTTGCGCGTATAGCGCCGCGCCATGGCGGTCAGGCGCGCGCGGTGCTTTTCGACGATTGCTGAAAAGGCCTTGGTATCTCCGCCAATGAAGGCGTCGACGAGTTCACGATCGGTCGGCTGTGCTGACACTAAGAATCCCCCCGGAAACTTGAGCAATGACAAGTGGGTCAACACAGTCCCCCAGCCGAAGCTGACGGTTTGTGATTGTCCCCCCGTTAATGTGTCTGCGAGTTTACGGGAAGATTCTGCTGTCCGCTACGCGCCGCTTCTAACGTGCCGCGATCACTGCGCGGCACGCACGCACGCGTTGCGCGCGACGCAGCGCATCCTGGCATTCCAGCAGCACGCGGCGAAGTGCACGCGGACGTTCACTGCTCAAGAAATCGCTGGTAGCGGCGTCGGCCATTGCGAGATCCGGGTAGAGCCCGCGGACGAGGCGGTTGGCAATCTCGATGGGGTGCTCCTCCCAGAGCTTCGCCAGAGAATCGAAATACTCCTGGGCGAAGGCCTCGGTGAGGTGGGCCGAGCGCGGCGCGTTGAACGCCGCGAGCAGGGAATCCACCTCCGCGTTAGAGTACTTGCCCGGCGTGCGCACGAGGTCGAAGACTTCGCGCTTGAGCTCGGCAGATGGGAAGGCGTGGGAGGCACCCAGGTACGCGGCGGCACCGGTGAGCGTGTTATCGTGCTCCTTCTCCGCCTCCAGCTCTTCGGTGCTGACGGCATCGCGGGCGGCCAGCGCGCGCAGGATGGCCCAGCGGATATCCGGGTCGAGGGCGAGGCCGTCCAGGGAGCCGTCGTACAGCGCACGCAGGCGCTGCGTGCCGGATTCCTCCGGGGTGGCGGCGAGCGCCTGGATGGCGGCGCGTGCGAAGGTGAGCTGCGCGTCGGAACCTGCCGGTGCCTGCTGCAGCACCTCCCAGAGGCGCTCGGCATAGTCGGCGCGAATCTCTTCGCGAACACCCTCGCTCACGAAGTGGTCGATGGCATAGCGGGCATTGGCAAAGGCCGTGGTCAGAAGCGTCGGGTTGGACTCCGCCGGGGCATGGTTGAGCACCGTGTCCAGGTAGGAGCGTACGGGCCACTCGCCATCGCGGGTGAGGTTCCACAGGGAAGTCCAGATGACCGCGCGGGAAAGCTCATCCGGAACCGCAGACAGGCGCGTGCGGATGGTCTCCAAGGAGGTCTCGTCGAAGCGGACCTTGGCGTAGGTGTGGTCGCCGTCGTTCAGCAGGAGCAATGCCGGCGCCTGAAGTCCAGATGCCTCGTCGAGGATGGTGCGCTCGCCCTCCAGATCGACGTCGAGGGTGGCGTATTTGTTCAGGGAGTTGTCGAATAACGTCACGTTGAGGCGGTGCGGGCGCGTGGTGTCCTCGGCCTCGACCGCGATGGCGAGCTCGTGAATCTTGTCTCCGTCTGCGTGCAACTCCGGGGTCAGTGTATCCGGGCCCCACGTGCGCAGCCAGGCGGTGGACCAGGCGTCGAGATCGCGGTCGGTGTGCTTCTTCAGCGCCTTGAGAAGGTCGTCGAAGGTGGCGGCAGCAAAGGCGTGCTCCTGGAAGTAGTCGCGCGCGCCGGCGTAGAAGTTCTCCCGGCCCACGTAGTGCACCAGCTGCTTGAGCACCGCCGCACCCTTGGCATAAGTGATGCCGTCGAAGTTCTGGCGTGCGGCATCCACGTCCGGGATCTCGGCCTTGATCGGGTGCGTGGTGGGCAGCTGATCCTGCAGGTAGGCCCAGTTCTTGCGCTGGCCAGCGAAGTTTACCCACGCCTCGGTGTACTCGGTGGCGTGCACGGAGGAATCCGCGCCCATGAATTCCGCGAAGGACTCCTTGAGCCACAGGTCATCCCACCACTGCGGGGTGACCAGGTCACCGAACCACATGTGCGACATCTCGTGCAGGATGGTGTTCGTGCGCCCGGCATGCTGCGCGCGGGTGGCGGCAGAACGGAAGAGGTAGTGCTCCGTAAAGGTCACGAGGCCGGGGTTCTCCATGGCGCCCAGGTTGTACTCCGGAACGAAGATGGAATCGTACTTGCCCCACGGGTACGGGTAGCCAAAACTGCTGTGGAAGAAGTCCATGCCTTGTGCTGTGACCTGCAGGATTTCATCATCCAGGTATTCAGCCATGGAGGCGCGGGCAAAGGCGCGCAGCTCCACTTCCAAGGAGCCATCGGGTGCGGTCCAGGTGCTGTGCTTCTCGACGTACGGCCCCGCCGCAAACGCCGTCAAATACGTCGACAGCAGAGGGGTCGGCGCGAAGTGTGCCACTTCCCCGCCCTCAGTCTTCTCGCGGCCAACCTCCGGTTGATTGCTGAGCAGCTGCCAGCCCTGAGGGCCGGTGAGGTGTACCGCGTAGCTGGCCTTGAGATCCGGCTGGTCAAAGCAGGGGAAGATGCGGCGGGCATCGGATGGCTCGAGGTGCGAGTAGAGGTACGTAGTGTCATCGGCCTGGTCGTGCATGCGGTGCAGGCCCTGGCCGGTGCGGGAGTAATAGGAGGAGCCGGTGATCTCCACGGTGAGCTCCTCTCCCACTGGAAGATCCCGCAGGTAGACCCGTCCGCCGTCGAAGGTGTTCTCCACCTCCTCGCCGTTGACGCGCACTGCGTGCACGGCCTTGCCCAAGTAATCCACGAAGGTCTCGGGCTCGGTGGTGGTGAACGTGATACGCGAGGTGACCTCGTAAGAATCGGCGTCGGTGGGCGCGCTCGTGACGTCGAGGTGCAGCTCGTAGGTGCTCAGGCGCAGCGCGGCGCTGCGGGCGGTAGCTTCTGCATGGGTGAGGTTTGCGGTAGTCATGCGCTACATCTTAAACGTCGCTGCGGTGCGTATCACATGCCGGTCACTCAAAGTTGTTTCAAACAACTCCGCAACAAAAAAGCCGTTGCCCGCAGTACCAAAATGGGCACTACGGGCAACAACTAAGAACTACTTCCTACGAATAGGTTTCGCGCTTTATGGCTTACTGCTTGATGGCAGAAACCTCGAGCTCGATCTTGATCTCCTCGGAGACCAGCACGCCGCCGGTCTTCAGCGGAGCGTTGAAGTCGATACCGAAGTCGAGGCGGTTAATGGAGGTCTTAGCCTCAAAGCCCAAGCGGGTGTTGCCGAAGGGATCCTCGGCCACGCCGGCTTCGTCAACCTTGAAGTCGACGGACTTAGTGGTGCCCTTGATGGTGAGGTCACCAGTGACGGTGCCCTCGCCTGCCTCGTTAACGTCGAACTTGGTCGCGGTGAAGGTCATCTCCGGGAACTTCTCAACGTCGAAGAAGTCCTCGCCCTTCACGTGTGCATCGCGATCAGCGTTCTTGGTGTCGATGGATGCGGTCTTCACCGTGGCGGTGGCGGCGGAGTCAGCAATGTTCTCCCCTACGGTTAGGGTGCCTTCGAACTCGTTGAAGTTGCCGCGCACCTTGGTGATCATGGCGTGGCGTGCGACGAAGCCAATAGTGGTGTGTGCTGCGTCCAGTGCGTAGGTTCCTGCGGTGATAGTCATGGTTTCCTCGTTTCTTCTAGGTTTCTCTAGGTTGTTGACGTGACAACAATAATTATACGCTCCTTCTCTTATCTGTCAAGGGAGGAAATCGCAAGAACAATAAAGCCCCAGACCTGCAACCCGAAACCTGGGTGGGCGTCGTCAAGCGCGTTGCACGTCTGAGTCAGCGAGCCCAGGTAGTTTCGGGTTTCAGGTCTGGGGATGTGTGTGAGGCAGTGCGTTAGTTGGTGGGGATGCCCACCAGTGTGGCCTCCTTCAGAGTGACAGAACCGGACTTGGGCATGTCGGTGAAGATGATCAGGGCGCCGTCGAAAGCCACCGACTTCTCCTTGAGCTCGATGTCTTGGCGTGCGCTCGTCAGGGTGCCGTGTGCGAGCTCGGTCAGCGTCGCGGCTTTAGGGTTCGTGGGATCGAAGTCCTTGGTATTGACGCCATAAACCTCATACTTCGCGCCGGTGGACTTGCTCTGTTGCAGCGGAAGCGCGTGAAGTTGCGTGGGCTTGTCAATGCTGAGCAGGAGGCCGGTGTCTGCTTCCTTCGTGGACCAGGAGCCGGATACCTCCTTGCCTTCTGGGACGGAGGTGGTCTTTACGTCCTTGAAGAGCACCGGCGGCACGTTGGGGAAGGTCGTTTCCGTCGTGGATTCGCTCTTCGTCACCACTGGGGAAGTCTTTTCATTACCCACCTGGGAGAGAATCCACACGCTGAGTGCGGCCATCGCCACGACGAAGAGGGTGGCGAGTACGCCGAGCACGATGATGCCGGAGCCAGAGTAACCGCGGCCGCCGAAGCCCGGTGCAGGGCTCGGGTCCTCCTTGCGCGGGGTCTCCTCCACCGGTACCTGGAGGGTTTCCTCGCCGTCCTCGCCATCGCCGGCGAAGGCCGCCAAGCGGTGGGCGATGTCCTCGAGGTCGGAGTCCTCACCCTCTTCAGCGTCGGTAGCGATCTCCTGCAGCACCTCCGGTGTTGGGCTGGTGGACTCCACCAGGAGCGAGATTGCGGAGGCCAACGCTGAGCGGTCAGTTTCCTCATCGTTGCTGTGCAGTACCGCGGGGAAGGCCAGCGTGGCAATGCCCTCGGTGGAGATGCGGATGCGGTTGCGGTTTTCAATGCCCAGCACGAGACCTGCCGCGTGGGCGGCGGCCGTGGTGCGCACCAGCGGTGCCAAGGCATGGGCGACGGCGCGGGGATCGAGGTCCTCATCCTCCGAGACCGTCTTCAGGGGCGTGCCCTCCACCCAATCCGCCACGACGAGGCAGCCCTGGCGGTAGGACAGGATATCGATGTTCTTCGCCATGGCATCCAGCTCCATCTCCGCCAAGCGGCGCGTGGAGCGGGATACCTCCGCGGAGCGGCGGGCAGCCACGGCCGGGGTGGCCGGTGCCATCGGAGCTTCGCCCGTGGTGTCCACGAAGGTCAGAGATACGAGGCGTCCAGTTGCTTGCTCGCGGGCCTTCCAGAAGCGGGTACCCGGTGCGGAGCCATAGTCCTTGAGGAGGCGGAAGCGACCGTCGGAGACTGGGGCACCCGGAACCAGGCGCGGGCCGCGCACGATACCGGCAGACATTGGCGGCGGCACCGGCGAGGAGTTGAAGGCATCCACGCTGAAGATGGGCTGGAACTCCAGCTGCTCCGGGGCTTCGACCTCGATAGCCTCTGCATGCTCGATCTTGATGAAGCGGGACATGCCCGGAATACGCTGCAGCTGGCGGCCCAGGTTGATGACTTCCGGCAGGCCCGAACGCGAGAGCACGATGCCGGTCACGATCACGAACACTAGGCCCACGACGGCTAGCTTCAGCAGGTGTACGAAGGGCGGTAGCTCTTCCGGCAGCACCAGGTTTATGGCGTAGTTGATGACGAAGGCCACGAGGAGGCCCACGAGGGAGGCCAGCACTGACCAGATAGTCGTCGCGATAACCGCCCGGCCGCCCAGGCTGCCCAGCTTGCGCTTAAGCAGGAAGCCGCCGATCACCGCGCCGGCCACGAAGCCGAAGCCGTTGGCCGTACCCAGCAGGATGACCACGCGCTCCGGGGAGTCCGCAACGTGCGGGGCCAGCAGGGAAAGCACCACCTTGGTCAGCGTGATGCCGGCGATAATAAACGTCGGCGTCCACGCTTCCTCACGGGCGTAGAAGACGCGCAGGTGCAGCAGCACGAGGGCGTAGGGGATGAGGGTAAAGGCGGAGAAGCTCAACGTGAGGCCGAGCAGCTCGGCCGCGTCGGCGTCGAAGGCGCCGTACTGGAAGAGGCCGCGGGCGATCGGGATGCCGAAGCCCGTCATAAAGATGACGATCGGGATCAGGGCGATAAACGTCAGCTTTGTGCCGAGCGTGAGATCCCGGACCACGGCCTTGACGTCACCGTCCGCGGCGTTGCGGGACAGGCGCGGCATAATTGCCGTCAGCAGGGTAACGCCGATGACGCCATAGGGCACCTGCAAAAGCAGCCAGGCCTGCTGGTAGGTAAAGGGCGCGCCTTTATCCGCATGCGCCGCCACGCGGGAGGTGATGACGTAACCCAACTGGGAAATCGCCACATAGGCCACGATTGCCATGGCCATGCCGCCGAACTGCTTGAGGCGGTCATCCAAGCCCCAGAGCGGCTTGAGGTTAATGCCCGCCTTCTTAAGATAAGGGAAGAGGATGAGACATTGCACCACCACGCCCGCCGTGGTGCCCAGCGCAAGGAGCAGCACGTGCCTGTCCGTAATCGGCGAGGGCGCATCGGGATGCAGACTGCCCGGCACCAGCTGGTAGGCCACCAGCACCGAAATCGAGATGATGTTGTTGACCACCGGTGCCCACGCGCCCGGCCCGAAGATGTTCTTGGTGTTGAGCACCGCTTGGAAGAGCGCGAAAAGCCCGTAGAAGAAGATCTGCGGCAGCAGCAAGTAGGCAAACGAGGTTGCCTGCACGGCATTGACCTCGCCGTCTTCTGGCAACATCATGCGCGTTAACTGCGGGGCAAAAATACAGGAAAGCACCGTGATCGTGGCCAACAGGGAGAAGGCCAGTGTGAAGAGGCGCCGGACAAAGTCCTCGCCGCGGTCGGCATCTTCCTTCTCTGCGCGCACCAGCACCGGAACCACGAGGGAGGTCAGCACCGCACCCAGCACGATCTCCGTGATGAGGTTGGGCAGCTGGTTCGCCGTGGTAAAGGCGGAGGAAATGGCCGGGCCAAGCGAAGAGCCGATGAGCACGTTGCGAATGAATCCCGTGATACGGGAAATCAACGTGGCGATAGCCATGGAGCCGGTCGCGCGGACGACGGCGCCGTCGGAGTTCTTCTCGCCGGCGGACTCACTCGGGGCCGAGGCAGCCTTGCCCTTCAGTCCCGAACGGTCCTCGAGTTCGTCGTCGACAGCAACAACGCCGCTCGGCGCGCGCTTTTCCGGGACCGGTGCCGGCGGCGAGGGCGTGACAATGCGTCGACGGGCACCAGACATAGGTTCATGTGTCATAGAGAAAACTATCCGTGAGACTTCTTTTTCTTCCGCTTACCCAGCCGGAACAGTGCAGCTAGGACGAGGGCGAGCGCGGCGATCGCGCCGACTCCATAGACGCTAACGATACCGGCACGCGTCTGCACCGTGATGTCGATTGGATCCGAAATCAGGTGCTCAGATGGTGTTGCTAGCCACAGGCGCAGCGACATCTGGTCAGCATTGCTGGGCAGGTCAGCGGTCATGGACACGGTAATGGATCCCTTGGCCGGGATGTGAATCATGTTCTGCGTGTTCAACGTGGCGCCGTCGGGGGCGTCATAAGCCAAGTGGGCGTCGACAGGCAGCGGCAGGCCGTTTTCTGCCACGATGAGCAGCGGCGATGACTCTGAGACGCGGGTATACACGTTGCCCGGTGGGATGAGAGATACGGAGGCGCGGAGCTCGCGAAGCATATCCGCGTTCTTCTCCAGCCGGGAGCGGCTCTGCGTCACCGAAGTCGGAAAACCGTGCAGACTGGAGCGGCCCGTCGCGCTGAGCGCTGTGAGCAGATCGTGGCGCAGGGGCGCCGTGAAGTCGTAGCGCGTCATGGCAATATTGGGGTCGTTGACCATGATGGACATCAACTCGTCGGTATAGCGCGCCTGCTGTGTGACCTGTGTGATCTCGGCGTCGTGAAATGCTGAAGGGTCCGGGTAGGGGCTGCCGGGACTCCCATTTCCCTCCTCCACCTCTAGCGTGGTAACGGGGCGAGGCTGGAGGCGCCCAGAATCGAGGAGCCGCTGCGCTGCTTCCATCACCGCACGTGCGGCGGCAGGGTCCTGGTAATTCGGCAGTTTGGCCACGGTCTCCTCTTGTGCAGACGCCACGCTTATCGACGCCCCCGCCGTCAGCGCCCTCGCCTGCTCCGAATCGATCGAGAAGTCGTAGCGCAGCTCCGGATTGGAGTACCCGGTGGTTTGCGGCTTCGACCCGGTTTGGGCCAAAAGGGCACCGAGGGAGGCATCAAAGGTGGCGGCCCTGCCGGCCCACTCGGAGTTATCCGCCACCAACAGAGGGACGGGCATCGCATGCTCGCTCGTCCCAGAGGCAGGTGCGGTGAGCTGCGTGCTGAGCGGGGCACCGAGGATGCGCTCGATGGTGTCGGCGCCTTGCTCGACGGCCTCGTGGGTGAGCCACTCGTTGCCCACTTTGGCTACGGCGTCGGTGTCTGCGTTGGCCCAAGGCAGAAGCATGCGGCAGTCTACCTTTTTGAGCTTCTCCAGCCACGCGGCGGCGTCTCGGGCACCCGCGCCGGGCGTGCCACGATCGGAATCGGCGCTGCTGAACCAGGAATCGCGCAGGCGTGTGGGGTGTTTGGCTGTGGAGGGGCGTGTCTCGTTGACGGTGTAGCCGGCGGACATGCGGTCGGCGGCGTTGACAAGCGCGGGGTCCAAGGCCATACAGCCGGAACCGTGCAGATCATGCTGCAGGTATGCATCGAGCAGCTGATCGAGCCGCCCGCCCGGGGAGAGCTGCTCAGCCAGCTGCTCGCTTTCCAGGATGAGCTCCTCGCCACCGGTATCCCCCGGCACCACATCTACCTCGGCGGTGACGGGATAGACCAAGGAAAAGGAATGCTCGCCCTCGTCTTCGGGAGCCGTTTCTTCTCCTTGGAAATCCAGGATTGTCCGCTCCTCCGCGAAACTGGCAGCCTGGCCGTCGCGGGTGCCGGTGAGCGTGAACAGGAGCGGGTAGGCGCCAGGTTCCGTGATGGCGAGCGTGGAGTCCTCGCCCAATGCGGTGGGAACTTCCACGGTCAGCTCGCGGCTCTCCCCCGGTTCAAGCTTTCCTGCGCTGAGTGTCGCCCCATAATAAGGAAAGGATCCCGCAGCGAGCTCTTGGCGGGCCTGGGTGGTGGAGTTCACGGCAGTGCTGCGCCTGGAGGTTATCTGCAAGTCATCAACGGCGCTCTCGGTTGGGTTGTGGATGCGCAGTTGTAGCTTGAGCGTCTCCCCTACCCGCGCCTCCGTTGCGCTGAGCAGGCTGAGCTCCAGCTCGTCGGGACCGCGGGAGCCGAGCCAATAGTGGGAGTCAGTGATCCCAGTTTCGGGAGTTTGTGCCTGGGCCACGGGGACGGCGCAGCCCACCGCCAGCGCCGCGATGGCCGCCGCTGCGCGCCACCTCACCGTGGGGTCGCCTTTCCTGCGGCAGCTTCCTTTCGCGCGAGATCCGGGAGGAGGTCGTGGGCAATGCGAGCCAGCTTGCGTTCGTCCGCATAGGCCAAGTGCTCGATGAGCTCGGAGACCGGGATCCAGGACACCTCCGTGACCTCGGGATCCTCGTCATTCATGATGCCGTCCACGAAACGCAGCAGGTGGTGGTGCACGGTCTTGTGAATGCGCACGCCATCGGAGACGAACCAATAATCAATCATGCCGAGGTCTGCGAAGACCTTGCCGTGGATTCCCGTCTCCTCCCAGACCTCGCGCTCAGCGGTGAGCTCCTTGGCTTCGCCATTTTCCACATGCCCCTTCGGCATGGACCACAGCAGGCGCCCGCGGCGGTCCAACCTGCCGATGAGCGCCACATAGATCTGGGACAGGTCTACGTTGCCGTCTTCGTCGACGGCCTCCGCCAATCCGGACACGACGAGTCCGCCGGCGGAGGTCTCATCCCGCGTGGTCATGCGGTTGGTGGACGTGCGCTGGGGGCGTCCCGTGCGGTGGTTCCGGTGGCCCGCGCCCCGCCGGCGGCGGCGTTTGGACCCTGGCGTGTTCTTAGTCATCCCTGCTAATCGTAGTAGACTTCGATCCGTGAATTTTCAGGACACTCAGCTAATCGGCGTTCTTGCCCGCGCGGACGCTACCGTCAGCCGGCTCAGTGGCCTCTTAAGCGGCCTGGTGGAGCGCTTTGCGCTTCACGACGCCCCCCTCTACCTCGTTGGCGGCTCCGTCCGCGATGCCCTACTTGGCCGTTTGGGCAACGATCTCGACTTCACCACTCCGGCTCGGCCCGATGTGGTCTATTCCATTCTCGAAGAGTGGGCGGAGACCGTGTGGGATACCGGCATTGACTTCGGCACGGTTTCGGCGGCCTATAAGGGCCAGCAGATTGAGATCACGACTTTCCGCTCAGATAGCTATGACGGGCAGTCCCGCAACCCCGAGGTCATGTACGGCGATACCCTCGAGGGTGATCTCGTGCGCCGCGATTTCAAGGTCAATGCCATGGCCATCGAGCTGCGGCCGGACGGCACCCGTGAATTCCACGATCCGATGGGTGGCCTCGACGACCTAGCGAACCGCATTCTCGATACCCCGGATGCTCCGGAGATTTCTTTCCACGATGATCCCCTCCGCATGCTTCGTGCTGCGCGGTTTGCGGCGCAGTTGGAGTTTGAGGTCGCCCAGCGCGTGCGCGATGCCATGAAGGACATGGCCGCTGAAATCCAGCGCATCACCGTGGAGCGCGTGCAGGTGGAGCTCAACAAGCTCATCTGCGGCGTCGCGCCGTGGAAGGGTATTGACCTGCTCGTTGACTCCGGTATTGCGGACTATGTGTTTCCGGAGATCCCGGCATTGCGCATGGCCCCTGACGAGCACGCGCAGCACAAGGACGTGTACGCGCACTCGCTCACCGTGTTGCGCCAGGCCATGGACCAGGAAGAGGACGGTCCCGACCTGATTCTGCGGTGGGCGGCGCTGCTCCATGACATTGGCAAGCCGGATACCCGTGACACTACCGACGGCAAGGTCAGCTTCCACCACCACGAAGTCGTGGGTGCGAAGCTCACCCGCAAGCGTCTGCGCAAGCTGAAATTCCCCAAGGCAACGACGGAGGACATCGGCCAGCTGGTCTACCTGCACATGCGTTTCCACGGTTTCGGCGATGGCCAGTGGACCGATTCCGCCGTGCGCCGCTATGTCACCGATGCCGGTGATCTCCTCCCGCGCCTGCACAAGCTTGTGCGCGCCGATTGCACTACCCGTAATGAGCGCAAGGCCCGCCGCCTGCAGCGCACCTACGATCAGCTGGAGGAACGCATCGCGGATATCGCCGCCAAGGAGGATCTCGCTCGCGTACGTCCCGATCTCGACGGCAACGAGATTATGGAGATACTCGGCCTTGAGCCCGGTCCCGAGGTGGGCAAGGCCTGGTCTTACCTCAAGGAGCTGCGCCTCGAGGAAGGCCCTCTGGAGCGCGAAGTTGCTATTGCGAAGCTGCGCGAGTGGTGGAATTCTAGATAGGGATGTACGCAGACAGACTCTTCAACGCCCTTGAGCGCAACGATCCCGCCCCTGGCCAGCTTCTCGTGGCGGCTCCCGACGTCCTTGCGCCCCATTACAATCGCTCCGTCATCCTCATCACCGAACAGCATGCTGGGCGTACCTATGGCGTGGACCTGACTAAACGCTCCGAAGTCGCCGTTTTCAACGTCATGCCGGAGTGGCTACCCGTTGTGGCTAAGCCGCAGGCTCTTTATATCGGTGGTCCGCACGACCAGCAGGCGGCCATTGGTGTGGCGTTGACCAAGCAGGGCGTCGACATCGAGAAGCAGCCTTCGTTGAGCCGTCTCGCCCCGCGCGTGGCTCTCGTCGATCTGCGCGTCGGTCCGGATGCCGTCACCGAATTAGTGGAGGGCATGCGCCTTTTTGCCGGGCATTTCGAGTGGGGACCGGGCGAACTCGATGAGGAAATCGATCGCGGTGAGTGGTACGTGGCCCCCGCTCTGCCCCAAGACGTGGTCTCCTCCGGATCGACAGACACGTGGTCAGACGTCATGCGCCGCCAAGCCATGCCCCTGCCGTTGTTTGCCACCTTCCCGCGCTATATCGATGAAGATAATTAGAGTTCCTCTTCACCCTCTGCGCTAACATCTCTGCCATGCGTGCGGAGATCATCAAGGCAATACGGACCTGCATGCCCATCGCCGTGGGGGTGGTGCCGCTGGGCCTCGCCTTCGGCGTGCTCATGGTTCAGACCGGTTTCGACTGGTGGTGGACCCCCATCTTTTCCATCGTTATTTACGCCGGCTCGATGGAATTCCTCGCCATTTCCATGGTGACCGGTGGCGTGACGCCCGCCGTTTCCGCGCTGACGGGTTTCATGGTGAACTTCCGCCACATCTTCTATGGGTTGACCTTTCCACGCGATGAGATTCGGAATCGTTTCGGCCGCGCCTATTCCACGTACGCGCTGACCGACGAATCCTATGCCGTCCTCTCCGCCCTTCCCCGCGGTTCGCGCCCGAGCGGTGCATTTGTCTTCACCGTGCAGCTTTTCTGCCAGGTGCTGTGGGTTGTTTCGGGCATCATTGGTGCGCTGGCCGGCCAGGCTATTCCGCCCTCGGTGAAGGGCCTGGATTTCGCCCTCGTCGCCTTGTTCATCGTCCTGGCGATTGACCTCCTTCCAGAACAACAAGGACTACTCGCTTCCCCTGTCCGCGGCGGTCCTGGGCGTCCTCGCGGGATTCCTTTTCCCCGATCAGCTACTCATGGTGGCGCTGAGTGCCTACTTCCTGCTCTTGGTGGTGCGCTACTTTTCCCCGCGTATCGATAGCGCGATGATTCTACGGAGGGAGCCGTCTTGCCAGTCGGAGTAACCCTAGGGAGCATCCTCGCAGTTTTGATTCCTGTGGGGGTAGTGACCGTTCTTTTGCGTTGGCTGCCTTTCGGATTCGTCAAAGCGCTTAAAGGAAGCCAGTTCATCAGCATGCTGGGGTTCACTATGCCCGTGGGTGTGATGACTGTTCTGGTGGTCTATACCTTGTTTAGTCAGACTCAAGACACGGGAAGCGTGGTGGCTCCCCTCGTCGGTGCAGCGGCTACTGCCGTGCTGCACCTCTGGCGCCGCAATTCCGGCTTGTCCATCTTTGGTGGAACGGCCGTGTACATGGTGTTGGTGAACTTGGTGCTTTAAAAGTCGCCGTACAGGGCGATGGCCTCTGTCCACAGGGAGTGGAACTGGAAGGCGTCGATAAGCTCGGCGTCGATGTCGGGGAACTTATCGTAGGTATCGGGGTGTGGCACTACTTGCTGGGGGATGTTGGCATCACCCACGGAGGCGGTCGGGGTTGCGGCGCCGACGATGGCGTCATTCGGCGCGAGCGCGATCATGCGCAGCATCGAGCAGGCTTCCCCGTTAATCTCCTCAAGTTCTGCGATATGGATGGCGGTGCCGACCTCTGGGACAGTCATGGTGGTGCGAACGTAAAGCTTTTTCATGTGCTCTCACTCTACCCGCGCGTAGCGAGCCGCCATAGACGCGCAAATCATAAGCTGCACTTGGTGGTAGATCATGAGCGGGAGGATGAGCAGCCCCAGAGAGGTACCGCCAGAGGCAAAGATGACCGATGCCATGGGAAGGCCCGTGGCCAAGGACTTTTTCGAACCGCAGAACTGGATGGCGATGGTGTCTTCTCGGTCGAAGCCCAGCTTTCTGCTCACCACTTTGGTCAGCCAGAGCATGAAGAAGACGAACACAGTTGAGAATGCAATCTGGAAAAGGATCTGCCAGACGCTAATCGACGCCCATATCCCGTCCACCATTCCCTTTGAAAAGGCGGCATACACCACCATCGCGATGGAGCCGCGGTCTACTACTTTCGTGGCTTTACTGGCTGCGAAATTCCCTACCCATTTTCTAGTAAGTTGGCCGAGCACGAAGGGAAGGAGCAGGAGGATTGAGATCTCAAGGAATACTGAGCCATCGATGTGGATCCCGTCGCCGGCACCCATGAGCGCCATGACCAGTAGGGGCGTGAGGAAGACGCCGGCCAGATTCGATGCGGACGCGGAGACAATTGCGCCGGGAACGTTTCCGCGGGCGATTGACGTGAAGGCCACCGAAGACTGCACTGTGGACGGCACGAGCGTCAGGTAAAGGATTCCCAAGTAGAGGTCGGTCGGGATGAAGGAGGTGAGTGGCCGGAGAACAAGGCCGATGACTGGGTAAACCACGAAGGTGAATACCAGAATGGTCAGGTGAAGCTTCCAATGCTTGATGCCGTTGATGGCTTCGCGCGTTGAGAGTCGCGCGCCGTAGAGGAAGAAGAGGAGAGCGATTCCGATGTTGGTGAGGACATCGAAGCTTTCCGCAAAACTCCCCCGCGCGGGGAAAACGATCGCGAGCGTGACGGCGCAGAGGATGAGGACAATGAGGGGGTCGAGTCTTTTTAGGCGCTCAAGCATATAAGAGAGTGTAGACCCGCACCCACTGTTTCACGTGAAACACCGCTTTAGCCTCGTGAGGCCGCGGGGATTGTCCTAGGCGGTGACGTTCTTGATTGTTCCGCCGTTGGTTTCCACGCCATATTCCGTGAGCGGCTTGGGGCTGGGGCCGCCGGTGACCTCGCCATTACTGAGATCAAAGCTGGAGTAGTGGCTCGTGCAGGTGGCGGTCATGCCCTCAATTTTCGTAATGAGGGAGCCCTGGTGCGGGCAAGTTTGCGAATATGCCTTGAATTCGCCCTGGGTAGGTTGTGCGAAGATCACCTTGTCCACAATGATGGCTGAGCCAACGGGGATTTCCGTGGCAGCGATCTCCGCCGAGGGCTCCTTGCCGCAAGCAGCGAGGTAAGCTCCGGCAAAGGTTGTGGCGGTACCAAGCAGGAAGAGGCGGCGCGAACACGTAGTCATGTGGTTTACTCTATCTGATTCCCCGCCTTTGGTGGGGACCGTGTTGAATTGCTAGCTGAGATTGCCATCCCACAAGGGCAGCTCTTCTTCCCTACTGCCGCTGAAATCGTAGGCGCCGTAGGTTGTGCCGACATCGCTATAGATGGTTCCAGCTACGTTGCGCACGCCGCGGCTATCGCCTGCGAACGCATAGGTCGCTCCCGCGCCAAGAATGGTGAAACTGAACGCAGCTGCAGCGATGATTTTAAGCGCGCGAATATTCTTCCTCTTGTTCATGGGATCCATGGTGCGCCGTCGATAGTGAACATTCACTGTGCCGCGCCATCCTTCCATTGAGTTGGTGCGTGGTTCCCAGTGCGGACACAGGATAATTAAAAAGGTCACGCCAACAGTAGAGTTTCCCACTGTTGGCGTGACCAAGTATTAATTTAGTTGTTACGAAATGGGGGAAACGTCATTACGCGTACCTATTACGTCACTGTGCCATAATGACAGTGCTAGTCATTGTTCACGTTGTCGGCACGTTCCGCAGCTGCGCGGGCCGCGGAGACGTCGACTGTCGGCGCTTCTCCCCCGCACCCGCCATCGCCGCAGTTGCAGGAATCACCACAACCCTCATCCTCCTTGTGTGCCTGGTCCCACAGGTAGGCTGCGCGGGCACCCATGTTGGAACCGATGGAGAGCGCGAGGATCGCTACGACGAACGTGAGTGCAGGAATCAGCCACATCCATCCCTCGGCGCGCAGTGCGATGATGCCGCCGAATACTAAAGCGACGCCGCCCAAGAACCAGAACGGGCCCGCGACAGCGTGGGCGTTATCCCAGGCTTCTTTAGATTTGCGGATCTCGGCCAGGCGTAAACCAACGACGCTATTTCCAGGAAGCTTACGGAGCGTGGCAAGGCCGCCGACGATAATAAGTACCGCGGCCAAGATGAGGAAAATGATTCCGACTACGAGCATGCCCCTTAGTCTATCCCGCTTCCTAGCTGGCGAGAAAGCCAGTTCAAATTATTCGCATCCTGCTGTATTATACATTTCGTGTCGCTTGGTAGATATTAATGTACTTATCATCGAGCGAGAAAACCGACGTGGTAGCAACCATAGAAAAGACTCAATCATGACATTTAAGAGTGTTCTCAACTCTCTGTTGTTCAAGATTATCGTCGCGATAGTTTTGGGCATCATCGTTAGCCAGTTTGCCCCAGAGTGGTTTGGCAGGGCTTTCGCCACATATAACGGCCTGTTCTCAAACTTCCTCGGCTTCTTCATCCCCATTCTTATTCTTGCGCTCGTGGCTCCGGCAATTGCCGGCCTCGGGCGGGGTGCCGGCAAGTGGCTGGGCATTACTGCAGGAATTGCCTATGGCTCAACCATCGTGGCGGGCCTTGTTGCGTATGGTCTGACCCAGGCCCTGTACCCCACTTTGCTGGCTGGGCAAACGCTCAATACCGAGGTATCCGACATCGATGCTGGTGCACTCGAGCCCTATTTCACTGTTGAGATGCCAGCACCATTTGAGGTGATGACGGCCCTACTTCTGTCCTTCTGCATTGGCGTGGCCATGACCACTGTGAAATCCGACAATCTCTATGCGATTACCAAGGAATTCGAAAACGTTGTCATCAAGGTGATCTGGGGCTTCGTTATCCCACTTCTGCCGATCTACATTTTCGGTATGTTCCTCTCGCTGGGCATGAACGGAAACATCGGCACGGTTCTGATCGCCTTCACGAAGGTACTCTTACTCGCAGTTGTGATGACCTTGGTTTACCTTGTGCTCCAATACGTCATTGCTGGTGCCATCGCAGGTAAGAATCCGTTCAGCGCTTTGAAGAACATGGCACCGGCCTACTTCACGGCGCTGGGTACATCCTCCTCGGCGGCTACGATTCCGGTTACCTTGGATGCCACTTTGAAGAATGGGATTTCCAAGCCTGTTGCTGGCTTCGTTATCCCCCTTTGCGCGACCATTCACCTCTCCGGTTCGATGATCAAGCTGACTCTATATGCCTTTGCGATCGTGTTCATGGCTGACGGTATGGAAGCTGATTTGGGTAAGGCTCTCGGATTCATTCTTCTTCTTGGCATTATGATGATCGCTGCCCCTGGCGTTCCGGGTGGTGCTGTGATGGTCGCTGTGGGTCTGTTGCAGGCCAATATGGGCTTCGATGATTCGATGGTGGCATTGATGATTGCTGCCTACATTGCCATCGACTCTGTTGGTACTGCTGCGAACGTTACTGGCGACGGCGCTATTGCGATGATCGTTGACCGCTTCGCACGGGACAAGATCGAAGGCTTGGAAGCTGAAGTTGACTCCTCTGCCGCCAACGAGGAGGCCGCCACAGCCTAAGTTTCACGTGAAACGCTGATAGCTTCCCTCTCCCCTAGCCCGCTTCACTTCGGTGGTCTATTTACCGAGACCAACCTTCTGGAACGCGGGCTCTGGGAGGGGGACTTTTGTTTGCCCGAATAGTTCCTTCGCTAGTTGCGCAACCGCCTTCCGTGACTGGGGAGCCCTCGGTGGAAAGATTTTAGTTAACCCTTGCGGGCTCTCGTTCGAACAGGTATTCTATAGGTGGGCGTGGGGACGTCATTGTTCGGCTAGTTTAGGGGGTGCAACTACCCATGGGAACCACAACAAACTCTTCAACGTCAATACCTACCGCGTACTTCTCTCACTCAAACCCGCACGATCCTGATTGCAAGGCGGGCCAACTGATGCGGAGAATAGAGTACGAGTTTTGGTCCAGTGTCCAACCACCGCTCGATGCAGACTCAGGTACTGCCTTCATGCGCATTGGGCAAAAGACAGGAAAGTCTCTTGCCCATGTGGCGCGGAATGTTATGGGACTCATTCGTCTCAATGAGTTGCCGAAGGTAAAGGCTTTGCAAGACGCTGAGTTCTTGCTTGACATGCAGGCCTTGGTCGCTATCGATCAAGTAATGGCAAAGCTCGGAAACCCTATTTCATCAGTTGTTGCCGAGATTGATAGTCAATTGGCGGCGTGGTTAACGCCGACTAAGCCGAACCAACTTTTCCCAAGCGCAGATAAGATCCGGCGCAAGGTGCGTGACATTGCGAAGGTCTTAGATGATTCAATCGCCTTCCGAGACAGTCGGAGGAAGAATCGCTACTCGCTCCTCACTCGCGGAGAGCGTGCCTCGATTGAACTTGAGGTAGACAGCAATGTCGGCATCGTCATCCACGAAACCATCAAGTTGGCCGCTAAAGAGCACGACGTCTCAATGGCGGATGCCTTGATCCTCCTCATTACGGGCAAAATCAAACCTGAGGTAGGAAAGGTGGTCGTGCATGAATACAAAGCCACGGATGTGGAAGGAGCCCCAGTTTACGTCCAAGGACATGGATGGGCCGGCGAAGGAGTCCCGGCGTCGAAGACAGTGGCGCGCGACTTTAGTGATGCTCCAGAACCGTGCAAGGGTTACCAGCCTTCAGATGTCACACGAAAGTATGTCGAGGGGCGCGACGGGACTTGTCGCGCCCCCGGCTGTAATCGTCCAGCATGGACTTGCCAATTGGACCATCGGATCAACTATTCCGATGGTGGCCAGACGCATGCATCCAATTTGGTTGCTCTTTGCCAGCACCACCACAACATGAAAACTGATGGGCGGGCCTTCTATATCCTAGACCCAGTTACCGGTGACGTTGTGTGGTTGTTTGAGGACGGAACCTGGGCGGTGACCGAGGCAACTGGCCCCCTGGCTCCGGCGTCAAAGGTGTGGGCGCGAACCATTGCGGAGGATGTCATTTCTCACCGTCGGAAGATGCACGAAGAAGCAAAAGCCTTGAAGGTGGAGCTGGACGGCGGTGAAATGGTCGAAATATTCGACAGGACGGACCCAGCAGATCGTTACTCGAGTGGGCACGAGGATATCCCCTTCTAGGGGTCTAGGGTCGGAAGTTGTTAGGAACGCACGGGGAAGTGAGGAGGCATCTGGAGGGACATGGATTAGGCTCCACGGGTTGTTACCTATTTCGACGTCGGTAGTCATCAGGTTAGCGCACGCGGACAGTGCGTAGTTTCACGTGAAACGGCCCCTTCCATCGCGATGCGCGGCGGCGGACGACGTGATGGAAGAGGCCGAGGTGAGTTGACTAGTCTGGGGCGCTCCTAGTCATGGTTGCCCGAAAAGGCGTCCAGAAGGGTGCCTAGAAAGCTTGTTTAGGATTCCGCATGTTTGGTAGCGGCCTTCATCTTGGAGACAAAGTCGGTGACCGCAGTGGCGAGCCCGTCGGCGGGGCGGCCTTCTTCGTCGAGGTGGGCGTCGACAATCTTCGTTAAAGCGGAACCGGTGATTGCACCAGCTGCGCCGGCGGCGATTGCGTCGGCGACGTGCTGAGGCGTCGAGATACCGAACCCAAGAAGAATCGGCGCTCCACCGAAGCGCTTCACGTTATTCACCACTTCATCGAGCCCGCGGGTTTCTGACTCCTTCTCGGTGCCAGTGACGCCGTCGCGCGAGATAGCGTAGATATATCCCTTGGAGTACTGAGCCACTCCCTGGAGAGTCTGTTCAGATGCTTGAGCCGGGGCGATAAAGATTGGGTCAATTCCGGCTTTTTCGGCGGCGGCGACGAAAGGTGCGCCTTCGCGAACGGGGACGTCGGGAAGCAAGATGCTATCGGCACCCGCTTCCTGGAACTCGGAGTAGAAGGTCTCTAGCCCGCGAGTGAAGGGAACGTTTCCGTAGATGAGCATGCCGATTGGTAGGTCGGGGAATTCGCTTCGGATGCGGCGGATTTGTTCGATCGCGGAGTCGACCGTCGCGCCGCCTGCAAGTGCGCGGATATGGGAGGCCTGAATGGTGGGGCCGTCGGCGACCGGATCGGAGAAGGGGACGCCGAGCTCGAGCGCATCGGCACCACCGGCGACAGCGGCGCGAACAATGGCGAGAGCGGTGTCTGGGCTGGGATCGCTCAGCATGATGAAGGGGACAAATGCCCCTTCCTTGCGGGCGGCGAGGCTGGAGAAAAGTTTCTCGTAGCGGCTCATTACTTGTCCTCCGTGATCTGGAATTCGGGGTGCGCGTCGAGGGTGCGGCGAACGTGGTCGATGTCCTTGTCACCGCGGCCAGAAAGGGAAACGAGAATGGTGATGTCCTCATCTTTGCGCTTGAGTGCATAGGCAAGGGCATGCGAGGATTCGAGAGCTGGGATGATGCCCTCCCGGCGGCTGAGAATCTGGAAGGCTTCGAGTGCTTCGGCGTCGGTGATGCCGACATAAGTGGCTCGGCCGGTCTGTGCGAGGTGGGCGTGTTGTGGGCCTACACCCGGGTAGTCGAGGCCGGCAGAAATAGAATAGGATTCCTCAACTTGCCCGTCAGCATTGCGCATGAGGTAGGAGCGGGCACCGTGGAGGATGCCAATGGTGCCGTTGTTGATCGTGGCGCCATGGTGGCCGGAGTCTAGGCCCTCTCCCCCAGGCTCGGCACCGACGAGTTCGACTGATTCCTCGTCGATGAAATCCGCAAACATGCCAATGGCATTGGAGCCGCCGCCGACGCAGGCGACGACCACGTCGGGGAGCCCGCCAGTGCCCTCCAGCATTTGGGCCTTGGCTTCTTCAGAAATGACTTTGTGGAATTCTCGAACAATCGTCGGGAAGGGGTGAGGGCCGGCCGCGGTGCCTAGGAGGTAGTGAGACTCGTGGAACGTCGCGGTCCAGTCACGGAGAGCTTCGTTGACAGCATCCTTGAGGGTTCCTGAGCCGGAATCCACGGGCACCACCTTGGCGCCCATGAGTTCCATGCGGTAGACATTGGGCTGCTGCCTCTCGACATCCTTTGCGCCCATGTAGATCACGCAGTCGAGGTCAAGCAGCGCACAAGCGAGGGCGGTCGCCGTGCCATGCTGGCCGGCGCCGGTCTCCGCGATAATACGGGTCTTGCCCATTCGCTTGGCCAAGAGCGCTTGGCCGACTACCTGGTTGGTCTTGTGAGCGCCGCCGTGCACGAGGTCCTCACGCTTAAGGAAGATGCGTGCCTTTCCGCCAAGCTTGGTCGCTTCGGTGAGAGGCGTAGGGCGGCCCAGATAGTCCCGTAGGTAGCCGGCAAGTTCCTCGCGGAAGGCCGGATCATTCTGGGCGTCGACAAAGGCTTGCTCGAGCTGGTCGAGTGCTGGAATGAGTGATTCGGGAACAAATTGTCCGCCAAACTCACCGAAGTAGGCGGGAAGAATGGTCTCCCTGGTGTTCTGATCGTTGGTCATGATTGTCCTTTTGTCTCGGGCTGTTGCTAGGGCTCGGGTTGGGAATTAATACGTAAAGTGACGAATAGTATGGAAGGCCTGGGCGATGAGCGCACTGTCCTTTCGACCGTTGACTTCGACTCCTGAGTTAATGTCCAATCCGGCGGTGCCGACGCGAAGAGCCTCGGTGAGGTTCTCTGGATTCAGGCCCCCAGCGAGAAGTGACTTTGCCTTGACCTCGTCCGGGACAGACGTCCAGTCGAAGGAGGTGCCGGTGCCCCCGGTGCCGGAGTCGAGGATGAGGAGGTCGACGGCGTCGGCAAGCGCGGAGGCAAGGGCCGGGCCGTGGGGTGCCGTCATGTCGATGGCGCGCCACACCTGGCGCTCCCCCGCTGCTGCGCGTACGGACTCAATGAGTTCGAGCTCGGCCTTCGTGCTCCCCTGGTATGGCGCGTGGATTTGCAGGGCGGAAATACCGTCGAGGGCCAGTTCCTCCCAACCGGTAGTGCGGCGTGAGACCGCGACATAGTTAAGGTCGGGCTCATGAGCGATGATATCGAGCGCGGTTTCACGTGAATCATTGCGCGGCGATGCCTCTTCGAAGATGAGACCACCGTAGACCGCACCGGCGGCGCGGGCGGCTTGGGCCGCAGACCACGAGGTGAGGCCGCAAACTTTGTTGTGGCCATAGACAAGCTCACGGGCGGCGCGGTCGATGTCAGGTGTGCCGGTGAGCTGCGAGCCAACGAGGAAAGCATTGGCGTGAGAACCCAGGCGGCGAACGGTTTGGTTGTCGCGGATACCGGACTCCGAGACGATGACCTTGCCAGACGGCACGTGGTGCGAAAGGCGCTCGGAGCGAGTGAGATCGATGCTGAGGTCGTGGAGGTTTCGGTTATTGATTCCGATCACGTCAATGCCGAAGGCAGTGGCGCGGGCGACTTCCTTCTCGGTGATGGCTTCGGTAAGGACATCAAGTCCAAGGGAATCCGCGAGCTGCTTGAGTTCCGCGTAAGTCTTGTCATCGACGATCGACATCATGAGCAAAATAGCGTCAGCGCCGAAATAACGCGCGGCATAAATCTGGATCGGGTCAACGATGAAGTCCTTGCACAGCACCGGCAGGTGCGTCGACAGCGCTACGGTCTGCATGTGGTCATAGTCGCCGCCGAAGCGATCAGGCTCGCAGAGGACGGAGATAGCCGAGGCATAACGCGAGTAGACGCGAGCGATGGCCCCAGGCTCATAATGTTCCCGAATGAGCCCGAGCGATGGCGAGGCGGACTTGCACTCCATGATGAAACGGTTGGTGCCGTTGAGCGCATCGTAGAAGGAACGTTCTGAGCGCGGGAGGGCAGCGAGATCCACGTGTGCCAGGCGCTCACGGATGGCGGGCAGGTGCGTGCGGCGCTTGGCGACGATCCCCTCAAGCACGGTCGGCAGAGCCATAGTTCGCCTCCTCGTGCTTCTTCAGCCATGCAGCCACGGTGCCATCCTTGATGAGCTGGTCAGCATGCACAACGCCCTCGTGAATGGAGCCGGTAGTGCCATTGAGGTAGAACATCGCGCCGGCGGTCGCGGCGATCGCATCATGGTGGGCGGGCTTGCCGGTGCCGGCGAAGACGGCGCGCAGGGCCTCGGCGTTTTCCTTGCCATTGCCGCCGGCGAGGTCAGTTAGCTCGTGGCGGGAAATGTCCAGGTCCTCCGGGGTGAGCTCGTAGTGGGTTAAGGTGCCGTCGCGAAGCTCCCAGACCTGGGTGGTGCCGTGGACAGCGATCTCATCGGTGCCGGCGCCGTGGACGACGAGCGCGCGTGTGCGGCCAAGATCCTTGAACACCTCAGCAATGAGCTGACCCTGTTCGGGGTTGGCGATGCCCATGATCTGGAACTCCGGGCGGCCCGGGCTGAGCAGCGGGCCCATGGTGTTGAAGAGGGTCGAAATCCCGAGTCCTTTGCGCACCGGTTGCGCGTGGGCAACCGCCGGGTTATAAGCCGGCGCAAAGAGGAACGTGAAATTCGAGGCCTCGAGCTGGCGGACCGCGCGGTCCGGATCGAGATCAAGCGGAATACCGAGGGCCTCGAGGACGTCGGCTGAGCCAGACTTGGAAGAGACAGAGCGGTTGCCGTGCTTGACCATCTTGACCCCACCGGCGGAGGCGACGAGGGAAGCGCCGGTGGTGACGTTGATGGTGTTAGCGCCATCGCCGCCGGTTCCCGCGGTGTCCATGAGCCCCTCGCCGGTGACCGGGAAGGGGCGGCCGGCGTTGAGGAAGGCGCGGGCCGCGCCGGCGACATCGGCGAAGGTCTCCCCGCGGGTGCGGATGTGGGTAAGGAGGGCGGCGATATGGATGTCGTCGTACTCCCCCACCGTCAGTGGGGTGAAAACCTCGATAGCCTGCTCGAGGGTCGGCTCGGAGATATCGAGGAATGCCTGCAGCGTCTTTAGTGCTTTATTGTCTGTCATTACTTGATTGCCTCCATAGTAGGTTGAGTAGAAAGTTGTTTGATGCAGCGTTCGATCATGATTGGTCCCGTCGGAGTGAGCACCGACTCCGGGTGAAACTGCAGGCCGAGGGCCATACCGTCGAGAGTTTCCGCCGCCATCGTGACAGGACCGATGTCGGTCTCCGTCTCCGCGAGGCTGCGCATCTGGGCGGGAATGCGAGCACAGCCCAAGGAGTGATACCGCGCAACGGGGACGAGGCGGCCCACGTAATCCGGGTTATCTGGCTCGGAATCAGTAGTAAGCCCTTGGAAGAGTGGGTGCTTCGCGCCAGCGTCGGTCAGCGTCATGGGCACAGAAGAACCGTGTACCGGCCCGCAGGCTTCGACCGTGCCGCCGAAATGCTCGAGCAGCGCCTGAAAGCCCAGGCAGATGCCGAGGATGGGGATGCGGCCGAGGGAGGCGTCGATAAGCTGCATCATCGATCCGGCGTCGCGGGGATGGCCCGGCCCCGGCGAGAGGATGATGATGTCGGGCTCGGCGGCGAGGACCTCCTCCACCGGCACGGTGTTGCGGAAGACGGTGGTGTTATAGCCGGCGAGAGAATCGACGAGGTTATAGACGAAGGAATCGTGGTTATCGATGAGGACGACGTGTGGGTTCATCGGATGACCTCCAGGGAAGCGTTGTGGGCTTGGGCGATGGCGCTGAGCACCGCGTAGGCCTTGTGGACCGTCTCATCGGCCTCGGACTGGGGGATGGAATCGCGGACGACGCCCGCGCCGGCCTGGACGACGGCCGTGCCATCCTTGACATAGGCGGAACGGATAACGATGCAGTTATCCATCGAGCCATCGCCGCGCAGGTAGCCGATTGCTCCGCCGAAGGAGCCGCGGCGAGTACCTTCGGTTTCGCGGATGAGCTCCATGGCGCGCAGCTTCGGAGCGCCGGTGAGCGTGCCCATATTCATGCAGGCTCGGTAGGCGTCGAGGGCGTCGAAATCCTCGTGCAGCGTGGCGACGACCCGGGAAACCAGGTGCATGACGCGCGAGTAGCGGTCCACCTGGAGCAGGTCGGCGACCTTTCGGGTGCCGGGGACGGCGACGCGGGCGAGGTCGTTGCGGGCTAAGTCCACGAGCATGATGTGCTCCGAGACTTCTTTGGAGTCGGTGCGCATCTCCAGTTCATTGCGGATATCCAGCTCGTGAGTGGCACCGCGCGGTCGAGTGCCGGCCACCGGATAGAGCTGTACCTGCCGGTCAGAGGCCGTGTACTTGAGGTTGGATTCCGGAGAGGCACCGAAGAGCTCGTGGTCGGCACCGCGCACGTAGAACATGTACGGCGAGGGGTTGGTCTCACGCAACGTGCGGTAGGCGGCAAAAGCATCGGGGCACTCGAGGCTAAAGGCGCGGGAAGGAACGACCTGATAGATATCGCCCGCATGGACGTTGCCCTGGAGGCGCTCGACGTGGCGGCGGAAAGCAGCGTCATCAATCGAGGCGTGGGTGCTGATGGTCTCGCGCGGTGCCGGGGCCTCTGGGGTGATGGGCTCGGTGGCGGCGGCCCGGTCGAGCTCCTCTTCGAGGGCGTGCTTGTCGACGCCCCACCCCTCAATCTTTGCCGTCTGCGTCAGGTGGTCCACCGTGAGGACGTGCTCGGCTACGAGAAATTCATAGTCGGGGTATTCGTTAGGGCCATCAGGAATCGGCGGCAGTGCCTCGAAGGTATCGACGTAGTCGAAGGCGAATCCCCCACCAAGGAAAGGTAGCGATTCGCCGGAATAGAGCTGGCTAAACTGCAGCGTGCGAAGGATATCCGCGGTTGAGGTGGCGCGGAGGCGGGCGCGCTCATCGTGCTCGGTTGAGAGCTCAAAGCTAAAGGTGGCGGTCTCCTCACCGTTCTGCCTCATCCTGGAGCGGAAGTCCTGACGAAGCTCATCTAAGAGTAGGTGACCGGCTGGCGTTAAGGCCGTTGCGGTGACCTCCTGGCCACGGCATACGACCTTGAGTGCTGCCTTGGTGATGGCGATGCAGGTGAGGTTCTTCTTGGACTCGATGTCCGCGGATTCTAAGAGCAGGGAATCCTGCGGTGTGGCGAGGGCATAAAAGAGCGCACTGGCGTCGGGTGTGTACCTGACCTCGCGTTTGGCTGTAAACGGCATACTGTGTCTTTCTTTAACGATTTTGTGTGCTGCCGCGAGCTTCGCAAGAGAGCAAAACGCCGAAAAGCCCGCAGCTGCGGGCCTTAAATATGGGAGAACAACGAGGCCCGCGGGTTACGCGCGCCACCACCAAAGGTTAAATGTGTTCTTCACATCACTGACTCTAACACCGATACCTTCTGCCGTACAGATAAAGGGCGTGTGGGTACCCCCGTGCCCGAAAGGTGGTACGCCTTAACCAGCGATAGAGTGAGATAGGAAACATGCAGCTAAACGGTGTGATGTAGAACTCTAAAACTGTAGGACTATAGCTTTTGAGGGGCTAAGAATACCCCCGGCCGGGAAAAACATTCATAAAACTGCTGGTTAGAGGGATGGAAAAAGGATTAAATAGCGGTCACTACTGTCACTCTCGAGTAGATAAGGACCGATATGTTCTCTAAAACTTCCGCCGTTCTCTCAGCTATCGCCCTGAGCGCTGCTGCCCTCGTGGGCTGCTCCTCGTCGTCGGAAAGCGCCAGCGGGGATTCCGGGGGCGGAGACTCCTACTCCATCGGAATTAACCAGCTGGTTCAACACCCCTCCCTCGACGCCGCCGCGGAAGGGTTCCAGGAAGCCTTCGAAGAGGCGGGCGTGGACGTGGATTGGGATGTTCAGAACGCCAACGGCGAGCAAGGCACCGCGGTGTCCATCTCCCAGCAGATGGCGAACGCCAATCACGACCTCTACCTGGCAATCGCCACCCCAGCCGGCCAGGCCATGAGCAAGTCCATCAAGGACAAGCCGCTTCTGTTCACCGCGGTGACGGACCCCGTGGAGGCGGAGCTAGTGGAGTCGCTGGATAAGCCGGGCAAGAATGTCACTGGTACCTCTGACGCCGCGCCCATCGAGGAGCAGGTTGAGCTGATTACCCAGCTGGTCCCAGACGCCAAAACTGTGGGCGTCGTCTACTCCTCCGCTGAGGTGAATTCCAAGGTGCAGGTCGAACAGCTGACGGAAGCAGCCAAGCCGAAGGGCATTGAAGTGAAGTCGCAGACGGTGACCTCCGTGACGGAGATCCCGCAGGCCGTGGAGGCGCTGGGTGATGTCGATGCCATTTACATCCCGACCGATAACATGGTCGTCTCCGGCATCTCTTCGCTCATCAAGGTTGCGAATGACAAGACCATACCGGTCATCGCTGCGGACTCCGGTGCCGTTGAAGGCGGCGCTGCAGCCACCATCGGTATTGACTACAAGGAGCTGGGCCGCCAGACCGGTGAGATGGCGCTGCGCATCCTCCAGGACGGCGCTGACCCGGCCGAAACCCCGGTGGAAACCGCCTCCGAGTACACGTACGTGATCAATGAAGACGCAGTGAAGGCTCAGGGCGTTGAGGTGCCGCAGGAAATCCTAGACAAGGCTGAGACGCTGTGATTGGAGCACTCGAGCTAGGTCTCATCTATGCGGTCATGGCCGTGGGCGTTTACCTGACGTTCCGCGTGCTTGACTTCCCAGACCTGACAGTCGACGGCTCCTTTACCACCGGGGCTGCAACAGCCGGCGTGCTCATCACAAATGGGGTCAACCCCTTTGCGGCCTCGTTGGCCGGCTTCGCCACCGGATTCGTGGCTGGCTGCATCACCGGACTCCTCCATACCAAGGGCCGCATCGATGGGCTGCTTGCTGGCATCCTCACGATGATCGGTCTGTGGTCCATCAACTTGCGTATCATGGGCAGCGCTAACGTGCCGTTGCTGACGCAGGATTCGGTTTTCACTCCGCTGGATGCCGTCATGGGAACTTGGGCCGGGGTGGGGTTGCTCGCTGTGGGCGCGGTGGTGCTCTGTCTACTGATCGTGTGGTTCCTGTCCACGGACTTGGGCCTCTCGCTGCGCGCCACCGGTGACAACCAACAGATGATCACCTCCTTTGGCGTGTCCACGGATTTCACCAAGATTTTGACCTTGGCTCTGTCCAACGGTCTGGTGGGTCTGTGCGGTGCGCTCATCGCGCAATATCAAGGCTTTGCCGATATCTCGATGGGCATTGGTCTCATTCTGGTGGGTCTGGCCTCCGTCATCCTTGGGCAGGCGGTACTCCCCCAGTCGCGCCTGTGGATGGCCGTCGTGGCGGTGGCACTGGGTTCCGTGATCTACCGACTCATCATCTTCGCCGCTTTGCAGGTGGGCCTCAACCCGAATGACATGAAGCTCATTACGGCGCTGCTGGTTATCGTCGCTCTCCTGGTGCCTCGCATGACGCGGGTACGCGGCAAAAGGAAGGCCTAAATCATGCTCAACATAGACAAGATCTCAAAGACCTTCTTTCCGGGAACGGTTAATGAACGCCGTGCGCTTCGCGACGTCTCCCTGGAACTCGTCCCTGGTGACTTCGTTACCGTCATCGGTTCCAACGGTGCGGGAAAGTCGACACTGTTGAACTCCGTTGCGGGCCGGCTGATCCCGGATTCGGGAAGGATCTCGATCGACGGCAAAGACGTGACGAACCAGCCGGAGCATAAGCGTGCGAGGAAGGTTGGGCGCGTCTTTCAGGATCCTATGGCGGGTACAGCGCCGAACCTGACGATTGAGGAGAACCTCTCACTCGCTTATCTGCGCGGCAAGAAGCGCGGACTCGGCCTGGGCCTCAACTCCGCGCGCCGGGCTGTTTTTGTGGAACAGCTGGAGTCGCTCGAGCTGGGCTTGGAGAAGCGCCTTGGAACGAAGGTGGGCTTGCTCTCCGGCGGTCAGCGCCAGGCGCTGTCGTTGCTCATGGCCGGCTTTACCAACCCGAAGGTGATGCTTCTGGATGAGCACACGGCTGCCCTCGACCCGCAACGCGCGGAGCTGGTGACCACACTGACGAAGCGCATTGTCGAGCAAGGGCAGCTCACCACGCTGATGGTGACGCACAATATGGCACAGGCCCTGCAGGTGGGAAACCGCCTCATCATGATGCATGAGGGAGAGATCATCTACTCCGCTGATGCCGAGGAAAAGGCAAAGCTCACGGTGGAGGATCTCATGGCAGAGTTCGCGAAGATCAAGGGCGCGACTTCCGACAGGACCCTCTTGCAGTAGCGTTCCTCCGTGGTTGTTTCACGTGAAACCTAGGTGCCGCCTCTTCGGCACCTAGGTCTCTTTATGCCTTGTGCTGCGCCATTCAAGCACAAAAAGGGCCCAGCGTTGTGCTGGGCCCTTTTCGTTTTACGTGAAACCGAAACTACTTGAGCTTGATGAGCGCGGAGGAGAAGTAGTCCTCGACTGCTGATGGGTCATCGAGAGGGAGAACAGCGCCTACGTACTGGTCCGGGCGAACGATGACCACCGCTCCGTCACGGGAAATTCCGCGGGCATCGAAGATGTCTTTGTCGCCAGGGAGAGCGTTGAAGACATTTTCCCAATTCGGGATGTTGAACTTGCCGTTGCGCGGGCGGAACAACAGTGGGGCGTCAAGAATCTCATAATCGTGATGGTTGGTCTGCTGGTAGATAACCTTCACGTCGAAGTAGGTATTCTCATCAGCTCCCTCCGGGGTGAACTTGTCCAGGATGGGGCCGAGCTTCTCGGCCCACTCGCTCAGAGTGGAGTTCTCTCCGGCCTTGGGGGCATCGGCAAAGGCGTAGATGCGGTAGCGGCCATCGGCCGTGTGCTGGTGCCCCAGGTGCTGAGGGTAAGCATCGCAGCGGCGAAGAACCTCAAAGGACTTGAAACGCTTGCCCACCGGGAAGCCGGAAGCCAGATCTTGGTGCTGTGTTGTTCCGACGATCAGGTTTTCTTCGTACTGCGTCATCATGCCAGCGGCGAACTCCTCCGCGGCGACGTAGTACTTCTCCACTGCCTCCGGATCATCGAGTTCTTCGGTAGGTGTGGCCATGAGGGTGGACCACTCGCGGTCGAAATTAATGAGGTTCTGAGCAGCTGGCTGACGCTCGCCGTGGTAGGTGGTCAGGAGTTCCTTCGGGGCGCGGCCGTCGAGGACGTGACCGAGCTTCCACCCGATATTGAAGCCATCCTGCATGGAGACGTTCATGCCCTGGCCGGCCTTGGCGGAGTGGGTATGGCAGGCATCGCCGGTGAGGAAGACCCGTGGATCGTCGTCGCTATCGTCGAAGGCATCGACGAGCCGGTGGCCCACCTCGTAGACGGAGTGCCAAGCAACCATCTTGACGTCGATGAAGTAAGGCGAGTAGATCTCGTTGGCCTTCTCGATGATCTTCTCAATCGGGGTGGAGCGGACCTTGTGGTTGTCATCCTCGGGCACGACGCCGAGGTCGACGTAGATGCGGCAGAGGTAGCCGCCCTCACGCGGGATGTGCAGGATTGAGCCGGCCTGGGAGTGGATGGCACACTTGGTGCGCCAGTCCGGGAAGTCGGTGTCAACCACGACATCCATGACGCCCCACGCGTGGTTAGCCTGGTCGCCCTTGAGCGAGCGGCCGATGGACTTGCGGACGCGAGACTTAGCACCATCGCAACCGACGACGTACTTGGCGCGTACGTCGCGCGGGTTGCCGTCGACATCCTCGAGGTGGACCGTTACCGGGTATTCGCCCTCCCCTACCTCAAGGGAAACGAAGGTCCAGCCGTAATCCGGGGTGATGCGGCCCGGGGCGCGGTGCGCATAGCGAGCGAAATAGTCCAGCACGCGGGCTTGGTTGACAATGAGATGGGGGAATTCAGAGATGCCCTGCTCGTCATCGATGGGGCGAGCACCGCGGATAATCTTGGAACGATCCTGCGGATCCGGGTTCCAGAAAGACATCTCCGTGATCTCGTAGGCCTCTTCCGTGATTTCCTTGGCAAAGCCGAAGGACTGGAAGGTTTCCACGGAACGGGACTGGATGCCGTCGGCCTGGCCCAACTCAAGGCGGTGAGGACGGCGCTCAATGATGCGCGTGTTGACGTCGGGGAACATTGCTAGCTGAGCGGCTGCGATCATGCCGGCCGGACCGGAGCCCACAATGAGAACGTCCATTTCATCCGGAAGTTCAGAGACGCGATCGATGCCGTATCCGGCAGGTTCGTGCACGCGGGGATCTTCCGAAACATAGCCGTTGTGGTGGAACTGCACTGTGGACTCCTTAGTTGGCGGTTGTAGTGGACGAGAACAAAGAGAGTGATGGGGGTGGTGACTGCTCCCCCACTTCTATGTGAGCTTCGCTCGTTGTATTGGTGACTCAGTTCAAGGCTTCAGGAGGATGTGAGCTGGGTCGTATATGAGAATCATATATGATGCGCCCCCCGCGCACAATGGCTTGTGCAGAAAGGGGAGCGCATGGGGGGGGGGGCGTCGTCTAGCGCTGGCTGAAGATGAAGTGGCCCTGGGATTGCTCGGCCTCGTGCTCTGCGCCGAGGTCTATTCCCTTGCGCTCACGCAGGATAAATGTGCAGATAAAGCCGATAATCGAGGCCGAAACCAGGTAGCCCGACACTGCAAAGGTGGTACCCGTTGCCTCGACGAGCGAGGCGGCAATCATGGGGGCGAAAGCGCCGCCCAGGACAGAGCCGAGGGCATAGGTAATGGAGACGCCGGTGGCGCGAATGGAGGCGGGGAAAAGCTCGGCGTACATCGCGGACTGTGCACCGTAGGTGAGACCCAGACCCACAGTGAGGAAGAGGAGCGCACCGTAGAGCATCCCCAGGCTACCCGTGTTGACCAGGGGGAAGAGTGCGGCGGCGCCGATGCCCTGCAGGATGAACCCGAGGAGATAGGTCTTCCGACGGCCGATGTAGTCGGAGATGAATCCGGCGAGCAAGGTGGTCAGGGCCCATGCGAAGGCGGACACGGTCACCGCGTTAAGAACATCACCGCGGTCGAGTGCGACGGGGCCGTCGGGGTCGGTAGCGTAGCGCTGGATGTAGCCGCCCGTGGTCATGTAGCCAACGGTGCCGTTACCTGCGAAGACGAGCGCGGCGACCAGCACCAGCGGGGTGAAGTTCTTGAAGAGTTTGCCAATGGGGTTGGTGGCCTCTTCCTCTTCGCGCTCTGCGATTTCCTCAAAGACCGGAGACTCGTCGACGCCCATGCGGATGAGGTAGCCCACCAAGATGAGGACGAAGGAAAGGAGGAAGGGAACGCGCCAGCCCCAGCTCATGAAGGCGTCGCCAGGCGCGATGGTGTTCATGATGGAGAGCACGCCGGAAGAAAGCAGCAGACCGGCAGGAACGCCGATCTGAGGTCCTGCGCCGTAGAGGCCGCGCTTGTCATTCGGCGCGTGTTCCACAGCCATGAGCACGGCGGATCCCCACTCGCCACCTGCGGAGATGCCTTGGATCATGCGCAAGGTGATGAGGAGGATCGGCGCCCAGATTCCAGCGGTCTCGTAGGTGGGCAGAAGGCCGATGAGGGTGGTCGCACCTCCCATGGCGATGAGCGTGACCATGAGAACCACGCGGCGGCCAAGCCGGTCAGCAAAGTGCCCTGCTAGGAACGCGCCGACCGGGCGGAACAGGAAGGACAATCCCACGGTCAGGAAGGAAATGATGGTGGCTAGGCCACCCTCGAGCGGGCCGAACATGAGCTGGTTGAACACGAGTCCGGCCACTGCGGCATAGAGGAAGTAGTCGTACCACTCGATGGCGGTACCGATGGTAGTCGCGGCGACGACGCGGCGGCGTTCGGCCGTCGAAATTGCCGGCGTGACAGATGTGTGCGACATGGTGTGATTCCTTTCGGCATGTGGTGTGCCATATACGGAAGTGCGTGTGAGTTGAACCACTTGCGGTGGTGGTAGGGATAATATACGATCTGGGCAAGGATTTATTCACAATTAAGGATTCTTCATGGCTGTACCTGAGTTCTTGCCGGTTAAACCGGGCAAAATGATCGCTGTTCATGTGGCCTTTGAGTCCCGCGCAGCGCAGCGCGGTCGCTGGCCCAAGACCCCGAGTTACTTCCTCAAGGCAACCAGCACGCTGGCTGAGTCGGGCGGGATCGTCGAACGCCCCCAGGGGACAGAGCTGCTGGCTTTCGAAGGCGAAATTGCACTCATCATTGGCACTCCGGCCCGTAATGTCTCTCTCGAAGATGCGTGGAAGCACGTTGCGTACGTGACGGCTTCGAATGACATCGGCCTGTATGACTACAAGGTGCAGGACAAGGGTTCCAACACCCGCTCCAAGTCCCGCGATGGCTACACCCCCATCGGGCCGGAGCTTATCGACGCCCAGGGGATCGACCCGAAGGGTCTTCGCCTCCGCACGTGGGTCAATGGCGAAGTTGTCCAAGAGGGAACCTCTTCCGATGAGGATCTCATTTTCCCGCTCGCACAGTTTGTTGCCGACCTTTCCCAGCACATGACACTAGAGACCGGTGACATCATCCTCACCGGTACCCCGGCCGGCTCCTCTGTCATTGAGCCGGGTGACGTCGTTGAGGTCGAGGTTGACGTGCCAGGTGGCGTGAGCTCCGGCAGGCTGAAGACCACCGCGAAGGAAGTCCCCGCCTCCTTCGACCCGCAGCTGGGCAACCTGCCCTACGTGGACGATAAGCAGCGCGAGGACGCCTATGGTGACCGCGAATCCGCCGGCCTTCCTCCCAAGGATGAGGGCGGCCTCGACCCAGAGCTCAAGGCGGCTCTGGAGAAGGCCCCGACCGCTGGCTTGTCCGCCCAGCTGCGCAAGCGCGGCATCAACCAGTCCGTAATCGAAGGCGTGTACCCGCAGGCTAAGGGAACCAAGATGGTGGGCGTTGCCCGCACCCTGCGCTTTGTGGCTGGCCGCGAGGATCTGTTCAAGTCCCACGGCGGTGGCCTCAACGAGCAGAAGAAGGTTTTCGACACAGTCAAGGAAGGCGAGGTCATCGTCATTGAGGCTCGCCAGGAATCCGGGTCCGGAACGCTGGGTGACATCCTGGCGCTGCGGGCGAAGGTCCGCGGTGCAGCCGGTGTTGTCACCGATGGTGGCGTGCGTGACTACGAGGCTGTGAAGGAGATTGGCCTGCCCGTCTTCACTCAAGGCGCACACCCCTGCGTTCTCGGCCGCAAGCATGTCCCGTGGGATAGCGATATCGCTGTCTCCTGCGGCAATGCCACCGTCCTCCCGGGCGACATCATCGTTGGTGATGATGACGGCGTCGTGGTCATTCCCCGCGATATTGCAGCCGAGGTCGCTGAAGACGCGCTGGCTAAGGAGCACGAGGACGAATGGGTCGCCTCCCAGGTGGAGACGGGCGCCAGCCTGGATGGGCTCTTCCCGCCGACCGGAGCGAATAAGGAAGCCTACATCGCGTTCCGTGATGGAAAGGCGGGTGGTCAATGACGGAACCCGCACTACCAGCTGGGGAAAGCAAGTCCCAACAGGCCTATAACTGGATAAGCGAAAAGATTCGTACTCGCGAGTATGAACCCGGGTACCGCCTCGTATTGGCAACAATCGCGGATGACTTGGGTGTCAGCGTGGTCCCCGTTCGCGAAGCCATTCGGCAACTAGAAGCGGAAGGCATGGTTACCTACGAACGAAACGTCGGTGCCAGCGTGACCACTCACAATCGCGAGGCCTATTACGAATCGATGGACATCGTGGCCACCGTGGAAGCAAACGCTACCGCCCAATCCGCCCCGCATCTTGACGCGGAGGATCTTGCCCGGGCACGGGAGATCAACCAGCGCATGCGGGAGCTCGATATCCACCACGATCCAGAGGAATTTACCCAGCTCAATAAGGAATTTCATAGCGTTCTCTTCTCCAAATGCCCGAACGAGAGGCTGAAGAACTTGGTGATGGACCAGTGGAAGCAACTGGAATATCACCGCGTCTCCACCTTTCGGTACGTGCCCGAGAGAGCCCAAGAGTCAACGCGCGAGCACGAGCAATTGGTCAGCCTCATCGAGGCTGGCGCGGAACCCGCCTACATAGAAAAAGTGGCCAGGCAACACCGCCTGACCACCCTCAGCACCTATCGCAAGAAAAACGACTAAGGAGTCTCAAGCACCCATGGCTATCAACAACGATGCTGCTAAGCCCACCGATCTTCCCGAGAAGATTCTTCACTACATCAACGGCGAGTTTGTTCCGTCGATTGACGGCGATGAATTCGAGGTCCTGGATCCGGTAACGAATAAGACCTACATCAAGGCTGCTTCCGGCAAGCCGGCAGACATTGACAAGGCTGTCGCTGCCGCCAAGGAGGCCTTCGAGAACGGCCCGTGGTCCAAGGCCCTGCCGCGCGAGCGCGCACGCGTCCTCAACAAGATTGCGGACATTGTCGAAACCCGCGCAGACAAGCTTGCCGCGTGGGAGTCCTTCGACTCCGGCCTGCCCATCACCCAGGCCAACGGCCAAGCTAAGCGTGCTGCTGAGAACTTCCGCTTCTTCGCAGACCTGATCGTGGCGCAGGCTGACGACGCCTACAAGGTTCCGGGCCGCCAGATCAACTATGTCAACCGTAAGCCGATTGGTGTCGCGGGCCTGATTACCCCGTGGAACACCCCGTTCATGCTGGAGTCCTGGAAGCTTGCCCCGGCCATCGCCACCGGTAACTCCGTCGTCCTGAAGCCGGCCGAGTTCACTCCCCTCTCCGCACAGCTGTGGGCAGGAATCTTTGAGGAGGCTGGCCTGCCGAAGGGTGTCTTCAACCTGGTTAACGGCTTTGGTGAGGAAGGCTATGCAGGTGACCCGCTGGTCAAGCACCCGGATGTGCCGCTGATCTCCTTCACCGGCGAGTCCCGCACCGGCCAGATCATCTTTGGCAACGCAGCCCCGCACCTCAAGGGTCTGTCGATGGAGCTGGGCGGCAAGTCCCCGGCCATTGTCTTCAGCGATGCCGATCTAGAAACTGCCATCGACGCCTGCATCTTCGGCGTCTTCTCCCTCAACGGTGAGCGTTGCACCGCCGGCTCCCGAATCCTGGTTCAGCGCGATATCTACGATGAGTTCGTGGAGCGCTACGCCGCTCAGGCTAACCGCGTGAAGGTGGGCCTGCCCTCCGATCCGACCACCGAGGTTGGCGCACTGGTACACCCGGAGCACTACGAGAAGGTCACCTCCTACATTGAGATTGGCAAGCAGGAGGCCACCTTGGCTGCCGGTGGCGAGCGCCCGGAGGGCTTCGAGGAGGGCAACTTTGTTCAGCCGACCGTCTTCGTTGACGTCAAGCCGGACGCCCGCATCTTCCAGGAAGAGATCTTCGGCCCCGTCGTTGCCATTACCCCGTTTGATACCGATGAGGAGGCACTCGAGCTGGCCAACAACACGAAGTACGGCCTTGCCGCCTATGTCTGGACCTCAGATCTGAAGCGCGCCCACAACTTCGCTCAAAACGTTGAGGCCGGCATGGTGTGGCTCAACTCCAACAACGTCCGCGACCTGCGTACCCCGTTCGGCGGCGTCAAGGCTTCCGGCCTGGGCCACGAGGGTGGCTACCGCTCGATCGACTTCTACACCGACCAGCAGGCCGTTCACATCAACCTGGACAAGGTGCATAACCCGGTCTTTGGCAAGCAGGACTAAGACGTCCACTCTCTACTCCCCCACCACTACTTCTATCTAAGGAGCCATCATGGCTGACATTCAGGCCCCCGACATTCTGCGTTGCGCCTACATGGAGATCATCGTTACTGATCTCGCTGCATCCCGAAAGTTCTACGTTGACACCCTCGGTCTCGTCGTCACCGAGGAAAACGAGAACGAAATCTACCTGCGCACCTACGAGGAGTTCATCCACCACAACCTCGTGCTGCGTCAGGGCCCCGTCGCTGCCGTCGCTGCATTCTCCTTCCGCGTCCGTTCCCCGGAGGACCTGGACCTCGCGGAGGAGTTCTACAAGGCACGCGGCTGCGAGGTGCGCCGCAACAAGGATGGCTTTGTCAAGGGCATCGGTGATTCCGTGCGTGTGCAGGATCCGCTGGGCTTCCCGTACGAGTTCTTCTATGAGGTAGAGCACGTCGAGCGTTTGGCCTGGGCATACGACGCCCATATCCCAGGAGCGCTGGTCCGACTCGATCACTTCAACCAGATCACCCCGGATGTTCCTTCCGCTGTGAAATACATGGAGGAGCTCGGCTTCCGCACCACCGAGGACATCCGCGATGAGGAGGGAACTGTTTACGCTGCATGGATGCGCCGCAAGCCGACGGTGCACGACACCGCAATGACCGGTGGTGATGGCCCGCGTATGCACCACATCGCATTTGCTACCCACGAGAAGCACAACATCATTGCGATTTGTGACAAGTTGGGTGCGCTGCGCGAATCCGACCGCATTGAGCGCGGCCCTGGCCGCCACGGTGTCTCCAACGCCTACTACCTCTACCTGCGTGATCCGGATGGACACCGCGTAGAGATCTACACCCAGGACTACTACACCGGCGACCCGGATAACCCGGTCGTGACCTGGGATGTTCACGATAACCAGCGTCGTGACTGGTGGGGAACCCCGGTTGTTCCTTCTTGGTACCGCGATGGCTCCACGGTCCTCGACTTGGATGGAAACCCGGTGCCGCTGGTTGCCCGCGAGGATGAGTCCGAGCTGGAGGCCACCATTGGCGCGGATGGCTTCTCCTACACCCGCAAGGAAGATGCGGAGGAGATGCCGGAGTGGAAGCAAGGTGAGTACAAGCTGGGACACCAGCTCTAAACGACTAAGTACTCAGGTTGATGAACGTGGCCCCGTGGCGTCGAGAAGCGAGCGCACATATCGCGGGGCCGCGTTGTCGTTTCACGTGAAACCTTCAGGTTCAACAAACCTCTTAAACAGAACAAACACGTTCTACAACACCTTAAGGAGCGAAGTACATGCTGGATGAGAAACAGCACATCGCTATCGCAGATGAACTGGCGCAAGCCGAAAAGGACCGCACGATGGTCCCGCTGCTGACTGCCCGTTTCCCAGAGATGAGCATCGAGGATTCCTATGCGGTGCAGCGCGAATGGGTGCGCCGTGGTACCGAAGACGGCCGTCGCCTCGTCGGTCGCAAGATTGGCCTGACCTCGAAGGTCATGCAGGAGGCCACGGGAATCACTGAGCCGGATTACGGCGCAATTTTTGAAGACCAGGTCTACGAGAACGGTTCCACCATCGAGCACGCACAGTTCTCTAACGTCCGCATCGAGGTCGAGCTGGCCTTCGTGCTCAAGGAAGAGCTGAAGGGACCGAATTGCAGCATTTTCGACGTGCTGCGCGCGACGGAGTACGTCGTCCCAGCGCTGGAGATCCTCTCCTCCCGAATCGAGATGGAGGGCCGCACGATCGTCGACACGATTTCGGATAATGCGGCGCTCGGCGCCATGGTTTATGGCGGCAATCCGGTAGACCCTGCGGATGTCGATCTGCGCTGGGTGTCCGCGCTGCTCTACCGCAACGAGTCCATCGAAGATACGGGTGTGGCGGCTGCCGTGCTCAACCACCCGGCCATGGGCGTGGCATGGCTTGCCAATAAGCTCCACGCGCACGGCGATAGCCTGGCCGCCGGTGACATCATCCTGGCCGGTTCCTTCACCAAGCCCATGTGGGTCGAACCGGGCGATACCGTCCACGCAGACTACGGAAAGTTGGGGTCCATCACATGCCGATTCCAGTAAAGTTGCCGCCCACCTTCGCGGACGTCCTCGAGAAGGCTGAGCAGCCGCTCGTTGGCGCATGGATTTGTTCTGGCTCGGAGGCCGCGGCGGAGATCATCGCCTCGGCTGGCTTTAGCTGGACGCTGATCGATGGTGAGCATTCGCCCTATGGCCTGGAAACCATTCTTTCCCTGCTGCGAGCCACCGATGCCTATGGTCTTACACGCGTGGTCCGCGTGCCCGTGAATAACACCGCGTTGATCAAGCAGTACCTAGACCTCGGCGTACAGAACCTGATGGTGCCCATGATTGATACTGCCAAGGAAGCTGAAGCGGCCGTGGCGGCTATGCACTACCCGCCCCGCGGTGTGCGTGGAGTCGGTTCGGCGCTGGCCCGCTCCTCGCGGTGGAACGGCGTGGAGAACTACCTTGCGAACGCTTCGGACACGGTGAGCCTTACGGTGCAGATTGAATCTGCGACCGCAGTGGAGAACGTCGAAGAGATCGTGGCTGTCGAAGGCGTGGACAACATCTTCGTCGGCCCCTCGGACCTAGCAGCCTCAATGGGGCTTTTGGGCCAGCAGACCCATCCGGATGTACTCGAGGCGGTCAATCACACATTTGAAGTAGTCCGTGCTTCCGGAAAGAAGGTAGGCGTCAACGCTTTCAATCTTGAACAGGCCCAGAAATACATGGCTTCTGGCGCATCATTTGCGCTGGTTGGGGCGGATGTTCAACTTCTTTCGGGTGCGGCACGTCAACTGGCAGACAAATTCCATTTGGGAGGGTAAAAAAGAACCATGAGTGAAAACAACAAGGTCAATATTGACGAGCTGCTGGCCAAGGTTCCGACCGGCTTGCTGATTAACGGTGAGTGGGTAGACGCCTCCGATGGCTCCACCTTCGATGTAGAAAACCCGGCTACCGGTGAGGTTATCGCTACCCTCGCGTCCGCTACCTCTGAGGACGCGAAGAAGGCTATGGACGCTGCCTGTGCAGTACAGGATGAGTGGGCGCGCACGTCCACCCGTGAGCGTTCTAACCTGCTGCGCCGCGCTTTTGACCTGGTACAGGAACGTAAGGACGAATTCGCTGCGCTGATGACCCTGGAGATGGGCAAGCCGCTGGCGGAATCTTATGGTGAGGTCACCTACGGCGCGGAGTACCTGCGCTGGTTCAGCGAGGAAGCCGTCCGCAATTACGGCCGCACCCTGCCGGCGCCGGAGGGCACCCTGCGCATGGTGACCCGTCGTAAGCCGGTGGGTCCGTGCCTGCTCATCACTCCGTGGAACTTCCCGCTGGCCATGGCTACCCGCAAGATTGCACCAGCCATCGCCGCTGGTTGCACCATGGTGGTGAAGCCGGCCAAGCTGACGCCGCTGACCACCCAGTACTTCGCACAGACCATGATCGATGCCGGCGTTCCGGCAGGCGTGGTCAACGTGGTGTCCGGTAAGTCGGCCTCTGCCATCTCTGAGCCGATCATGGCGGATTCCCGCCTGCGCAAGGTGTCCTTCACCGGCTCTACTCCGGTGGGCAAGACTCTGCTCAAGGCCGCTGCCGACAACGTCCTGCGCACTTCGATGGAGCTGGGCGGCAACGCTCCGTTCATCGTCTTTGAGGACGCCGACATTGACCAGGCCGTCGAGGGTGCAATGGGCGCCAAGATGCGCAATATCGGTGAGGCCTGTACCGCGGCCAACCGCTTCATCGTTCACGAGTCCATCGCCGATGAGTTCGCGGAGAAGTTCGCCAAGCGCATCGGTGAGCTCAAGGTCGGCAACGGCCTCGACGAGGGCGTCACCTGTGGTCCGCTCGTGGAGCAGAAGGCGCTGGACAACATCACCGCGCTTGTCGACGATGCCGTGGCCAAGGGCGCCAAGGCCCTCGTCGGTGGCAAGCCGGGTGAGGGCAAGGGTTACTTCTACGCCCCGACCGTTCTGACGAACGTCTCCCGTGATGCCCGCGTGGCACAGGAGGAGATCTTCGGCCCGATTGCTCCGATCCTGACCTTCTCCGATGAGAAGGAAGCGATTGAGATTGCTAATGACACGGAGTACGGCCTGGCCTCCTACGTGTTTACCGAGGATTCGGACCGCATGTGGCGTATCGGTGACGGCCTCGAGTTCGGCCTCATGGGCTTCAACGCAGGTGTCATCTCCAACGCCGCTGCCCCATTCGGTGGCGTGAAGCAGTCCGGCATGGGCCGCGAGGGCGGCGCTGAGGGCCTGGACGAGTACACCTCGCTGCAGTACATCGCTATGCGCGACCCGTACGCGAATGCATAAATAGTGCATTAAATTCGCTGATAATGATGCTGGCACCTCCTTTGTGAGAGGTGCCAGCATTTTCTTTTATGCATACTCGCCTGCGTTAACCGCTAGCTGCCGCGCGGTATGCACTCGGCGACTTGTGGTACTCCGCCTTGAAGATGCGTGAGAGGTGCGAGGGATCGTGCAGACCATAGCGGGCGCTGATGTGGCTGATTGATTCCTCGGAGTGCCGCGGGTCCACGAGCTCGCGGCGGATGTGCTCGAGGCGCCTCGTTCTGATGTAGCTGCCTACGGAAAGGCCTTGCTCGGAGAACTTGGCGTGGAGGTGGCGTACCGATACGAAGAGTGCCTGGGCGATGCTGCTGGGGCCTAGGTCCGGGTCGCCCAAGTGCTTCTCGATGTAGGCGGTGGCCTGGTTGAACAGGAGTGTGCCTGCAGAGGGTTCGTCGGCGACGTCGGAAGCCAGGACTGACACCAGCATGGTCAGCGCCGAGCGGACTAGGGCCGTGGCGTGCGGGCCCTTCAATAGGTCCAGGTTCTTGGCCAGCTGTTCAAAGAGGGGCACGGCCACCGCGCCGAGGCCGTGTGAGCGTGAGATCGGATTCGCGGTGAGGCGTTGGATCTGCGCGGGTGAGATGTCGAGGAAGCTCTGCGGGAAGTGAACAACGAGGGTGTTTTGTTCCTCCGGATAGTGCAGGGTGTAGGGCCGCTGGGTCACATACAGAGCAAGGTCCCCTGGACGCAGTTCACAGGTCCGCCCGTCTTGGCTCATGGTTGAGGATCCGGTGATTTGTAGGCTGAGCTTACAAAATGGTGTCTCATCAGTGGCTATCTTGGAGCGATTCACGGTGTGCGGGGAGGTGCACATATCGAAGAGGGAAATATCCCCCACCTTCGTTGAGCGCAGCGTTGCGTGAAAGGAAGAGGGGTCCTCAGCGTCCACGTCGAGTTGGCCAAAAGACTCGGATGACGCGGTGCGCCATGACGCGATATCGAATTGTTCAACGGCGGAAGCAGACATAACTGGAATCATATCGTGAGAGCTGGCACATTTTTGGACAAATTGTGTGCACTCAGAGTCAATCCTGTAGATGTGGTGCAGGTAACATCGTGGGCAAAAGTTTCTTTGGGCTTTGTTCGCGGGGCCCACGACTTCTTCACAAGGAGATCTCATGACTCAGTTCGCCACCTACGCTGATCTGCTCAACGCCATCACGGACGAGAACGGACGCGACATCCTCAACCCCGCCACCGGAGAGGTTGTTGGCCGCGCGCCAGAGAACACCGTTGAGGACCTTAACGCCGCAGTTGAGACCGCACGCGCAGCGCAGAAGGGCTTTGCCAAGCTTAGCGACGAAGAACGTTGCGAGCTTCTCACCAAGGCAGCCGCCGCCATCGACGCTAATGCAGAGGCACTCGTTGAGCTTCTCTCCCGTGAGCAGGGCAAGCCGCTCAACGGCCCGAACGCCCGTTTCGAGGTCGGTGCGTGCTCCGGCTGGTTGAATGCTACCGCCTCCTTCGAGCACCCCAACTACACCGCTGTCGATGATGACATCACCGCCACCGTTAACTACCGCCCGCTCGGCGTCGTCGGCGCCATCGGCCCGTGGAACTGGCCGATGATGATCACCATCTGGCAGATTGCGCCGGCGCTGCGTATGGGCAACGCGGTCGTCGTCAAGCCCTCCGAGTACACCCCACTTTCCGTGCTGGGTCTGCTCAAGGTGGTCAACTCCGTGCTGCCGGAGGGTGTTCTCCAGGTCATCAGCGGTGATGGCGAGGTCGGTGCCGCGCTGACCACGCATGAGGACATCGAGAAGATCATGTTCACCGGCTCCACCGCCACCGGTAAGAAGATTGTGGAGGCCAGCGCGGACAATCTCACCCGCCTCACGCTGGAGCTCGGCGGCAATGACGCGGGCATCGTACTGGATGACGCTGACCCGAAGGAGATCGCCGGCGACCTCTTCTGGGGCGCGTTCATCAACACCGGCCAGACCTGTGCGGCGATGAAGCGCGTGTATGTGCCGGAGTCGCTGTACGACGCCGTCTGCGAAGCCCTCGTCGAGGTAGCCAAGGCCTCCCCGATGGGCGTGGGCCTCGAGGAAGAGAACGTGCTCGGCCCGCTGCAGAACAAGCAGCAGTTCGACATCGTGGACAAGCTCGTCAACGCCGCCAAGGATTCCGGCGCCCGCGTACTGCTGGGCGGCGACCCGGACTATGACGCGCCGGGCTACTTCTACCCCACCACCCTGGTGGCGGACATCGACCCGGATAACCCGCTGGTCGTCGAGGAGCAGTTCGGGCCTGCCCTGCCGATTGTGAAGTACACAGACCTGGATTGGGCCATCGAGCAGGCCAACAAGCTTGACGTGGGCTTGGGCTCCTCCGTGTGGTCCTCCAACCGTGAGCGCGCTCTGGACGTCGCTGCGCAGCTGGAGGCAGGCACTACCTGGATCAATGCCCACGGTGCTGTGGATCCGCGCGTGCCTTTCGGTGGCATCAAGTCCTCCGGCTACGGTGTGGAGTTCGGTACCGAGGGCCTCAAGGGCCTGGCGTACCCGCAGATCATCAACGGCTAAAACCGCCATGGCGCTGCTATTCTTAGCGCCATGAGCACCGCCAAAGTCCCGGAGATCGAGTACGCAGCCTTCGACGCCATGAAGGAGGTTGCGTCCTCGCTGAAAGCTGCCTACCTCACTCGGGCCGCTGAAGCAGGCAACGATGTTGAATCACAATGGTGGATTCGTCAGAATTGGCTGGTAGAGGACATAGTCAGTGGTGTTGATTCAACCGACATTGAAGCCATCCGCGCCGCTGCGGCTCTCTTTGCGCAGCGGCTTGAAGCCCTCTCCTCCGAGCACAAAGCGGCATAGCCTATGCTTTCCGCCGCTGACTTCCCCGTTGATCCGCAGGTCATGGAGCAACGGCTAAAGACTCTGCAAACTAGCTATTTTGGTCGGTCGAATGCTCATGGTCCGGCTGTTCCAGAGGTCATTTATGTGGCGGGGCAGCCAGCGTCAGGCAAATCAACGGCTATTGAATCTGTAAAGAATGGTCACGCGGTCCTTGATTCCGATGAGGTTCGGAAGCTGCACCCCGCCCTCGACGAGATCATGGAGCGCGACCCCCTGCGCATGGACGTGCTCACCAATGGTCCGGTGCCCTATTGGATGTCCTCGCTGATTGAGTATGGCCGGCAGCACGGGCACTCCCTCATCATTGAGAACACGCTGTCCAACCCGGAATTCATCGCAGGAGAGATAGCCAAGTTTCGCTCCGTGGGTTTCCGCGTAAAGGTCGTGGGGCTGGCGGTGGCGCAGGCGGTCTCCAGGCTGGGCGTCGCCCAGCGCTACCTGGAGGCGCAGCGCGTGAGCCGCTACCCGCGTTGGACCAATGAGGTTTCCCACACGTCGGGTTTTAAAGCCATCGTCCCAGGGCTTCAGGCTATTGCGCCGCTTGTCGACGACCTCGAGATCCGCACCCGCGACGGCCGCACTTTGAGCGGCATCGAGGATATTGAGGCTGAGCGCGCAACCTGGTTCGACTCCCCCGCTGTTCGGGCCGACTGGCTGGCCCGTTTCGACAGCTGTGACTTGAGTGGGCTTGAAGCTGAGAAGCTCACGCACAACCTCGTGGCTGATGCAGAGCGTATCCGGAAACTTTAAGGCTGTGCCCGTGGAACTGCGCGCCCGGTAGGCGGTGAGAGCCTCGTGTCGAAGCGGCTGCTGGCGAGCTGGCGGTCTGCGAGGTCGAGCAGGCTGAGGATGTCGTCTGCGTTGAATTTAAGTTCAATGTGTAGGTTAGCCGAATAAGAAGCTCTGACAGATGGTGGGGTAATCCTGCTCTGACATCTTATTCCAGCTTGGATGCGCTGGGATTAGGACTGGTCACGTGTGAGAAGGTTTCGTGTACAACTAGTGACATGAACTTTTTATTGCTCGGTGGTACCGGTTTCCTTGGAGGACACATTGCGGCGGCAGCAATCGACCGAGGACATCAAGTTACTTGCCTCGCGCGGGGTAACGGGAAGGTTCCCAACGGAGCCGAATTTGTGAGTTCAGACCGTGACCGTGACGGTGCGTACGATGAGGTTGCGGGGAAAACTTGGGACACCATTGTGGATCTGACGAGTCAGCCGAAGCATGCGCGGGATGCGGCGACGAAACTCCAGGCCAAGCATCGTATATTTGTGTCTTCGAGCAGCGTATATGAGGACCAAGGAAGTATTTCTTCCGAGTCTGATTCCGTAGTCACTCCGCTTGAAATTGACTACATGGAGAACATGGGGCAGTACCCGGCCGCAAAGTCTGCTTGCGAAACGATTTATCGCAACATAAATAGGTCGGTAATGGTAGTTCGACCCGGTCTGATCGCCGGCTACGGCGACGAAACAGGGCGCAGTGGTTACTATCCGTGGCGCTTCGCGCATCCCACGGGTGAGAACGTGATCGTCCCAGACCCGGCGTTTCCCGTCGCTATGATTGATGTGAAAGACCTTGCAGACTGGATAGTTGAGTCTGCAGAAGTTGGAACTTTCGGAACCTTTAACGCCACGGGGTTTGCTACTTCCTTGTCCGATGTGTTCAAGATTTCGCGTGAGTTAGCCGCATCGGAGGCTACGGAGCGACCTTGCTCTGATGAACTGCTTCTCGCTAATGATGTAACCCCGTGGATGGGCCCAAAATCGTTGCCGTTGTGGGTACCAGGTGAACAGTTTCGCAACATCGCGCTACTCGATTGCGCCACAGCCTACGAAGCTGGCCTGCAGATTCGCCCGTTGAAAGAAACATTGGCGGATGCGCTGCGATTCGAAGAAGAACAGCAGGGAGAAAGACTCGCTGGGCTCAGCGATGAAGAGGAAGTCGTGCTTCGCCAGCGGTTAGAAGATGGCATTTAGTTTCGGCAGGAACAGTTTTAGTTGCAGTCGGGACCGTACTAAGTTGGTTTTCGTTCCGCGACTGACTGTGAGAATGAGTCCGAATCTGACTTGAGGGGGACTTCGGCGGTGCTAGCTCTTCATGACGCGGAACGATCTAGCCTGCGGAGGCTGCCTTTTCGAGCAGGAAACGCCTTGCGGCACACTTTTCGGCTTCTCGAATCGCTTACAACTGAGTGAGGTAGCCTTCTTTCGCCACTCCGTCGAGTTTAAGTTCAATTTGTAGCTAGGCCCCGAGGTTGCCCACGCAGAACTCGTTGCCTTCCGGATCCTGCATGACGGTCCACACCAATCCCGGCGCCTCGTGGGTGGTGAGTTCGGTAGCGCCTAGGTCTTTGAGGCGCTCTACCAAGGATTCGCGCTCCGCCCCGCCAACGTCGATATGCATGCGGTTCTTGCCAGGCGTGGGATCCTCAACGCGCTGAAACCCTAGCGCCGGGGTCGAATCGACCATCACGAAATCGCCGTAATCCGCGGCGATTTCGCAGCCGGTTGCGACCGCCCAGAACTCGGCGAGCCTAGACGGATCGTGGCAGTCGAAGGTGATTTGGCGGATGATGAAGTTGGCGTCGCTCATGGTTTCCATTGTGGGCGCGCGTTAGCGCGCCTGCAATAACGAGGGGTGTTTCTGGTTGGGGTATCAGAACAGTTCTCTCCGGCCATGTCAGCCCCATACGTCATAATGGAGGCATGGCCGAGCTAGACCCCGAGTGGGCGATCAATGAGATAGACGCGTTCCTGCAAGTCACAGAGAAGGTAGTCCCCGACATGGGCCCGGGCATCGCCTACCTTGGAACCGTTATGAGCGGATCGCCGACTGAGGCTGCGGCACGTGCCCACGTCGTTGAAATGATCCTTGACCGAGCGCTTCCCGGGTGGAGACAAGGACTCCCAGTCCAGGACAAGGAGTATAGCTGGCTGAGGGACCAAGCCTCCCGGGCCAAGACAGTGCTTGAACGTAGGTCTGAACTCGCTGAAAAGCTCGGAGACAACACGCCAGACTTAGACGCCGCCAATCTGCATCCGTGGGCGTGGGAGAATGGCAAGGGTTACTGGAATCATGGGCACTACCATCAAGCCGTGATGCAGGCTGCCATCCGCATCAATGCAGAGACCCAAGCGAAACTGAACCGCCTAGACATATCTGAAACAGCACTTTTCAATGAGGCGTTTTCACTCCATGATCCGAAGCGTAATGTGCCGCGCCTTCGGCTTATGGAAAATGATGGCAGTAAGACGTTTGAGAACCTACATCGGGGCGCCCGCGCCTTTGCAGAGGGCTTGTACGCGGCTATCCGCAATCCCGGGATGCATGTTCCACACGACGGTGGTGAGGAGCAAGTCGCGTTGGAGCAGCTCGCGGCTTTCAGTCTATTGGCTCGCTGGGTTGATAAGGCTACCGTCCTGGAGGGGTGACTACATCGGTTTACGGAATAGCAGTCTGCTTTGAGCGAAGGATGTGGAGCACGAACGTCTGTGATGGGGGTGCCGGGCGCTCAGTCGGCAAGGCCGTACAGGGACCATCGCCGTGGCTGTGTGCAAGGTTCATGCCAGCGAGTGGGGTGGGGTCCAGAAATGATCCTCGCACACGTTAAATAGCGACGACACTCCGTCGAGTTCAAGTTCAACGTGTAACGCGAGGCGCTAATGACGTTTCGCGTTATTGGGGGTATGTTGAAGAGCGCTGTCTCTAACTCCGGTTTTCGTTCGGCCTCGGTCCATTCCGCTACCTCGTGTGAAGAATCTGCAAGCGCTATCGGGCCGTTGAACTATTAGGTTCACCCACAGTTCCCGTGCCTGCACGCATCGAGAAGGACCAGGTGGTGAACTCGAATGACTCGCCTGGTCCAACGTGTGTGTGCGCTCGGCGCGTGGTTTAACCCTTATAAGACTTGCCGGTCACAGCCTCAGCGTTTCGCTCGTGCAGCCCGCAGGCCGTTCAAGATCACGATGACTTCGGCGACTTCGTGTACCAAGACGACGGCGGCCAGGCCCAGTACACCGCTGATCGCCAGTGGCATCAACACGATGATGATGGCCAGAGACAGCACGATGTTTTGGTTGATGATCCTGCTGCCTCGGCGGGCGTGCTGCAGCGCCTGCGGGATCAGCCGGAGGTCGTGGCCAGTGAAGGCGACGTCAGCGGACTCGATCGCGGCGTCAGAGCCGGTTGCTCCCATCGCAATGCCCACCGTTGCGCCCGCCAGTGCCGGCGCGTCGTTGATGCCGTCGCCGATCATCGCCGTCGGCGTCTTGGAGGAGAGTTCGGCGACGATGCTTGCCTTGTCCTCCGGTCGCAGCTCGGCGCGCACGTCGTCGATTCCGGCGATTTCAGCCAGTGCCTGGGCGGTGCGAGTGTTATCGCCGGTGAGCATGCTCACTTCCACGTCGTTGTCGTGCAGGGATTGCACGGCATCGGGCACCTCGGGCCGCAACTCGTCGCGCACCCCGATCGCCCCGGCGAGAGCGTCATCGACGGTGACTAGGACGCAGGTCTGGCCTTCGGATTCCATGCGCTCAACGTCTGCCTTCAGTGGTCCGGCGTCGATCCATCGGGGGCTGCCGACCAGCACCCGTCGGCCTTCGACGGTGCCGCCGATGCCTTGACCGGCTTCCTCGCTGATATCCAAGGCGGTGGGTGCTTCGGGCTCCGCTGCCGCGATCGCCGCGGCGAGGGGGTGCGTCGACTGCTGCTCAACCGCCGCCGCGAAGGAAAGCACCTGCGCCCGATCGAATCCGTCTGCCGGGACCACTCCGGTAACCTCGGGCTGGTTGCGGGTAAGGGTTCCGGTTTTGTCTACCGCTAGGTGACGGATGCCGCCGAGTCGCTCGAACGCCGCGCCGGACTTGATGACTACTCCGAACTGGCTGGCCGCGCCGATCGCGGCCACGACCGTCAGCGGCACGGAGATTGCCAGCGCGCACGGCGACGCTGCGACCAGGACCACCAGCGCACGGGTGATCCAAGTCTCGGGGTCGCCCAACAGCGAGCCGATCACGCCGACCAGCACCGCCAGGATCATCACCCCGGGCACGAGGGGTCGGGCAATCCGGTCGGCGATCCGGGCGCGGTCACCCTTCTCCGCCTGCGCTTGCTCGACGAGGTCGACGAGTGTGGTCAGCGAGTTGTCCGTTCCAGCTGCGGTCGTCTCGACCTCCAGCACACCGGCGGAGTTGATCGCTCCCGCGGGTACCTCGTCGCCGGGCGCAACCACCTCCGGAATGGATTCTCCGGTGATCGCTGAGGTGTCAAGGCTGGAGTGTCCGGACCGAATGATGCCGTCCGTGGCGATCCGCTCCCCGGGGCGTACGACCATTAGCTCGCCAACCTCAAGGTCCTTCGCAGTGACCTTGGCCGTCGTACCGTCGCGCAGCACGGTCGCGGTTTGCGGTACCAGCTTCAATAGTGCCCGCAGTCCGCCTTGGGCCCGGTCCATCGCCTTGTCTTCCAGCGCCTCGGCGATCGAGTACAGGAACGCCAGCGCCGCGGCCTCTCCGACGAAACCAAGGATCACCGCGCCGACCGCGCTGATCGTCATAAGCAAGCCAATGCCGAGCTTGCGCTTCGTGACAAGGTTCCGGATCGCTCCAGGTGCGAACGTGTAAGCGCCCAACAGCAGGCCAAGCCAATACAGTACCGTTGCGGGCGTCTCCAAGTCGGACCAGTCCAGCGCCAGTCCTGTAATGAGGGCTACGCCGGAGAAGATCGGTAGCAGTAGCTCGGGGTCCTTCCACCATGGCCGATCGAGCTCTTCGATCTCCGTGGCGGGTTCGTGTTCGCATCCACATGCTGAACTCATGCGTCCGTTCCTTTCTCGCCGCAGCCGGGCACCGAGCACTCAGTGTCGATGCAGGGGGCATTCTCGTCGACGGCCAGCGTCGCGTTGACCAGCGCTTCGAGCGCCGCCGCGAGGTGCGGATCGGAAATTTCGTAGCGGGTCTTACGGCCCTCCGGCTCAGCGACGACGATGCCGCAATCGCGTAGGCAGGACAGGTGGTTCGAGACGTTCGAGCGGGTCAGATCCAAGCTTTGCGAAATCTCGGCCGGGTAGCCCGGACCGTCGAGTAGGGTCATCAGGATTCGGGAACGCGTCGGATCAGCCATGGCCCGGCCGAGCCGGTTCATGACGTCGAGGCGCGAAGCAATAGTCAGCATGTGCTGAATAATACAACGTGTGCTGAACTATTCAAAATGCACTGAACTGACGGTTACGCGTAGGTCCTGCGACCTGCAGGAATTAGTCGATGGGATAGCAGATGACTGATCCTTTGTGGTTCGGCTGCCACCCAACGCGGGAGCGACGTGGGCGGCGAGATTCTCCAGAATCTCACGTTGACGTCCACGCCATCCCGCAAAACCTTTACGTGTTTCCATGCGCCCATATGTTCTCTGTGCGCTGACGTAATTACAGTTTTCTGATTGTTGCAGGCTAACGAGAAAGTAACTTTGCAACTACATACCGTGGAGTTCAAACTTAACGTGTAGCGTTATTGATGTTTCGCGTTATGGGGGATAGGGTGAAGCATGATCCAGTCGTTCGCTGACAAGGACACTGAGCGTCTGTGGAATCGAGAGCGGATTCAACCGGTCCAAGCTGTCTCAGCGTAGCGGTTACCCGAACCAGGTCCGTCAGCGTGAGGATATGCACGCGGATGGTTCGAACTAGGAAATTTGGGGCCGCCGTCGCGTGGACTTGAGTTCCGAGCGCCGCTTTTTCGCTTCGAGACGGCGTCGCACCGAGCTCTGCGTCGGCTTGGTCCTGCGCCGCGGAGGAGGAAGCGGAGCGAGCGCCTCACGCAAGAGGGCGGCCATGCGCTCTCGCGCCTCGGTGCGGTTACGGACCTGCGAGCGCTGCGTCGACGCGCTCACGGTGAGCACTGTGTCGTCCAGGCGGTGTTCGAGGTTGTGAAGGACGCGGCGACGCTGGGCGTCGGAAAGCGATGAGCACGTAGCGATATCGACGGAAAGCTGCACTTTGCTGTCCGTAGTATTGACGCCTTGGCCACCTGGTCCCGACGACTTCGCGAACCGCTCCGTCAGGTCGGCGGCGACGATGACCAGACCCCCGGGGATCCCTGGGCCAGGCGCGATGGTCAGGTCGTTCATACCGCCCAGCTTAGTTAGAGTTGCTTCCGGATCAGACCCGCCGTGCGAGATCAGGGTAGTGTACGACCACGCCGTCACCGTCGACCTCCAACTCGACGTCGACTCCCCGTGTTCCGCTTTCATATCGGACAGTTTCAGCATCGACGGAGCTGTAGTACTGGTCTGATGCGATCACCTGGAGGGACGGTATATCAATCCAAGCCATGATCAGCTGCGTTTTCGGAACCTGAGTCTCAAGCAGCGTCAAGCGACGAATAGGCATTGTGTTGGTGAGAGGGCACAGACCGAGATCGCAATCGAGTGCGGCTTTCAGGTCGGCTGACTGGACGATACCGGGGGAGGGCAGCTCTTCAGGCTGGGCGCCCTCTTCATTGGTTTCCGCCGACCACACGCCTTGTTCGGACCTTAACAGCTCGAGGCTTCGCCCCCATCCGTCGCCTTCAACGTTCACCGACACACGTTCGGTCACCCAGTTCTCCGCGGCGCGCAGCTCCCACGTGGCCTTGTATCCATCGCCGTATTGCACTCCGGAAGCGGTCAAACCGGCTCCTAAAAAATGAACTGCGGCCTCGTTCCGGATGAGGGGAGTCTCGACATGCTCCCACTTATACGTGCGCTCCATGGTGAGGATTTTACCACGCTTGATGGTGCGAAAAGGCAGGTAGCTTTCGATTTGGACCACGTATCGAGGACGAGGCTTACCGGCAGAATGGTGTATTCAGTAGGTCCGCGACGCAGAAGAATCCCATGAATGAGAGCACGGCCCACACGGCCGTTGCCATCTGCAAATGGGTGAATCGTTTTGAATTGAGCGTGAGCAATCGCGGCTTGGATAAGAGCACCGTGCGAAGCGCCATCGAGGTAAAGACATAAGTCGTCTACGAGGTCATGGACTAGACGTGGGGGCGCTGGGATGAACTCGGCCCCAAAGAGTGTGTGGTTACTTCCACCAATCCAGTTTTGAATAGTGCGGAGACCAGTGGGGATAGAGCCCTTCTCCCCCATCAACTCTCTTTGGAGCTTTTCAAGAAGGCCGATGGAGATGTTGGTTCGGTGGCAAAGCTCTTCTCAATGGAACACAGAACGGTGAGGTTACGCGCAACCTCTTCCGCGCTTTCCTTAAAGCCGCGGACTTCCTCCTTTTGGGCGAGTTCCGCGAGGACAACCTTGTCGACGTTGGGCGCAATACCTTCAATGCGTGAGGAAGAAATCGCCTCAGAACGCATGAGTAAGCGGGCCACAGATTCCAACTGGCCAGAAGCAGCATGACGGTTGAGATCCAAGATCTCTCGCTCGATACGTGCTGCCCGGCTGGTGAGCTCTGGGGAAAACTCCATGCCTTACTTACAAGATGGTCAGGGACATAGACCTAAAAAGGACCTCCGGCCTTATCGCGCCGGGGAGTGCCGGAGCCTGATTCGGGGATCCAGCTCTCGGTAACGTAGTGAGGCTTGTAGAGGCTATCCATTCGTCAGACAGCAAATGAGTGGTTGGATAACTCTTATCCAACCACTCATTGCGGTTTATGCGCTAGATAAAGCTTAAACATACGGGGTTTCAGGGCCATAATTTGGCCTCAATGAGAATGTCAATGACACCTCAATGGGAAGATCAATGAGAACTCTTGTCATTGAAGAGGAATGAAGTTAGCATTGAGCCGTCATTGTTAACATTGAGGGCGGGTATTCATCGTGAACAATTGGTCCGAGAATCAGCTGAGAGAGCTATTGGCTGAGCTTGAGTTGCGCGGCGGTGATTCAACAACAGTCGAGGTCAAAACCGCTCAAGGGGGCATTCCGGACTCTCTACCGCAGACATTGTGCGCGTTCGCAAACATGCCGAGTGGCGGCCTTATCATTCTCGGTGTCAATGAGAAGGAAGGATTCATTGTCACTGGCATTGAGAATCCTTCGGAGATGGAGGCTGCTCTGGCCTCGCAGGCGCGTCATGCCATCACCCCTCCAGTCACAGTGCATACCGACAGTGTGGCAATAGATGGCACGCATGTCGTGATTGCGGAGGTTACGGGTCTTCCGATTATTGATAAGCCTGCTATCTACAGGGGAGAAGCGTATCTTCGAATGGCTGATGGGGACTACCGTATGAGTGCCTCGGAGCTGCGCATGATGGACGTGGCAAAGCTGCATGCCGAAGAGGCAGTGTCCTATGACACGACGATTGTGGAAGGCACGAGCCTTGCAGACCTAGATAGCGACGTGGTGCAAGATTTCTTGGTTCAGGCGCGGAAAAAGAATCGGCGACTATCGGGACTTACTCAAGATGAGGACGTCTTACGGGCGCTAGCGGTGACGACCGCGACTGGAGAGCTGACGCTTGCTGGCCTGTATGCGCTGGGTTTCTATCCCCAAGGGCATTTTCCCTCCTTAGCAGTAACGGTGGCGCAAAGGCTACCAAATGGTTCGAAGCACGGGCGAGTGTTGGGGTTGGAGACCTTTGAGGGGCCCGTTCCGGTGCTGTTGAACTCGGTAATGGGATGGGTAAGGCAACGTTTAGCCGCCGTACGGCGATATCGAGAGGACGGATCAATGGTGGAAGTTCCTGAACTTCCCCTTCCGGCCATTCGAGAGGCCGTGGCTAATGCATTGGTGCACCGTGATCTTGGGCCAAATACGTTGGGTGCGGGTAAATCGATTGATGTCCGCCTATTACCGGACAAGATGGTTATCTCCAGTCCAGGAGGCCTACGGGATCTGACGGTTGAACAGCTCAAGTCGAGAGATCTGGCGCGCCAGGAGATTAACCAGCGGCTCTATAGACTGTGCCGATATCTCAAAGCAGACGATGGCTCTTTTGTTATTGAGGGCGAAGGCGGCGGCGTGCAGCTCATGCTGGATGCCGCGCGAGAGCAAGGATTACCGGAGCCTGACCTGATAGATTCTGGCGTGCAATTTACGGTGAAGATGTGGCGGCCGGACACTCGTGGAGAGGCCCGTATCTGGGAGCCACTACGCAAGGAGGAATCAGGCACCGGCCCGGAACGACGAGTGGATGCACCAGTGACCTTGGAACGCCTGGGTGTTAACGCCCCGCGCGTAGCGGAGGCGCTGCGTACGGCGGCACAACCGCTGTCTATCGGCGAAATAGAAACAGCCACAAACCTTACTCGAGCGCAGGTCCGATATGCGCTGAAGTCACTGGTGAAGGCACGATTCGTGCGTATGGATGGCACGCGCGGTTCACAAGCGACAACCTATGAATGGCTAGCTAACCGCGGGGCTGCAGGCGCTTAACCAGCTGATCGTGGTGGACTGCGGCAAGGCAGCCGGCGTCCACGACGCGCCGGGCTAGCTCCTTGTCCCCCATCTTGGCCGCGAAGGCCATGCCCATGGTGATGTCATGGTCGGGGCGGCCGATAAGCGTAATTTCATCGCCAGGAGTGATGCGGCCAGGCTCGATGATGCGCAGGTAGGAACCGCAATCACCGCGCTCCGTGAAGGACTTGAGCCAACCGGGCTCGTCCATCCAGCCGGAGAAGGTGGCACAAGGCGTGCGCGGGATAGACACTTCAAGCACGCACTCCCCCACCTGAATCTGCTGGTTGATCAGCATATTCGACCAAGAAATCCCTTCGGTGGTGAGGTTCTCCCCGAAGTAGCCATCACGCAGCACGCGGTTGAGCGTGCCCTCCCAGTAATCGAGCTCCTCACGGGCCACCGCATACACGGCCTTCTCAGCGCCGCCGTGGTGGGCGTGGTCACCGATGGAATCCCCCACCACGCCAGAGCCGTCACCGTAGTTGGGCCCGGGTATTTCCAGATCCAGGAGGGGGCGTGGCTGCTTATCGATGCCCGTGTACTCGTGCCGCCCGTGCGGCTCGGGGCGGCGGACAGCGACGTTCGTGGAGATAACCTTCATGCTCACCTATTGTGGCACACCTCACGCGCTCACATGTCGCGATCGTGGAAGAGCGCCTCCGCGGTCACGAGGTCGTAGAAGAAGAGGCGGGGGGCGAGGGGGAGGACGTCGGCAAGCATGGGCATGTCCTCCTTGAGCAGCGGGCTTTCCATGATGATGTCATTCGCCGCAGCGCGGGAGGCCAGGGCGAAGGCATAGGAAATATAGGGCATCCAGGCAGCGGCGTTGAGCTCATCGGCGGTGTTGCCACTGGCAAAGGCGCCCAACGCGATAAGGGTGTGGCTGACGGACATGTCAACGCCTGCGTTTTGCACCAGCGAGGCCAGCGCCGTGGCGTCCTTGCGAAGGTGCTCGATGGTGCCCAGCGCATCGAGTGCGCCGTTGTTGGCAAAGCACTCGCGCAGCGCGGCGACGCGGCCGGCCTCCCCCATCAGATCATCGACGGGCGGCGTGGGGCTGTGAATGGTCGCAGCATTCAGCAGCATCGGGCGGGTTAGGCCATCGGCGCCGGATTCACGCACGGCGTTCAGCTCCGCGTTCTCGCTGGCGGAAGGATCGAGCAGGAGATCCAGGTAGCTATCGGCGCTCGACTCGGCGGTGGGCTCCAGCGGCGAGTGGAACAAGCGCGTGCGCGCGAGCGAGCGGGCCTGCTGGTTCACGCTAACGCCAGTGCGCGCCAGGGCGTGGAGCGCGTCCTCCGGTTGGGCGCGCAGGCGATCAATCGTGCTGTCGAACATCGCCTGCAGCTTTGGGTTCGGGCTGCGCTGCGAGAGCACGTGAAGCGCGCGGAAGGTGCCCCAGAGCTGCTCCGGGGTCCAGTCCTTCGAGGCGAGCGCCGCCGGCGAGCCTTCCGGCGTGACCACGATGGAGGCGCTGGAGGGGCGAGCGGGGGCGGCGAGGTTGGAGGAGGCGCGGAGCTCGCGGACGTCGACAAGCAATGAGCCCTGCTCGGCAAGGTCGGCGGGCAGCTCAAACCCCTCTTCGGTGGGAGTGAGTTGGGTAGGCGCCACGGTGGGCTCGGCCAATGGCCAGGCCCAGCCCACTAAATCTGCCTGCGGTTCTGCGTTCTGCTCGATGATAATCTCATCGCCGTTGAGCAGGCCGCGGCTGACGAAGGGGGACTTGCGGACGGTGGCCAGCGCCGCATAGATCAGGCTGGTGGATGCGGAAGCCTCGTACTCGACGATGCGCCGCTCCAGGCTGCGGGCCTCGTGGGCCGCGCGCTCCTCTGCCGGGAGCGAATCCAGGTAGTCCTCGTAGGACAGCGTGGACCACATGAGGAAAAGTTCGGCAGAGGGCTGCTTGCGCACGGCGTTGGCCAGCGCGGCGTTGGGAACGGCGAGGCTGGTGACCGCCTGCGTTGTCTTCGAGGTGCGCGCCAGCTCCTTGATTTTCTGCCGGCCATCGATGGTGACGAACTTCGCCAGCGGCAGCGGGCGCGGTGAGTGGACGGTAAACATGTCGTCCTGATCGAGCTGGCCGGCAAAAATCACCGGCTTATCGGAGTGCTCAGTGGGCTCCAGGCCGATGCGCTTGACGCGGCTGAACAGGGCCTCGGGCCAGACATCGAATTCCAGTTCATAGCCGGCCTCGCTGGCCACGACCTCGCGGCGCGAGACCTCGGTGTCCTCGAAGGTGCGCAGCCCCTTTTCCAACGCGATGGGCTTCTTCGGCGGGGAAGCCAACGTGTAGCTAAAGGCCGAGTGCGCGCCGAGAGCATCGATGATGCGGAAATCCATGCCGCGCGGACCGTCGTTGGTGGCGCGCATGTGGAGGCCCTCGGCGAGGGAAATGAAGCGGACGTCGACAAGCTCCTCGTCGTGCCACAGCGACACTTTGTAGCGGCCCACCCACGGGTCTTCGTAGAGGTCACCCGGGAAAGGTTCGGCGATGCCCGCGTCGAAGGTCTGCTCCGAAATCTCCTCCTGCTCGCCGCCGAGGGGCGCATAGGTGAGATCGATGCGCCACTCCCCTTCCGCGATGAGGTGCACGCGCGGGGACTTGGTGAACACGGGCTCGTTGTCGAGGCCACGGGCGTTGGGGAGGATGGCGACGTCAAAGTCCCACTCGAAATCGCCGTGCTTGGCGACGTCCACCGGTTCCCTCTGCGGAACCTTAACCTGATCCGGCAGTGGGCCCACTTCCCAGCCGGCCCAGATGCCGAGGGGCTTAGCGTCCTTGAGGGTGCCCTGCGGCGCGATAAGCGTGGTGCGGTCATAGACGATGAAGGGTGCGTCCTCGGTGATGCCGGTGAAGGTGATGGTTTCGATGAGGGCCTCGTCGCCATCGCGCAGCGTGACCTCGATGCGGGTAAACGGCCCGGGGATGCCGACTTCCAGCGGCTCTTCGGTGGCGAATTCACGCACCGAGTGGGGGCGATCGATGAAATGGGACTTGACCACCCATCGTGGATCCGTCAGTTCCGCTTCGGGGTACGTGGCGGGCAGTTGAAGCATGAGGATGTTGCTCCCCCGGCGCAGTGAAATCCGGGGACCCTGCTCGGCGATGTCGGTAGTGACCAACGGCGTTGTGGGAAGTGAATAAATCTCCGCGCTCATTTGCTTCATCATAGGACACGGCGGGGTCCTGTTGCCATGTCGCTGGTAGAGGGCTTGATTGTCCTAACGGTAGGACAGGTGTCCTAAGCATAGGACAGCTGGCTATAGTGGGGCTATGGACCCATTACAACTCCTCAAGAAAAGCCCGCTGAGCCTTAGCGAAATCTCGCGGCGCTCGGGAGTGTCACGAAATACGCTCAATCTGTGGTTGCGTGGGGCAGCTCAACCGAGTTTGGCCGGGTTGGCCAAGGTAATGCGCGTGCTCGGATACGAGGTTTCCGTACAGGTACACCGCATGAGCGATGCCGCCGCCGCGACAGCCGCCCGAGTTCTCCTGGGGGAGCTCAGCAGCGAAGAACCAGACGTTAAAGCCTGGATTGACCGCTTTGTGCAGTGGGGTGACGCTGCGGCCGTCGGTGGCAGCTACCAGGCTCTCATGGAACGGGCCGCGTGGGCCTCCAACCCATATGGCCGCCACGGGGCTCTCCACTTCTTACCGTCAAATCCCATAACGATTGCCTCGGCGGTTGATGCGAGCGGGCAGCCGTGGGCGATGTCGGGTGCTTTTGCAGCTCAACGCAGATCGAAGCAAAGCGCTGGTAGAGCAGAAAAGCCTCACTCGACGTTGATTTGGTGCACAAATCCAGCAGACATCGTGCCCTCGTTGCCCACTCGGATTCGTGCGAGTGCTGAGCCCGTATCCGGAGGAATCACCCTCGTGCCTGTCGCTGGTGAAGAGCTCACCGGCGCAACTAATGAAGCCGGAATACACTACGTATCACCGCATCAGCTTGCCATTGATGTGTGCGCAGAAAACTATGTGGGAGGGCATAGGTGATGAGAAGAGCGACGAGCCGAGTGAGCTGGGAGCACCATGAGCGACCTCTCATTGCGGAGTTGGGGACCAAGCGTGCGCTGTTTCGACTAACCAAGCAACTTCCTGACTTGGTGTGGAATGCCGCCGCGCTGGAAGGAAACACGTTCACTCTCCCGGAAGTCCGCACTCTGCTCGATGGCGTCACTGTGGGTGGGAAGGCACTTGCTGAGCAGCAACAGATCTTGGACTTGTCAGAAGCGTTCAACCTGCTCCATGAGCTGGTCATCCAACAAGAATTTGCGGTGGACAAAGCCACCAGTGACGCGCTTCATGCTGTCCTTGCAAGGAACGAGGCTCTCGATGCCGGCCTTTTCCGTGGTGAAGGCCACGTGGAGGGAGACGGCGGTGGCGTGCGGCTCATGGACGGCGGGTTCATCCCCTTCGACCCTGCTGAAGAGTTGGGCGAAGCCCATGCTGATCTGTTGGCTTCCCTTCAGGGAAGTGGTGACCCCGTCGAGCAAGCGTTGGCCTATTTCTGTTCTGCAACACGCAGCCAGTTCTATTTCGATGGGAATAAGCGGACCGCCAGGCTAGTGGCGTCCGGCCTCTTGCTGAGTCATGGATACAGCGCATTGAATACCCCTCACGCGCGGCGGCTGGAGTTCAACCTTGCCCTCGATGAACTGTTCCGATCCGATGACGCTACGACCTTGATGGACTTCCTGGATGACTGCCTAGAGGAGTCCTCCCAGTAGGCGCAGTAGGCCCTCCGCTTCCGAAGCGGAGGGCCTACGTGGGGGCTGAATGCTCAGCGCATCCTTTAGTGCATAGTGCTGTAGTGCTTAGCGGAACATCTTCTGCAGAGCGGAGAAGTCAGCCTTGACCACGCCGACAGACTGCAGGAATGCGGCGATGGCGCCGAGCAGGGCAGCCACAACGCCTGCGCCCAAGAAGCCGGCGCCGACGGGGTGGCGTGGCTAAAAGGAACAGAGTTGACGACACCAGCGGACTTGTTGTGGTCAATTGCCTGCTCGGAGATTTCTTCAGGGAGTGGCCGTATGGGGACTTGCCCAGAACACTGTTGACGTCGGCAAGCACTGCGTGGACACCATAAAACGACAAACGGTGAACCCCAGGAGGTGGGATTCACCGTGGTGAGTGAGTGGGCAGATTATGCCATCTGCAGCGTGGTCACGCAGGTACCGCCTTCGTCAGAGGTATCCAGGGGAACCTCGCCGGTCTTGCCGTCCTGCTCGATGGTGATGGTGCCCTTCTTGTCGGCCGGCAGCCAGTAGCCAATGAAGCCGTTGTCGAACGTCGTGGTGTCTTCGTTGACTAGCTCATTTCCTTTGTCATCCGTGATGGTGACGTGGATGTCTTCCTGGCTGAGCTCACCGGTGCAGGTGGTCAGGGAGTGGTTGAAGCAGTCGTGCGTACGGGAGAGGTACGGCGCAATAGAGAGGTAGAACTTGTCCTCCGGCAGCGGCAGGGAGGCCTGACCCTGTTCAGTAGCGAGGATGAGCTCGTTCGGGCGCACGGATGCGAGGAGATCGCTATTGCGCTCGTCCTTGGACTGGCGGTCCAGCTTGTCCACGATTTCCTGGCCATCCAACCCTTCGAGATCGAACCCGGCCTGGATCTCCTCGGCGGAGACCTGCTGGACCTCGGTGGTGGCAGCGGCGCTCTTCGAGGCTTCACTCGGTACGGGGCTGTCAGTAGAGCAAGAGGACAGGGTGATGGCTGCGGCGCAGGCAGTGGTGAGGGCGATGAGGCGTTTCATAAGTCTTCCGAATGGGTCCGATTGTGTTTACTCAAGCCTATACCCCACCCGGGTATCTATCAATGGAATGAGAGAAGGATCATCTTTTCGTGCTACGCAGGTTAAACTCTCCCCTATGTCTGATACTTCGGCCGCAACTCTGCCGCCCTGCCCCGAATGCTCCTCTGAGTACACCTACGAAATGCCGCCGCTTATCGTCTGCCCGGAGTGCGCGCACGAGTTCTCCACCGACGCTGTTGCCAGCGACTCGGCCGCAGAGGCAGCCGCCCTCACCATCGTGGATTCAGTGGGCAACGCGCTTGCCGACGGCGACACGGTCACCATCACCAAAACCCTCAAGGTCAAGGGCGCGCAGCAGCCGCTAAAAGCTGGCACCAAGGTGCGCGGCATCCGCCTGAACGTCGACGCCGGCACCGGCCAAGAGGACCACAACATTGATTGCAAGATTGATGGATTTGGCGAGATGAAGCTCAAGCCTGCCGTGGTGAAGAAGGTTTAGTACTAAAACCTGCGTGGGCAGATCTGGAGGTACTACCCCTACCGCGAGCTAATAACCAGCATGACTCCCCACGACAGTTACGCTGAATTACATGATTACCGGCGCCCTCAAAAACAACGTCGACCGCATCTGGGACACCTTCTGGTCTGGCGGCATTTCCAACCCAGTCTCTGTCATCGAGCAGTTCACCTACCTGCTCTTCATCAAGGATTTGGACGAGCGTCAGGTCCAGATTGATAAGCGCCGAGCGTTAGGAGATCCCACCGCGACGGAAGACATCTTTGACGCCAGCCAACAGGACCTGCGGTGGCGCAACCTCATCGAAGACCGTGACATTGCTCGCCGCAAGGCCACCATCATCACCAAGGTCTTCCCCTTCATCAAGGAGATGGGCGGCACGGGCTTCCAAGGGCACATGGCCAACGCCTCCTTTGAGATCGAATCTGAGGCCACGCTTTCGCGCGTTATGGAGCTCATTGACCAGTTGCACTTTCCGAACAAGGACATGAAGGGCGACTTGTATGAGTACATGCTGGACAAGCTGTCCACCTCGGGCACGAATGGCCAGTTCCGCACACCCAGCCACATCATCGAGCTCCTCGTCGCGCTCATGGAGCCGACGCCGGAACAGCGGATTATTGACCCAGCTTGCGGAACGGCTGGCTTCCTGGTGGCTGCCAATGATTGGATTGGCCACCATCACCGTGAGGACCTCTACAACAAGGACACGCGCACAACGTTCATCACAGAGGGCTTGACGGGCTTCGACTTTGACAAAACCATGGTGCGCATCGCGGCTATGAACATGTTCATGCACGGTTTTGAAGAGCCCAACATCTCGCACCACGACTCCTTGCAGAAGCTCCCCACAACATTTGGGGATTTCGACCTAGTCCTGGCCAACCCGCCTTTCGCGGGCAGCCTGGATAAGGACTCCATTGATCCCAAGCTCAAGTCCGTGACCACAGCCAAGAAGACGGAGCTCCTGTTTGTCCACCGCTTCCTGCAGCTGCTCAAGCCGGGTGGCCGCGCCGCAGTGATTGTCCCCGAAGGCGTCCTTTTCGGCTCCACCAAGGCGCACAAGGCCCTTCGCAAAACCTTGGTTGAGGATCAGCGCCTGGATGCTGTCATCAAACTTCCCTCCGGCGTATTCAAGCCCTACTCGGGCGTGTCCACCGCGGTCCTATGCTTCACCCGGACGGATTCCGGCGGCACCGACGAGGTGTGGTTCTATGACGTCACCGCGGATGGCTACTCCCTGGATGACAAGCGCACTCCGCTTCTCGAGCGCCCCTTGCTCGGCCCCTCCCCTACCTCCCACATCCAGGACTTAAGCGATCCCGCGCGTGCCGACGACCCCACTCCCGTCACCCTCACCGACGAGCAGCTGAAGCTCAACAACCTTCCAGACGTTGTTGCCCGTTGGCACTCCCGCACCACCGCCGAGCGTGAGCGCGCCCGCACGGACTACTCCTTCACGGTGCCGAAAGACGAGATCGCCCAAGCCGACTACGACCTCTCCATGAACCGCTACAAGGAGATCGTCCTCGAAGCACAAGAAACCCGAGACCCCATGGACATTGTCGCCGAAATCGAAGAACTCGACCGCGACATCACTCAAGGCCTTGCGAACCTCAAAGCCATGCTCAGCAAGGAGAAATAACATGGCAAGCAATGCAAAGCATGATTGGCCGATGGTGCGGTTGGGGGATGTGTGTGAGGTCGTTTCAGGCGGCACGCCGAAGACGAGTGTTGAGGAGTATTGGGGCGGTGAGATCCCATGGGTGACTCCTGCCGATCTGAGCAAGCTCAAGGGACTCGAAATATCTTCTGGGGAACGAGCTATTACTCAAAGAGGTGTTGACAAAAGCTCTGCCGTGCTTCTTCCTGCAGGCAGTGTAGTGCTTTCGAGCCGTGCACCAATTGGTTATGTCGCAATCGCACAAGTGCCCATGACTACGAATCAGGGTTGCAAAAGCTTCATTCCTTCCTCCGAAATAGATGCACGCTACCTAGCCCACTATTTGCTATCGCAGAAAGATGCCCTTCAGTCGCTGGGTACAGGTGCGACATTCAAGGAACTCTCAAAATCAAGGGCCGCGGACATCCGAATACCCCTCCCTCCCCTCGACGAGCAGCGCCGCATCGCGGCGATTTTGGATGAGGTCGGCCGGCTAACCTCAATACAGATTAAGAAAGTCGAAGGCCTTGAAGCTCTAAAGCGGGTTGTCGTTGAAGAGTTTCTAAAGGCAAGGGGGGATCAAGAAGTTGAGCTTGGTACCATCTCCGAAATTCAATCTGGAATTACAAAGGGTAGAAAGGTTTCGAAAGAGAGTACAACCTCGATAGTGCCGTACCTTTCGGTTTCCAATGTTAAGGATGGATTCCTCCAGCTGCATCCGATTAAGGAAATCAACGCGACAAATGACGAGATATCGCGATACCAGTTGCAACGGGGCGACATCGTTCTAACAGAAGGCGGGGATCCCGACAAGCTGGGGAGAGGAACAGTGTGGAATAACGAGATCCCGGTTTGCATCCATCAAAACCACATTTTTCGCGTCCGCATTCTGAAAGGCGCGACTGTAATGACGCCTGAAGTGTTGGCTGCGATACTTAGTAGTTCGAGGCCTAAGAAGCATTTCTTGAGGTCAGCGAAACAAACAACTGGAATTGCTTCGATAAATAAGTCGCAACTTTCTCGAACACCGATCCCAAATCTGACGCGAGATGAAGTAAAAGCCTTATCGCTTCAAATTGAGCTATTGAAGTCAGAACAAGAAAGAGCTGAAACTCAGCGTTCCTCTCTTGAGAAGCTTCGACAGTCCCTATCCACCCGCGCATTCCAAGGAGAGCTCTAATGGCTGTCAAAAGATGGGAAGCCTACTTGGTATCGGTGTTGGAGGCTCTTAACGCAAATGGAGCTGAGCTCCGACGTAGGGAGCTCATCGAGATAGCTGCGTCCTATGCGGGCATTACTGACGAAGAGAGGCTTGAGACCATTGCGTCGGGGCAGTCGCGTTTTGAAAACCGTATTGGGTGGGCGTTGACATTCCTCAAGAAGGCAAATGCCATTACCTCGCCTACGCGGGCGCGCTTTCAAATTACAGACTTTGGTCGTGATCTGTTGGCACGTTATCCGGAAGGGATGACGGAGAAACAGCTGTTGGGAGAGATTGCGGGCACGGAAGCGGCACTTACATGGCGGGGCCGGAATCGGGGAAGTAAGGCTGGGGACGAGGTAAGCGCTGATAAGCAAACCGCCCTTCCAGAATCCGAGAGCGAGCTGGATCCGGTAGAGCAGGTGGAAACCGGTGTGTCTCGCAACAATGAGTTTGTGGCTGGTGAGCTGCTGACTCGGTTGCACGACAATGAGCCGGCGTTCTTTGAACAGGCAGTATTGGACCTGCTCATGGCCATGGGTTATGGCGGTACGCAGGGCAAGGCTACACGCACGCAGTTATCCAACGATGGTGGAATCGACGGGATTATTGACCAGGATGCGCTGGGCTTGTCGCGGATTTACGTGCAGGCTAAGCGATATGCGTTGGATAAGAGCATCGGCCGACCGGCTATTCAGGGATTCGTGGGTGCGCTGCAGGGTGCGCAGGCGGATCGAGGGGTGTTCCTGACTACAGCGACGTTTTCAGATAAGGCGCAGGAGTATGCGGATGCGGTGTCGTCACGCGTCGTTTTAATCGACGGGGACAGGTTGGCGAAACTGATGATCCGCTATGGCGTGGGGGTGCAGGTCAAGAGGACCGTGGCCCTAGTCGAGGTGGATGAGGATTACTTTGAGTAGTTCGGCGCTGTGTTTTCCCTTTCGAATATTTCGAATTGCTCTATGATGGCCTCATGAATGAAGTACGGAATCGCCCTCACACGACTCTCCCGCCGCAAGACCTAGAAGCAATGCTCGACGTGAGCAGGTTCCTGGACCAACTGGAGGGACCTGCTGCGCTTGTGGGGCCTGACGGACAGACGGTAAATCTGCCCGAAGAAGCATTTAGCGTGCTGGCAGACGTTGTCCGGGCGATGAGACAAGGAAAGGCCATTACCCTTGCGCCCGTAGACCAGTTGCTCACGACGCAGGAAGCAGCAGATTTTCTGGGCATTAGTAGGCCGACTTTGGTGAAAAAGCTCGAAGATGGATCGATAGAGTTTGAGCGCACTACCGGTGGAAGGCATAGGAGAGTTCGGCTCGTTGACGTGCTGCAGTACCGGGATGGGCAGCGGGCTGAACGTCGTAAAGCGCTGCGAGAGCTCGTGTCTGAGGCGCAGCGCTCTGGCGGCTATGACGCGGGTACAGATGATGTAGATGCTGAGGATATTGCATTGGCCCTCAAGGACGCTCGCAAGGAAGCGGCAAAGAAAGCGCGGCGTGGCTAGGATTTCGGCTCTTTTGGCTGCGTGCACACTGATCCCAAAGGGGCCGGGAAAGCCGTCACACTCGGTCTTCCCGACCCAGAAGCGAAACAACGTCAGTCTTAGAAGGTAGATAGTTTGTGGTGTCCGGCTCTACATCCGTAGTGGTCAGCGGGGAGTAAGGCTCTGGGTCGTGGCTCAAGATCCCGGCAGCTACTAGTTGCTGCACGCGGCTATCTGGAGATGAAACGGGAACTATCCGAGCAATGGGTTGAGTCCGGTCAGTGTTGGTCACAGTCTCTCCGGTAATTGGTGGGCTTTGGGACAGCTCGCAGTTGAACAACGGGATAGTGATGATTTTAGTGGCGTGTGAGGAAAGAACAAGGGGGGAATCGGAGCGTTTGGCCAGGGAACGCAGTGATGGTGGTAGCTAGGCCTAGGGCGGTGACTTAGAATTACTGGAATCAAGACGTATCCGATGTGAAATTTTGTCCCTGGAGAACTCTATGGTGACCACTACTCCCCCGACTGCCGGGCGCAACACTGTGCCAGGTGGGCCTACACGCAGCAATTTCGGTTTCGTGCGCTACGTCTGGCCCACGGCGTATGAGGAGTGCCTGAAGGTAGAGCGCTTCGTGGACGCGGATCCGGTGATTTCCTGCTTCTATGCGCGCAAGGTGTTAGAGCGGGTGGTGAACCACATCTGGGCGTTCCGGAGCTTGGGCGATACTCGGTATCTCAGCTTGGCGGAGATGACCAGGGACCGTGGTTTCGTCAAGTGTGTGGGCAACGACACCATGCTGCGCAAGATGACCATCTTGCGCAAGAGCGGCAACGATGCCGCGCATGCAGACGACATGGAGGGCAAGCAAGCGCCGGCCACCCCGCAGAAGGCGCGCACGGTAACAGCGCACCTGTATGACCTTATGGTGTGGGCGGTCCGGCACCACTCGGCGAATCCAGTCGCCGCGCCGGGCCCTCAGGCGGCTTTTGATACTAACTTGTTGGGCCAGGCCGCAGCTGACTCTTCAGGCATTCACGTTGCCGGGCGCTCCCAAGCGCAGACCGCCGCGTACCTCAAAAAGCTGGCGCAGCAGGATGAGGAGCTAAAGAAAAGCCGGTTGCTGCTCGATGAGGCACAGGAAGCTGCGCGTGAAGCGGAGGAGAAGCGTCTTCGTGAGGCGGCCCAGTTCGAGCTCAAGCGGCGGAGCACGGAGATTAAGGCGAAGGCGGAGATCGCCGATGCCCAGGAGCAAGCCGAAGCGGAGCGCGAAGCTGCACGGCAGGTGAAAGACGAACTTGCTGCCAAGATTGAGGCCCTTCAGGAGCAGTTGGCTGAGCAGCAAGCAGCCGCGGCAGAGCGCGCTGGGGTGGCAACACCGTCGGCTGCGCCTTTGGCGATCAGTGAGGCCGAGACCCGCCGACAGCTCATTGCCCCGATGCTCGAAGCGGCAGGGTTTAGTGATGATTCAATCACTCGAGAGCTCGAGCTGCGCGGCATGCCCAATCCTTCCGGCGTTGGATTCGCAGATTATGTCTTGTGGGATGATGACCGCACACCGCTGGCCGTTATCGAAGCGAAGAAATCGATGGAGTCTATGAGCGTGGGCTCCCAACAGGTGAAGCTGTACGCGGACTGCATCGAGCGCGAATACGGAATACGGCCTGTCATGTTGTGCACTAATGGTTATCACATCGACCTGATCGATGATGCGGCCAACCTTCCTGGTTCTGGTGCGGGCTATCCCGCCCGCGAGGTGGAGGGCTTCCCCACCGCGCAGCAATTGCGCCGCATGATTGGCCGGCGCACCATGCGCACCCTGTTGAGCGAGACGCCGGTAGACACGGACATTGCTGGCGGCGGCGCCCGTGCGTACCAACTCGAGGCCATCCGTGCGGTGACGGAGACGTTGGAGGCGCGGAGGCGTCGCCAAGCATTGCTGGTTATGGCGACGGGAACTGGTAAGACCCGCGTGGCTGTAGCCACCGCCAAGCTGCTGCGCCAGGCCGGCTGGGTGGGCAAGGTGCTGTTCTTGGCAGACCGCACTGCTTTGGTCAATCAGGCGCATAAAGCCTTTGTGAGCATGTACGCCGAGTCCACGCCCGTAAACCTCATCAAGAATCCTGAGCAGGTGGGTGATGTGTATGTCACCACCTACAACACGATGATGAATCTCATCGGGGATGACGGTGACAAGCCGGCGAGGTTCGGGCCTTTCGACTTTGACCTCATCATCGTGGACGAGGCCCACCGCTCCGTGTACAACCGCTTCAAGCGGATCTTGGAGTACTTCGATGCCTACGTAGTGGGGTTGACGGCGACGCCGAAGAGCGAGATTGACCATGACACCTATGCACTCTTTGAGATGGAGGATAAGACTCCGGCCTTTGAGTACGGACTTGATGAGGCCGTAGCCGACGGTAACCTCGTGCCCTTCAAGACGGCTCGGCAGGACTCGCTCTTCCTGCGCCGGGGCATGGCCTATGACGAGCTTTCCCCGGAGGAACAGCTGGCGTGGGACACGTCCGACTGGGGTACCGATGAGGACGGCGGGCGCTTGGATCCGCCTGGTCAGGTTTCTTCGGCGGAGATTAACCGTTACCTGTTCAACAAGGACACCATACGCAAGGTGCTGAAAACCGTGGTGGAGAACGGGATCCGCGTGGGCGGCGACCAACTGGGCAAGACCATCATCTTCGCCCGGACTCAACGTCACGCGGAGCTCATCAAGCAAGTCTTTGACGCTACGTTCCCGGAGTATTCGCGTACTGGAGCCTCCGTGATTACCACGCACACGAAGTATGCGCAGTCGGCATTGGACGACTTCGCAGATCCGGACGGGGACGTCAACATCGCGATTTCGGTGGACATGCTTGACACCGGCGTGGACGTGCCCGAGGTGGTCAACCTTGTGTTCTTCAAGCCTGTCTACTCCCCCACCAAGTTCTGGCAGATGGTGGGCCGAGGGACGCGACTGCGCCCGGACCTCTTCGGCCCGGGGATGGACAAGACGCACTTCCTCATCTTCGACTTCTGCGGCAACGTGGACGAGTTCTTTAAGGGTGAAGCCCGTGAATCGGCTACTGGCCGCCCACGGTCGCTGTCGGAAAAGCTCTTTGATGCCCGCGTGGGGTTGCTTGCTCAGTTGGATAAGCACGCTAAGGCCCCAGAGATGCGCGCCGAGCTTGCTGATTCCCTTCACGGCTCGGCGGCGTCTATACCGCTAGGCCACATCATGGTCCGCCCCAGCGACAAGGAAACCTTGCTGCGATACCGCGAACGCTCTGCGTGGGATGAGTTAAGTGAGGAGAAAGCTGAGCAGCTGCGCCGCCATATTGCGCACTTGCCGCTGGACACGATGAAGGACTCTGAGACAGCTAAGCGCTTTGACCTGGTGATTTTGAAGCTCCAGGTGGGGCTGCTCGACCACAGCCCGGAGTTCGCGGCACTGCGCGAACGAGTCGAGAGGATGGCGAATGACCTCATGGCCGTGAGTTCCACCATCCCCATGGTGGCCGAACGGCGGTCCTTCCTCGAGCGCGCGCTCGATCCGGAGTGGTGGAATAACGTGACGGTCGAGGACCTCGAGACCATCCGCATCGGCATGCGTTCGCTCATTCAGTTTGTGCCCAAGGGAAAGCGCAACGCCGTCACCCTCGACATCCAGGATGAGATGGGTGAGCTCACGATTGATGACGAGATGCCGGCGCGGCTGCCCGGCACCGGTTCCTACCCCACCCAACTGGAGCAACGCCTGCGCGAATTGCTGCAGGAGCATGCCAACGACCTGGCGATGATCAAATTGCGCAGTGCACGGACGCTTAACGGAGAGGACGTCGCAGCGCTGGAGGCGATGGTAGCCCAGGCAGGCGGGGGAAGTGGGGGCTCCACGGAAAACGTTGATAAGCTGCGGGAACGCATGGGTGGAGACAGTATTCCTGCCTTCATCCGCCGCTTGGTGGGCCTTGACGAGGCGGCAGTCCGGGAGCAGTTTGCAGACCTGCTCAGTAATACGTCTTTCAATGCTGCCCAAATACGCTTTATCAAGATGCTGGTAGATGTGCTGGTTCACAACGGTGGTGTGGCCTACGAGGAGATCTTCCAGCCGCCCTTTGATGAAGAGGGTTCCGTCATCGACATTTTTCACAACAAAACCGACGTCATTGTCGATCTACGCAAGCGCCTTGAACGGATTGAAGCGACGGCGCAGGCTACCTAGTTACTACCATGCCTCAGAACAGGAATACGGTCCGGCTGGGTCTAACTGGGGAGATGTCCGTGCGGTGACTACACTGTCTAACCATGACTAACCCGAGCGATAACACCACCCACCGCTACACGCCGGAGCTCGCCGCGCAGATTGAAAGTGCCTGGCAGCAGTACTGGAAGAACAACGGTACGTTCAACGCGCCGAACCCAGTTGGGCCGCTCGCGGAGGAGGGTAAGGAACTTCCCGCGGAGAAGATGAACATTCAGGACATGTTCCCCTACCCCTCCGGCGCGGGCCTTCACGTAGGCCACCCGCTGGGTTATATCGCCACGGATACTTATGCCCGCTTTAACCGCATGCTGGGCAAGAACGTCCTGCACACGCTGGGTTATGACGCCTTTGGCCTGCCGGCTGAGCAGTACGCCATCCAGACTGGTACGCACCCGCGCACCACCACGGAGGCGAATATCAACAATATGCGCCGCCAGCTGGGCATGCTGGGGCTGGGCCACGATCCGCGCCGCTCGGTGGCTTCGACTGACCCGGAGTTTTATAAGTGGACGCAGTGGATTTTCCTGCAGATTTATAACTCCTGGTTTGATGAGGAGCAGCAGAAGGCACGCCCGATTTCTGAGCTCATCAAGGAACTTGAGGTGGGCAAGCGCACCACCAAGGATGGTCGCTACTACGCGGATCTGACCAAGGAAGAGCAGCGCCAGGCACTCGATGAATTCCGTCTGGTCTATCTGTCTAACTCCACCGTGAACTGGTGCCCGGGCCTGGGCACGGTGCTGGCCAACGAGGAGGTCACCGCGGAGGGCAAGTCCGAGCGCGGTAACTTCCCGGTCTTCCGCAAGAACCTGCGCCAGTGGATGATGCGCATTACCGCTTACTCGGACCGCCTGCTCGATGACCTGGAGCTTCTGGATTGGCCGGAGAAGGTCAAGTCCATGCAGCGTAACTGGATTGGCCGCTCCCGTGGTGCAGAGGTCAGCTTCCATGCCGAGGGCTACAACATCGACGTCTTCACCACCCGCCCGGATACCCTCTTCGGCGCCGAGTACGTGGTGCTGGCCCCGGAGCACGAGCTTGTCGACGCCCTCCTCTCCCCCATCCCTTATGACGATGATGTGGATGACCGCTGGACCTTCGGCCACGATGATCCGAAGGAGGCCGTGGAGGCTTACCGTGCATCCATCGCCGCGAAGTCAGACCTGGAGCGCCAGGAGAACAAGGAAAAGACCGGCGTCTTCCTGGGCACTTATGCCACCAACCCGGTCAACGGCAAGAAGGTCCCGATCTTCATCGCGGACTACGTCCTCACCGGCTACGGCACCGGCGCCATCATGGCGGTCCCGGCGCACGATACCCGTGACTACGAGTTCGCCACCGTCTTTGGCCTGCCGATTACTGAGGTGGTCGCTGGCGGCGACATCACCAAGGAGGCCTATACCGAGTCCGGCAAGGCCGTGAACTCCGCCAACGATTCCCTGGATATCAACGGCATGTCCAAGGATGAGGCCATCGCCGCCATCATCCCGTGGCTGGAGGAACAGGGCGTGGGCCGCGAGAAGATCCAGTACAAGCTGCGTGACTGGCTGTTTGCCCGCCAGCGCTACTGGGGCGAGCCCTTCCCCATCGTCTACGACGAAGCCGGTCAGGCCTACCCGCTGCCGGAGTCGATGCTGCCCATCGAGCTGCCGGAGGTAGAAGACTACAAGCCGGTCTCCTTCGACCCGGATGATGCCGATTCCGCCCCGCAGCCGCCGCTGGCCAAAGCCCGCGAGTGGGTTGAGGTGGAGCTGGACCTGGGTCTGGGCGATGGTCCCAAGACCTACTACCGCGATACCAACGTCATGCCGCAGTGGGCAGGTTCTTCCTGGTACCAGCTGCGCTACATCGATCCGCCGAACGATGAGATCTTCTGCGACTTGGAGAACGAGCGCTACTGGACTGGCCCGCGCCCAGAGGAGCACGGTGCTAACGATCCGGGTGGCGTTGACCTCTACGTCGGCGGTGTTGAGCACGCCGTGCTGCACCTGCTCTACGCTCGCTTCTGGCACAAGGTCCTTTTTGACCTGGGCTACGTGAGCTCCAAGGAGCCCTACCGCCGCCTCTACAACCAGGGCTACATCCAGGCCTACGCCTACACCGATTCCCGCGGCGTCTACGTCCCGGCCGCCGAGGTTGAGGAGAAGGATGGCAAGTTCTTCTACAACGGCGAAGAGGTCAACCAGGAGTACGGCAAGATGGGCAAGTCCCTGAAGAACTCCGTCGCCCCGGATGACATTTGCCGCGATTATGGTGCCGATACCCTGCGCGTTTATGAGATGTCGATGGGTCCGCTGGATACCTCCCGCCCGTGGGCAACAAAGGACGTCGTCGGTGCGCAGCGCTTTTTGCAGCGCCTGTGGCGCCTAGCCGTCGACGAGAACTCTGGCGAGCTGTGCACGACGGACGCAGAGCTCTCCGAGGATGACCTGAAGCACCTCAACCGCACCATCGCCGGCGTGCGCGATGATTACGAGAACCTGCGCCTGAACACCGTGGTGGCCAAGCTCATCGAGTACGTGAATTACCTGACCAAGGCCTACCCGAAGGGCGCGCCGCGTGCCGCCGTGGAGCCCTTGGCCCAGCTGGTCTCCCCCGTTGCCCCGCACATCGCGGAGGAGCTGTGGAAGCGCTTCGGTCATGAGGGGACCATCACCTACGAGGCTTTCCCGGAGTTCGACGAGAAGTACCTGGTCGATGACGAGATCGAGGTTCCGGTGCAGATCAACGGCAAGGTCAAGGCACGCGTGATGGTGCCTGCTGACGCCGACCAAGCCACCGTCGTGGGCATCGCCAAGGACGATGAGCGCATCGCTGAGCTGACCGCTGGAAAGAACGTGGTCAAGGAGATCTACGTGCCGGGCCGCATGGTCAACCTCGTTGTGAAGTAACTCGCCCCAAGAAAGCGCCGTTCCTGCGGTTACTCCGGCACCGCCTCTGAGGTGCCTCAGGAACGGCCTTAGGGGCACCTCATCCACGCTGTGTTCAATGCGCGCTCTAGGCGCTCCTTGATGTCATGGATGGTGGCCACGTTGCCGTCAAAGGCGTCGAAGGGGGAACTATAGTTGTCGTAAGGTGCTCTCAAAGAGCTCCGCGACAGTGACGATTCCGTTGTGGACTAACCCGCCGATGATCTGGTTCATGAAGGCCAGCTGCACCGAGTTCAGGCGTGCGCCGTCCATCATGTCCGCAAACGCGGAACGCGCCGCGGATTCGTCCAACCCGATGATGGTGCGGACTAAGCGGGGAAGGCCCACGCCGAGCTGTTCCTCCAGGGCGGGGGAGACCGCGACTAAATTCCCCAGCTCATCGGCTAAATCCATGACCGCGGCCTTGCGCGTGTCACGGTCCATGCCATTAGTAAAAGCTATCTTCTATTAAGTAGCCATATGTAATTTTCGGGGCGGCGCGACTTTTAGGGTTGAAGGCGCAAATGACGGTACGTCCAATTCTGCAGGTGGAATTCATACTCATTCCTTCTTTCAAAATTGCTGGTTGTATGCGGTTGGCGCTCCTTCTTTGAGTCCAAAACATGGACGTGCGCATTCCCTCGAGCGTGAATTTTCAAAAAATCCCTTGCCTGGTTCACCTCTCTTCGGTATCCATTTCCCAGGAAGTTGTTTTTCTGAGGCTTGAGTGTCGTGAAAAACAACTCTGAAACAACTTTGCCAACAACTGTGTCTAGTTTAGAGCTCCCCTTTGTTGTGAAAAAGCAGGTCAGACAGGTTGTTGCTGGTTGTTTGCAGTTGTTTCGAGGTTGTTGTGGGTTGTTTGTCGTTGTCTAAGGTTTTCGCCTACGGGGCGATCCAGCGGGTGTTTGGGCCGCGCTGTGGTCCGGCGGGGTCGATGATGGCGCGGCCGAGAGTGCGCAGGTGGCGCAGGATATTGGTGACTTCAGTTCGGCTGAGTCCGGTGTCTTCAGCAAGTTCGGAAGAACGTAAAGACTCACCGGACTTCAGGCGTTCCTCTATCCACTCCTGGACGCTGACAGTAGATAGATCCCCCGGGGATTCCTTGCCCATTGCCTTACGTGCGAAGTCGCTCAGCACCCATTCTTTGGCATCCCTTACCTTTGTCAACAGGTCCTTTTCCTCGAGGGCCGCCACGAGTTCCTCCATTTCGATGTCGGAAGTTTGAGTCTTTTTCTTTATCTGGTCGGCGGTGATAAGCGGAGCTTCCCACAAGTGCTTCAGTGTGAGGAGGGTATTAAGGTTGCCGATGAGTTGGGATCCCTTGACGTCCGCCAGGCGCTGTAGGCATCGAACGAAATCGACATCTGGCTTTCCTGCGGACATGATGACCTCCACATCAGTGTCGGTGGCATCAACCTGTGGAATCTCACGACCAGTGGACAACATCGCGGCCCACATGCGGTCAAAACCGCGAGAAGACTCCTCCGCGAGGCCAAGCATGCGCATGCTTGCCATCAGACGCGGATTGCGAGGAATGGACTGGGTAGTGAGGAGACGATGGGGTTCCACGCCCACGGGCAGCGGCCCGGGTGAGAATATCTTCAGGGTCCGGGGTGATTGCTCAATGACGATGGGGCGGGAGAGCTGCCAATCGCGGTGAATAACCGCATTGGTGACGGCTTCATCCACGGCCTGCGACGGGAAGCGAGGAATGGCGAATTCTTGACCGTTATCCAGCTGGACGCGTTCGACCTCTTGGTCGCCGCGCTCAGCGATGAGGCGGCGGACTTGGGGGAGTGCCTGGATAAGCGGTGCAGAAATCTCAGTAACTTGCGGGTCGGCGCCCACCATCGGGCGCCACAGGTGGCGGATTATCACCTGGGGAACCTCTGGTGGGAGCAGGAGAATTTCGCCGGCACGCTTGAGCCGGCCAGCCTCGTCGATAAGTCCCAACTCGCGGAGGAGGCCCGTGGTCGTCTCGGGTGCGTGTACGCTTTCGCCCGAGCGGCTGCGCTTTACCTGGAGGAGTCGTCGCGCTTCGTTGAGTGACGCAAGATCGATGTCTTGTGTGGCCTTCTGGGACAGGGAGTTGGAAAAATCGGGGTTGGCGCGGACACGTGAAATAGCGCGACGTAGCTCTTCAGGAACGGGGGTGCAATCTGTTCCCACGCGGCGGGAAGCCTGCCCCTTCTTGCGTCGATAGAAGGACAGGGCTTCCGGGATGCGAACAAGAACAAGGCGGCAGCCGCGGTAGTCGAATTCGGTCGCTTCAACCCGCAGATTGGGCTCTGTTCCGTGGAAAACTTTCTTCTCGATCCTTCCCGGATCCATTGCCGTTCCCGAAAAACCTGCGGGACCGGGTGTTTTATCGGCGACACCGAGGACAATGTGCCCAGAACCGGTGTCGCCGTTAGCAAAGCACACGGACTCGTCGATAAGTTTTTCAATGATGTCGCCGTCCGGATTCCCGCTGCGGCGAGCGCCCACCTGGCGGGCGGCGGGGTCCTCTTTGAATTCGAGGACCTCTGATTCCACCGCGTCGGCCTTCGCCCCGGCCCAGATTGCATCCAGGGCATCGCGGACGTGGGCGGGGAGAAAATCAAGCTCGGGAACTGTTGAGTCCATGTTCTTATTGTACATTTCCCCAGGAAGTTGTTTTTCTGAGGCTTGAGTGTCGCGAAAAACAACTCTTAAACAACTTTGCCAACAACTGTGTCTGGTTTAGCGCTCCCATCGGTTGGAAAAGGGCAGTTCAAAAGGGTTGTTGCTGGTTTTTGTAGTTGTTTCGAGGTTGTTGTGAGTTGTTCGCGGTAGTTGTAGGCAGCGGCATGCGGCCTGGAGGGGGCTGAACCAGGGCTAATCCAGCTCTTGGTTCAGCTCCTGGCGGACGTTAGTGATGATCGCGCCGAGGAAGCCCTCGCACCCATCGGTGATGATGGGGAATGTGGAGTCATCTTCGATGACACCCAGCGTGAACAGCAGATCGCGGGTGATGGCGTGCGTGTAGTCGTATTCCGGATTGAACTCCCACTCACCGCGCAATAGGTGGACTAGTTCGAAGGAGAGCTGAGGAATGCCCTCCGGTTCGGCGTAGGCATAAGGGATGTTGTTCATGATGACCTGCGTTGCCCAGAGCGGATCGCTCATGGCCTTGCGGCCATATTTGGTGAGCTTGATCTGCGTCGTTGTGGTCTTGAGCCAATCCAGGTCCGTGAGGAATCCGCGCAGGTTCAGCAGCGGCTGGTGGTAGTCCTCGCGCTTGACCTCATCAAAGTCATTGGGGCTATTCAGTCCCTCCTTAAGGCGCGCGACAGCCGCCTGCTTGAGGTAGCCGGCCCCGGTCAGGCGTGGATATTCCTCGATGACCTCGAGGTATTCGCGTATACGCTGGCCTACGTGGTGAGCGGTGGCGTCGTCAAGCGCCGGCAGCTCATAGTCGGGGCGCAGCTCCGGGTAGGCCTCGTGGATATCCGCGCGCCATTGCTCCAGGATCTCCAGGGATGGCACCGGGATGTCCTCGAAGGGTGTGGAGCGGAAAGGATCGAGGGGGAGATCCCCAGGCAGCGCGGGCTTGGTGCCGCCCTCCAGGTTGGCGGCCTCCGTGCCCATGGTGGCCAGGCGCTGCGCCACGGCCGGCGGGAAGAACGTGGTGAGGCGTTGGTGTATTTGGTCCAGTGTGTAGTTGGGGAAGAGCTCGAAAATGCGCTCCATACTCTCCGTGGGCACGGCCATGTAGGCCATAGTCGCTTGGACATCGAGGACCACCTTGAACATCGCTTCGGCGCTGCCCAGCTCGCTCATCAGATCGGGGCCCTCACCGGCGATGAGGGCCGGAAGGCCCATGACGACGCGCGAGCTATCGGCCACGCTGATGCTGATATTCCATGCGCCGTCTGAGGGGTGGTAGTGCGCTACTTCCCGGAAAGTCTCGAAAAAGTCCTGGTCGATGATGCTGAGGACGTCGATCGGCGTGCCTTCCTCGCCCACGAGGATTCCCGGATGAGAGGGCTCAAGGCCGAGTGCGGCGTGGACGATGATCATCATCTCGCCCACGGTGAGTTCCGCGGGGGCGGCGACGAAGCGGGACGTGGTGAAGAAGGGATTCTCCACGTCGATGCGGACGTTCCTAGCGAGGTTCATAGTGACCGACAGTATTAGAAAACCGTGCTAGCCGCGCGCCAACGCTTCGCCCACGCGCTTGCCCGAATGGATGCACCCGCCGAGGAAGGTGCCTTCCAGCGCATTCTTGCCGTGCATGCCGCCGCCACCGAAACCGGAGGCCTCGCCGCAGGCATAGAGGCCGGGGAGGACCGTGCCATCGGGGTTGAGGCACTGGCCATCGAGGTTGGTCTCCAGGCCACCCAGCGTCTTGCGGGTGAGGAATTTCAGGCGCACTGCGATGAGCGGGCCCTTGGATTCATCGAGGATGCGGTGTGGGGGAGCCACGCGGATGAGCTTGTCGCCCAGGAAGCCGCGGGCCACGCGCAGGTAGTTGACTTGGGCGTCTTTGCTGAAGGGGTTATCAAGCTGGGAATCGCGATCTTCCAGGACTTTTTTCAGTTGGGTTACCTCAATGGTGGGGGAGCCCTCCGGCGAAATCTGGTTCATTCCGGCGACGAGATCCTCCAGGTTGTCTTCCACGACCCAGTCGATACCGTTGTCCATGAAGGCCTTGACGGCCACGTGCGTGCCGGGGCCAAGCTTGCCGGCGAGTTTCTTGAATTCCTTATCCGTCAGATCCGGATTCTGCTCGGAACCGGAGAAGATGAACTCCTTGTCCACGATGGCCTTGTTGAGCACGAACCAGGAGTAACCGTGGCCGGTCTGGCCAATGTGGGCCAAGGCCGCAAGGTTATCGGTGCCGGGGAAGAGGTTGGTGGGCAGGCGGTTGCCTTCGGCGTCGATCCACAGCGCCGAGGGCCCGGGGATGATGCGGATGCCGTGGCCGGGCCAAATGGAGTTCCAGTTGGTCATGCCCTCGGTATAGGCCCACATGCGGTCGGTGTTGACCACGGAGGCACCGGCCTGTTGGGCGATGTCGATGCCGCGGCCGTCGACATGCGCGGGAACACCCGTGACCAGCTCGTTCGGGCATTCTCCCCAACGCTCAGTGGGCCACATCTTGCGTACCTTCTCCAGATTGCCGCCGATGCCGCCGGTGGCGATGACCACGGCGGAGCCGCGCAGCTCGAAGTGCTTGACGACGTCCCTCGGGCTCGCCTCGCCACGTACCTGGTTGGTGGGGGAGAGGACGCTGCCGCGCACGCCGACGACCCGCGGATTGCCGGCGTCGTCGTTCTCCACGACGAGCTCATCCACGCGGTGGCGGAAATGGAACTCTACCTGGCCTTGTTCTTCTGCTTTAAGGAGCGGCTCGCGGAAGACGCGCACGACCTCCGGGCCCGTACCCCACGTGAGGTGGAAGCGCGGTACGGAATTGCCGTGGCCGGAGGCATCGCCCGAACCACGCTCGGCCCAGCCGATGGTGGGCAGGACGTTGAGGCCCAAGGACTTGAGATAGCCGCGCTTTTCATTGGCGGCGAAGCGCACGTACTCGCGGCCCCATTTCGCGCCCCAGAAATCGTGCCGGTCATCCTCGGTCACCGGGTCATAGTCAGCGGAATTGGCCCAGTCCCGCCAGGCCAATTCTTCGGAGTCCTTGACCCGCATCATCTTCTGCTCGGGGGAGTCGACATAAAACAGCCCGCCGAGGGACCAGAAGGCCTGGCCGCCCAGGTTATTGCGGTTTTCCTGTTCCAGGAAGATGACGTGCTTGCCGCCCTTGAGGGCCTCGTAGCCGGCGACCATGCCGGCGAGGCCGCTGCCGACGATGATGACGGAGCCAGTGACCGAGTTAGTTTCTTTCATGACAGTAATGATAAAAGAAACCGGCCGCGATTGTGTGACTTGGCTCGCACGCTGAGTGTCTCAGCTTAGCCATGACTCTGCACGATATCAGGCCTCATCGCTCGGGCCTCTTCCGGATTTACCGTTCCGGACAGGAGCTAGGCGTTGAAGGGGAGTGGTGGTTTTGAGGCCCTGGCCATGGGGTTTGGTCAGAGATAAAGATCTAGAAATAAATATTCAAAACGGTACCTATAGGTCGGCAGGTAGGCTATGCTTCTCGCTAATACTCGTCGTACGCGGCCCGTATAAACGATTCCTACGGTCTTGCCGTGCGCGATATTTGCTCAAGAAGAAAGTTCTCTCATGACTACATTGACCACGCATAAGACTCGTTCGACGCGCGATACTTTTAATACGCGTTTTGTCTTCCTCATGGCCGCCATCGGCTCCGCCGTCGGCCTGGGAAATATTTGGCGCTTTCCTTACGTTGCCTATGAGAACGGCGGCGGCGCCTTCCTCATCCCGTACATGGTTGCCCTGCTCACCGCGGGTATTCCCATCCTGTGGTTCGACCTGGCCATTGGTCACCGCTTCCGCGGTTCTGCACCGCTAGCATTCCGCCGTATCAGTAGCCGCTGGGAGGGAATCGGCTGGTTCAAGGTCGGCGTGAACTTCTTCATCGCCATCTACTACGCCGCCATCATTGCCTGGGCGGCGCTCTACACCATCAAGTCCGTGACCCAGGCATGGGGCGATGATCCCGCGGAGTACTTCATGGGTGATTTCCTTCAGGCAGAGCCGGAGGCGACCTACTCAGGGCACATCGTCCCGTCCATCCTTGGCGTGATGATCCTCGTGTGGATTGTCTGCATCGCCACGCTGGCCACGAGCATCAATGAGGGCATCGGCAAGCTGACGTCAATCTTCCTGCCGGTCCTGGCCGTCATGTTCATCATCTTGGTCATCCGCGCCTTCTTCCTCGACGGCGCCGCAGAGGGCCTCAACGCCTTCTTCAACCCGGACTGGTCCGTGCTGAGCAACCCATCGGTATGGATCGCAGCCTACGGACAGATTTTCTTCTCCCTGTCCATTGGCTTCGGCATCATGATTACCTACGCCTCCTACCTCAAGCCGCGCACCAACCTCACCAACACCGGCCTGGTCACGGCCTTTGCCAACTCCTCCTTCGAGGTTCTCGCCGGCATCGGCGTCTTCGCCACTCTGGGCTACATGGCCGCCCAGCAGGGCGTGGCTGTGGATGAGGTGGCGTCCTCCGGAATCGGCCTGGCCTTCATTGCTTTCCCGACGATCATCAACCTCATGCCACTCGGCGGACTGTTCGGGGTCCTCTTCTTCGGCTCTCTCTTCCTGGCCGGCGTGACCTCGCTGATTTCCATCATGGAGGTCGTCGTCTCCGCCGTGGCAGATAAGTTCAACATCTCTCGCCGCGTTTCCGCCATCACCGTAGGCGGCACCATGGCTGTGGTGTCGTGTGTTCTTTTCTCCACGTCCTCGGGCCTGGTCACGCTGGACATCATGGATAAGTTCACCAATAACCTGGGCATCGTCTTCGGCTCCATCTGCGCCTTGGTGGTCGTCGGCTGGGTCACTGGCCGCCGCCGCGAGATCCAGCAGCACCTCAATGCGGTATCGCAGTTCAAGGTCGGTGGCTTCTGGCAGTTCCTGACCTTCATCGCCACCCCGCTGCTCCTAGTCTACTTCCTGGTCAACGAAATCCTCACCATTGCCCGCGAGGGCTACGAGGGCTACTCCTCCACCCAGATTGGCCTCTTTGGCTGGGCGGTGCTGGGAATCATCCTGCTCGCCAGCTTCCTCATGCCGCTGGTGGCCTTCCGCGGGAACAAGTATCTGGATGGCATGGAGACCTCGGACTACGGCGTCCCCGTAGGTGGGCGCCCAGCCGGCACCCCGAACCCGCTTGCCACGGGTACTACAGCCGCACCGAACACTAACGACAAGTAACGAGTATTAGGAAAGGCCAACGACAATGACTACAAGCGCAATCCTGCTCTTCATCCTCTTCGTCGTCGTCATCTGGGGCGGACTGGTGCTCTCCTCCATCTGGCTGGCCCGCAGTGACGATGACACCACGGGCGAGTTGGGCAATGCCCCCGGCACAGACGACGAATCTCTGTCCCACCGCGTGCACTAAACAGCGGGACGCGGTGAGCTCTGCGCCCGCTTAAATCTCAACCACCGTGCGCCCGTGGCGCGAGCCGGCGCGCAGCTCGGTGGCCGCGGTGGCGACATCGGCCAGCGGCACCGTTTCCGTGATCGAGTTCAGCATGCTGAGGCCGAGGTGTTCGTCGAGAAGCTGCCAAGCCGCCTCGCGCACCGCGCGGGGCGCGTCGACCGAATTGCCGCCGGCCAGGACGATGCCGCGCAAGATGAACGGCAGCACCGAGGCAGGAAGGTCCGGGCCGGCCGCCATGCCGGTGGCCGCGACCACACCACCCCAGCGCACCTGTGCCAGCACGTTGGCCAGGACGGTGGAGCCGGCGGTGTCAATGGCGCCGTCGTACAGCGCTTTCTGCAGCGGGCGGCCGGTCTCCGACAACGCTGCGCGATCCAGAACGTGATCCGCGCCGAGTGCGGTGAGATATTCAGACTGGGAATCCACGCGGCCGGTCACGGCGGTGACCTCGTAGCCAGCGGACTTGAGCAGCTGGACCGCGACGGAGCCCACGCCGCCAGTGGCGCCGGTGACCAAGATATGGCCCTGCGTGGTGCCGTGCGCGCGCAGCTGGTTCACGCAGATAGCGGCGGTGTAGCCGGCCGTGCCGATCGCGGCGGCATCGTGCGCGCTGAAGCGCTGGGGCACGGGGATGGTGGCCTCTGCATTGACGCGCTGGCGGGTGGTGTAGCCGCCGTGGCGGAATTCGCCCAAGCCATCGCCGCAGGCGACGACCAGCTGGCCGGGGCTCAAGCGAGAATCGGAAGTCTCCGCCACAGTGCCCACCACATCGATACCGGGAACGAGGGGATCGATGCGCATGACGCCCTTATTGCCCTCCAGGGCCATGGCGTCCTTGTAATTGAGGGAAGAAAATTGCACATCTACAACCGTGTCACCTTCCCCGAGCAGGGGCTGCTCCTGGAAGGAATGGGTTACTCCGGACTCCGTGCGAGTGACAATGAGTGTGCTCATGGGCACTATCGTACAGAGGATGTGAAGCAGCGTTTTCCGGCTAATGCTTCAGCCAGCGTCCAGAGAACATCGTTAGGGTGAAGCGCATGACTGGGATTAAAGCTCAACACCCGCGCAATAGGCTGCGGCCCGCGCCGGATCCGTATCGGCACCTGCTTCGTGATTCCTTCCTGGTCGCGGCCCTGTCCTTGGTGGTCGTGATGCTGGCGACGGTGGGCAAGCCATTCATGGACATCCCCGGCGTGGTTGATGGATCCGCGCATGCCGTGCGCCAGGTGAACACTCAGCTCTTTGGCGGTTTTGAGAATTCTTCCGTGTGGTACGGCGCGTGGACCGATCTCGTGGGAAACATCGCTCTCTTCATGCCTTTGGGCGCGGCGATATATATGGCCGGGCGTAACCGTGCCAGGATTCGCTGGGGCCTGGGCGGGGCGATGCTCATCGGCCTCATGGTCAGCCTGTGCATAGAAAGCGCCCAATACATCTTTGCCCTGGGCTTTAGCGATGTCGATGACCTTCTCTACAACGCCGTGGGTTCGGTCCTCGGCGCCGTACTCATGGCGCGCTTGGGGCGCGAAGAGCAGACAAAGATCCTGCGCCGCCTGGGATTCCTCCTTGCGCTCGCAGTGGTGGTGCTCCTCGCCATGGTGGTGCTGTAGTACTTAGCTGGGCGTACGCACGAGCTTGGCGACGTCCCCCGCCACCCGCCGCGCATAGGGTGAGACGCCAGTAATCGTGGCCGAGCCCGGGCCCGTCCACGAGCCATAGCCCACGGCGAAGAAGCCTTCCACCGTGGGCTTTCCTTCTGCCAGCAGCCCGGGGAATGGGCGCAAGGCCGGCCGGAAGCCGGTGGCCCAGATGAGATCGCTAAAACCGTCGCGGTTGAGCTCCTCGAGTGAGGAAAACATGCCGGTGGCGCGTAGCAGCCCACTATCACGGGCCTTGAGTACCGGCGGGACCATGACGATATCTCCCAGCTCACTTTCCGGCCCTGGGTCCGGCTCGCCCCGCAGCTTGGCCAGCATTCGCTGACGGTTGCGGCTAAAGAGCACGCGCCCGTCTACATCATCCGGCATCCAGCGCGGAGGGTGCGCGGTAAACCACGTGGTGTCCACGCCGGCGAGGGAGAGCTCGGCGGCGATCTGCGCGCCGGAATTACCAGCACCGACAACGGCTACAGGATTGTTGTGGCCGCGCTCTAAGAAAGGACCACACCCCGGGTAGCTCGCCGTGTGCCATTGGCGCCCCTGAAAATCACCGGGGTAGAAGGGGATAAAGGGCGCGGACCATGTGCCCGTTGCGGCCACGACGGTGCGGGCACGGAACTCACCGTGGGTGGTGAGGAGGCGGAAGCGGGAGGCGTCGTCAAGCACGCGCTCCACCGCCACCCCGTGCCGGACCGGCAGGTCATAGCGCTGCTCATAGCGGGTGAGGTAGTCCACCACGTGGGAAGCCGGCGGGAAGCCCGGGTAGGCGGGCATGGGCCAGCCGGGCAGGGTGGAGGACTGAGCATCGCTAAAGAGCGTGAGTGAATCCCACACGTGCTGCCAAGCTCCGCCGGGGGAGGGGTTGGCGTCGAGGATGAGGAAGTCGAGCTTCTGGCGGCGCAGGTAGTAGCCGGTGGCCAGGCCGGATTGGCCGCCACCCACCACGATGCAATCGTAGGTATGCATCTATTGGATGAGCTTTCGTTCGCGGGCGGCGGAGACGGCTGCGGTGCGGGTTTCCACGCCGAGCTTTTGATAGACGTGGATGAGGTGGGTCTTGACCGTGGCCTCGGAGATGAAGAGCCGCTGGGCAATCTGCTTGTTGGAGGCCCCCGTGGCCAGCGCTTGCAGGATCTCCAGCTCGCGGGGAGACAGCGCGGTTTCCGGCTGCGCCAAGCGCTCCGCCAGGAGGTTCGTGACTTCAGGCGCCAAGGTCCGCTTGCCCGCGGCGGTGTCGAGCACCGCGGCGTGCAGGGTGTCCTCGGGGGCGTCCTTGAGCAGGTAGCCCAACGCGCCTGCCTCCACGGCGGCCAGGATATCCGCCTGCGTGTCATAGGTGGTCAGTATGAGCACCGGGGGCCCATCGAGCTCGCGCACGCGCCGGGTGGCGGCGATGCCGTCAACATCCGGCATCTGAATATCGCAGACGACCACGTCAATGTGGGGAGCATCAGCATCCGCCAGCTTTTCGACGGCCGAGCCATCGGAGCCTTCCAACACCACCTCGATATCGGGGAAAGCGTTTAGAATCGCGCGCAGCCCGGCGCGGACCACGGGGTGATCATCGATGAGCATCACGTTGACCATTGCTGCTGCCTCCTGTTGGGATTCGCACCGCGAGCGCGGTGCCGGCGGGTGATGATTCTACTTGGACGCTGCCGCCGACGCTGCGAACACGCTGCTCCAGGCCGGTGAGCCCGAAGCCGCGCGGACTGTCGATGCCGCGGCCGTTATCGACGACATCCAAGGTGATCTCATCTGTGAAAGAGCCGAGGGTGACCACGGCTTGGTCGGCGTCGGCGTGTTTCATGACATTGGTCAGCCCTTCGCGCGCGGCGCGCAGGATGACGTGGGAAAACTCGGCGGGTACGTCAGCGCTACCGGTGAACTTGAGCCCAAAATAGGTACGCAGCCCGAGCCCTTTGGCCTGGGCTTGGAGCTCATCCACGAGTGCGCGCAGTTCCTTATCGATGGAGGAGGCAGGCGCCGCGAGCTCCTTGACGAAGCGCCGGGCCTCGGCCAGGTTGTCCTGGGCCACCTTCTCAATGAGTGCGAGCTGTTCGGTGACGTCCTGCTGCGTGGACGTGTTCTTGGCGGCGCGGCTGAGCAGGACGATGGAGGACAGCCCCTGCGCTACGGTGTCGTGGATCTCGCGGGAGAGCCGCTCCCGCTCCTCGAGGCGCCCGGCTTGATGCTCGCTGGCGGCGAGCTCTTCCTGGGTCTCACGCAGCTGCTTGGCGACGGCCTCGTGGTGCGCCGCCTCCGCCTGAACCCGGCGGGCGGCGTGGTAGACGGCCACGGCGAAGCAGGTGCCGATGAACGGGCCGATGGCCGCGGCGGCGGTCCAGAATTGCGGGTGGATCCATGCGGGGACGAAGGCGGCCACGGCCCACAGGACCACGCTGGCGAGAATGCCCGGCCAGAAGGGCAGTGCATGGATGAAGACGAAGACCAGCGGGAACTCGAGCCACATGAAGTCTTGGGCGTGCACCATGAGGCCGATCCACAACAAGCACAAAGCGGCGAGCCACAGCGTGGTGGGGACGGGGCGGGTAATGGTGCGGGAACCGAAGATGACGAAACACGTGTAGACCACTGCGAGTGCAATGGAGAGGCCGAGGACGCGGGCGTCGAGGCGCTCATCGGCCCAGGCGCGGAGCACACCGAACACGAGGAGGAAGCCGAACATGGCATGCAGGCCTACGGTCCACAGTTTGTTGCTCATCATCACGAGGCACCAGCCTATCGCCTAGGTGGGGGAGTGCGAATCAACCAACTGGTTGAGTAGAGGTTCAACTGGCTACCCGATTACTTTCGGTGCCCGCACACGCAGGATAAATAGTATGTTCCTGGCATTGAGAGAGATAGTCACCGCCCGCGGTCGGTTCTTCCTGATCGGCGGCGTCGTGGCTCTAATTACGTTGTTGCTCGTTATGTTGTCCGGCCTGACCCAAGGCCTGTCCAAGCAAAATACTTCTGCCCTCGAGGCACTCGGGGAGCAGAATCCTTATGTGACTTTCTCGACGGAAGATCCCTCCTTCACCGAATCGGAGATCTTCGCCGAGGACGTTCCCGCTTCTGGTATTCCGCTGGGCACCTCCCAAACCAAGCTGGAGGGCCACGGCGGTGTGGCGGTTATCGGCCTGCCCGCCGGCACCCAGATCCCCGGCTCCAGCACCGTGATTCCGGAGGAAGGCATGGTCTTGAGCCAGTCCATCGACGAGGCCCTGAACGTGCCGTCCCGGGGCACCCTCGGCGGCGTGGACTTGGCCGTGAATGCAGTGGTTGAGGATGAGTACTACTCCCACTCCCCGGTGGTGTGGGTCTCCACCGAAACCTGGCAGAAGGTTTCCCATTCCCCCGAGGACATGGTGGGCGTGGCCGTGCTTTCCCACGAGCCGACCGACACCTCCGTGTCCATGGGCAAGGCCCTGTCCGGCCTGCCGGCTTATAGCTCGGAGCGCGGTTCCCTGCTGACCATGCAAGCCTTCCTCTACGGTATCTCCGCGCTGGTCACCATCGCCTTCCTGAGCATCTGGACCATTCAGCGCACCCGTGACCTGTCCATCCTGCGTGCCCTTGGCGCCAGCGTGAAGTACCTGCTCAAGGATGCTATCGCTCAGGCAGCCATCATCTTGGCGATTGGCGTTGGGGTGGGCGCGCTCGTCGGCTGGCTGCTGGGCCTTGCCGCCCAAGGTGCTGTGCCCTTCGAGGTCTCCGCCATGACCGTCATCGTCCCCGCGCTCGGCATCTGGCTGCTCGGCATCGCCGGTGCCTTCCTGGCCACCCGCCGCGTTTCCAAGATCAACCCGCTCGACGCCCTAGGAGGCAACGCCTAATGACTACCACCGTTACTCCCGCCCTGTCACTGCGCGACATCGTGGTGACCTACCCCGACGGCCAGTCCCGCACAACTGCGCTCGACGGCGTGAGCCTAGACGTTAAGCCCGGCGGGCTCACCGCCGTGATTGGTGAGTCCGGTTCCGGTAAATCCACCCTGCTCTCCGTGGCCGCTGGACTTATCGAGCCGGACTCCGGATCCGTTGAGATGCACGGCACCCGCGGGCTCATCTTCCAGCAAGCCAACCTGTTGGCAGCCCTGACTGCGCGCGAGCAGCTGCTCATCATTGACCACATGGAGGGCCGCAAGCCCCGCGGTGACCGGGCTGACGAGCTGCTCAGCTTCGTGGGCTTGGAGGGCTTTGGCAACCGCCGCATGAACCAGCTCTCCGGTGGGCAGCGCCAACGCGTCAACATTGCGCGTGCGCTCATGGGCCAGCCTTCCGTGCTGCTTGCTGATGAGCCAACCTCCGCCTTGGACTCCAAGCTCTCCCGCGAGATTGCCAAGTTGCTACGTGGTGTCACCGATGACTTCGATACCGCAACTCTGTTCATCACGCACGACCGCAGCCTGCTCGACTATGCCGACAACGTGGTCGAGGTCAAGGATGGAAAGCTCTCCGAATATTCCGAGCTAGCCGCGTAAGAACCCGCTCATCTCTCACATGTTCATACAAAGGGGTAAATTAATACCCCGTTATGATTCGACCCCGCAAACCCCGAGTAAGCCCGACTGACTACCCGCGCATGCAGCAGTGGACCGCATTGCATGCGCTTATGTTGAGCATCACCGTGGTGGCCTGCGGGGTCTTTATCGTCGCTGCCCGCAGAATCAAGGGAACCTCCCGCGAGACCTTCATCCGCCGGATGGTGGGCTGGGCCTTGCTGGTGGCGGGTACTGCGTGGACGGTTATCTCCCTGGATCCGAAGCAATTCGATATCCGCGAGTCTTTGCCTTTGCATCTGTGCGATGTGCTGCGCCCTATCCTGGCGCTGGGGCTCATTACCGGCAACGAACATGCCCTGACCTTGACCTACTTCTGGGGCATCATCCTCAACCCGCAGGCCATCATTACCCCGGATGTCATCTACTACTTCTCCCCGCGCTGGCTGCGGTTTGGTACCTATTGGTTCTTCCACATCGTGGCCCTTGCTGTTCCGCTAGCGCTGACCTTTGGTTTGGGCTACCGGCCGACGTGGAAGGGCTATCGCTTCGCCGTGAAGGTCACCCCTGTATGGATGGCCACCGCCATGGCGGTCAATGCGAAGACCGACGGCAATTATGGCTTCCTTAACCACGCGCCGGGAAGCCCCTCTATCATCAACCTGCTGGGACCCTGGCCCGGCTACATCGCGGCAGAGACTCTCGCCGTCGCAGCAGCATGGGCGGGGATGACGTGGCCCTGGGAGAACACTTCGCTGCGCCGCGGCACGGTGGCGGTGGGGCCACGCGGGCTCATGCGCAAGTCCGTCGGTACCGCGTCCGGGATCCTGCGCCGGGCCACGGTACGTTTTCGTAAATAGTGGCCCGCGAACCGCGAAATTCGAGGGCTTCGTTGCGAAAACGTACCCACACGGTGGTGGCTAGGTACGGATCGATCAAATAAGGTCCCAGATCTTCGAATTTCTGGGGTGCTATTTGATCGAAACGTACCTTGCTGCGGAGCTAGCGCCGGGCCACGGAGCTAGCGTTGCGCGTTGAGGAGCCGCGCAATGGCTTGCGGGATGGCTGCCGCGATCTGGGACGCAGAACAGGGTGCGAAGCCCTCGGGGGTCTCGGCCGCGATGGCCGCCGCGTGTGCGTGGATAGCGCCGGCGTGGAGGACCTCGGTGATGGTTCGGGCGGTGGTCGCGGCGGCGGTTTCGGTGGAGGTTTCGGCGAAGAGCTGGGCCATGACCGCGCCGAGGATGCCGGAGAGCACGTCCCCGGAGCCCGGGGTCGCGGCAAAAGAGTGACCGGCATTGAAGGAATAGAGCGGCTGGCCCGGGGCGGTAATTCGGGTGAGACGGCCTTTGAGCAGGATGATGCTGTCCAACTCTTCGGCTAGCTCGTGGAGGGCAGCGCCCCACCCAGCAGACGCATCGGGCGTAGAGCTGAAGGCGGCCTCGTAGAGGCGGCTGAACTCGCCTTCATGCGGGGTGAGGATGGTCATCGGGTGCTCGGTAGCTTTCTGGCGCAGGGAGGTGTTGCGCGCCAAAAGTGTCAGGGCGTCGGCATCGAGAACGGTGGGCAGGTCCTGCGCTAGCACCTTGCGCAGTTCGGTGGCCGCCGCTGCATCGGTACCGCGGCCGGGACCCACGACCCAGGCCTGGGCCTGACCGGCGGAGGACACATCGGGATGGCAGACCAGCTCGGGCAGAAGAGAAGTGATCGAGTTATCGCCGATGAACCGCACCATCGAGGGCGTGGCGCGCACCGCCGCGGTAGCGCAGAGGATTCCCGCACCCGGGTAGGTGCCGCTTCCGGCGGCCAGGGCAACGACGCCGCCGGAGTACTTATCGGAGCGCGCGCTCGGTGTGGGATCAACGATGGGGCCAGTGCAGCCAACTGGCCGGGGGCGGGAAGCGCGCCCGCCCGGCAGATCGAGTTCGCCCGATTGCCACGCAAAGGGCGTCGGCACGGAGGGCTCGTGGGCGATGAATGCCGCTGGTTCATCGAGTTCGGCGAGGGTCGCAGCGAAAGAAGGTGCGCCGGGCAAGAAGAGATCGGAGACCACAACCTGCCCGCATTCGGCGGCCAGCGCGTGACCGAGCCGTGGCGAGCCAAAGGTGACGGTGACATCGGCGTGGACGGCATCCGCGGCGCACACTCCCGTGTCGGCATCGACGCCGGTAGGCATGTCGACGGACAAAACTGCCGCCCCGGCAGAAGTGGCTTCGCGGTGGAGCGAGAGCGCAGCGCCGCTCAAGCCCCGGGCGGATCCGAGGCCGGCGATTGCGTCGATAAGCAGCGCGCTTCCTAAGGGCGCGCTGCCGTTAGGCAGCGCGTCGGAAGGAAGGACCGTGCCACCGGCGGCACGGAACGCGGCGAGGGCCTCCTCGTGGCAGCGTTCCGGAACCAGAGCATGGACCGTGACACCGCGCGAAGCCAGCTCCGCCCCGGCAAAGAGTCCGTCCCCGCCGTTGCCGCCGGAACCAGCGAGTATGAGCACCGCGCCGGGGCGAGCCTCCAGCATCACTGAAGCAGCGTCTGCCACCGCCGCGGCGGCCAGCTTCATGAGCTGATCCTCATGAGACTGCTGTTCCAGCAGGTGCTTTTCAGCGGCACGGACAGTGGCAACGGTATAAGCGGGGCGCATAACCCACACCCTAGCGCGCGGGTTGGCAGGTAGGGCACCAGAAGAGGTTGCGGCCCTGCATGACCTGCTCCCGGATTTCGGTGCCGCACACATGGCACGGCAGCCCGGCGCGGCGGTAGACATAGACCTCGCCGCCGTGGTCATCTTTGCGCGGCTCGCGGCCCATGGCCTCCGGTGTGTGCGCGGGACGGACCGTGTCGATGCGGCCGTGCTCGACGCCATAGTCCATGAGCTCCACCAGGTCCGACCAGATGGCATCGAACTCCGCGCGGTCGAGCTGCGTGCCCGGAATGAAGGGGGAGAGTTCTTGCCGGAATAGGGCTTCTGCGCGGTAGATATTGCCCACACCAGCAAAGAGGCCTTGGTCCATGAGCATCGCGCCGATGCTGCGCCGCGAGGCATGCACGCGGGCCCATAGGGCATCCGGGTCGGCATCCTCCCGGAGAGGATCCTGACCCACCTTCGCCACCTTGGCCTTGTACTCCTCCTCCGTAATGAGCGTGCAGAACTGCGGGCCGCGCAGGTTCGCGGCCATCGTTCCGTTATCGATGCGCAGCCGGATTTGCCCCCACACATCAGCGGAAGGCTCAAAGCGCAGGGACCCAATGAGCCCCAAATGGATGTAAATCACGTGGCGCGGGCTGTCCGCATCGAAGTGGAGGAAGAGGTGCTTGCCAAAGGCTTCGGCGAGGGAGAGGGGTGAGGCGTCGACAAGCGCGGCCTCCGCAGCAAACCTGCCCTGGGGGCTGCTCACAGCCAGCGGCGCGCCGCGAAAGTCCGCATTGAGTGTCCGAGCAAGGCGGTGAATAACGTGTCCCTCAGGCATGTCAGGAAGTCTACGCGGGGGCAGTGCTGCTGTAGACTTTCCGGGTACTACCCGTTGAACGGAAGGGCCATAAATACTATGGGGCGCGCAATCGGTTTTGACCGTGAAAAATACATTGAGCTGCAGTCGGAGCACATCAACGCTCGACGCAAAGAAATCGGCGGGAAGCTTTACCTGGAAATGGGTGGCAAGCTTTTCGATGACATGCATGCCTCCCGCGTGCTGCCCGGTTTCACCCCGGATAACAAGATTGCGATGCTTGAGCGCATCAAAGATGACGTAGAAATCCTCGTCTGCATCAACGCAAAGGACATCGAGCGCCAGAAGATGCGTGGTGACCTGGGGATCCTCTACGAAGACGATGTGCTGCGGCTTGTCGACGTCTTCCGGGGCCGCGGCTTCCTTGTCAATAACATCGTCATGACGCAGCTCGAGGACGGCAACAGCCAGGCGGAGGCCTTCATCGAGCGCCTCGAGCGCCTGGGGCTGACGGTGGCGCGCCACCGCGTCATCCCGGGCTACCCCGCCAACATCGACCTCATCGTCTCCGAGGAGGGGTTGGGCAAGAACGACTACGTGGAGACCACCCGTGACCTCGTGGTGGTCACCGCGCCGGGGCCGGGCTCCGGTAAGTTGGCTACCGCACTATCGCAGGTCTATCACGAGAACGTGCGCGGCGTGCAGGCGGGCTACGCCAAGTTTGAGACCTTCCCCATCTGGAACCTGCCGCTCGACCACCCGGTGAACCTGGCATACGAGGCAGCCACGGTGGACCTTAACGACGCCAACGTCATCGACCACTTCCACCTCTCCGCGCACGGCGAGTCCACGGTGAACTACAACCGCGACGTCGAGGCCTTCCCGCTGCTGAAGTCCCTGCTTGAGCGCCTGACCGGCACCGTTCCCTACCAGTCCCCGACGGACATGGGCGTGAACATGGTGGGCTTCTGCATCACCGACGACGAGGTCTGCCGCGAGGCCTCCCGGCAGGAAATCATCCGCCGCTATTTCAAGACTTTGGTGGAGGAGGCCCGCAACGGCCTCGACTCCACGCAGTCCGAGCGTGCCGCCGTGGTCATGGCGAAGGCCGGCATCAAGTCCACCGACCGCCCGGTGGTGCTCCCGGCGCGTCAGAAGGCGGAGGAGACCGACGGCCCGGCGTCCGCGCTGCAGCTTCACGACGGCACCATCATCACCGGCCGCACCTCCCCACTTCTGGGCTGCTCGGCGGCCACCTTGCTCAATGCGCTCAAGCACCTGGCGGGCATCGACGATGACCTGCACCTGCTCTCGCCGGAATCCATCGAGCCGATCCAGACGCTGAAGACCAAGCATCTGGGTTCGCAGAACCCGCGCCTGCACACCGACGAGGTGCTCATCGCACTCTCTGTCTCCGCGGCCAAGGACGAGAACGCCCGCCGCGCGCTCGACGCACTGAAGGAACTCGAGGGCTGCGATGTCCACACCACCACCATCTTGGGTTCCGTGGATGAGGGCATCTTCCGCAACCTAGGTGTCCTGGTGACCTCCGATCCGGTCTTTGCCCGCAAGAGCGCGCTGTACCAGAAGCGCTGAGACTCCACCGAAAAATTGGGGATCTTGCCATTAGCAGGCCTAGACTTGCGGGCGTGACTATTGGCAAGATTCTCCTCTACTACTGCTTTACTCCCATTGAGGACCCCACCGCGATCATGCTGTGGCAGCGTAACCTCTGCGAGAAGCTCGGGCTGAAGGGCCGCATCCTCATCTCGGAGCACGGCATCAACGGCACCGTGGGCGGGGACATGGAGGCCTGCAAGCGCTACGTGCGCGAAACCCGCGAGTACCCGGGCTTCAAGAAGATGGAGTTCAAGTGGTCCGAAGGCGGTGCGGAGGATTTCCCGCGCCTCTCGGTTAAGGTGCGCGATGAGATCGTGGCCTTCGGCGCGCCGGGTGAGCTCAAGGTGGATGAGAATGGCGTCATCGGCGGCGGCGTTCACCTCAAACCCGAAGAGGTCAACAAGCTAGTAGAAGAGCGCGGCGAGGAGGTCGTCTTCTTCGACGGACGCAATGCCATGGAGGCGGAAATCGGCAAGTTCAAGAATGCCGTGGTGCCGGACGTGCGCACGACTCACGATTTCATCGCCGAACTCGAGTCCGGCAAGTATGACTGGATGAAGGATAAGCCCGTGGTCTCCTATTGCACGGGCGGCATCCGCTGTGAAATCCTCTCCGCGCTGATGAAGAACCGGGGCTTTAACGAGGTCTATCAGATTGACGGCGGCATTGTCCGCTACGGCGAAAAGTACGGCAACGATGGCCTGTGGGAAGGCTCGATGTATGTCTTTGACAAGCGCATGCATCACGAGTTTGGCCAGGGCCTAGAGGATCCAGGCTTTATTCAGCTCGGCCACTGCGTGCATTGTGGAAAAGGGACGAATACCTTCCACAACTGCCTCAATGAGGACACGTGCCGCAAGCAGGTGCTCATCTGTGATGATTGCATCCAGCACGTAGAGACACAGCACTGTGGGCGCCCAGATTGCGCCGAGGTGGCTGCGTCCCAGGCACAGGCCTAGTTTTCGAGAACCGGGGCCAGCAGGATCTGGATATCGTTGATGCACCAGATCATGAAGTTGCCGGCCATGACCCAGAAGATGGCCATCCAGCCGCGCCAGCGCACGTAAGCCTTGAGTTTGCGCACCATAATGACTGCGCAGCCGATCATGCCAATGAAGGGGATGATCAGCGTCGTCGTGGCGAACACGGCGCGCTGGGTCCTCGTGCAGAGCCAAGCGGCGTATTCGGCTTGCAGGCAGTTGGTTGTGGTTCCAGCGACCTTGAAGATGCCCGCGAGGAGAAGCGCATAGAGCGCCGAACCGACGAGGATGAAAATCATAAACCACAGCGCTTGGCGCGAGGAACGGCGATTAGCCTCGGCGACGGTGAGGGGATCGGGTTCGTCGGCAAGCTCGTCAAAGCTGCGAGGCTCAGGGCGAGGCAGGTTGGTATAGTCCGCGTCGGACGTGAGATCGTTTTCGGGGTGCTCTGCTGCCATGGTTTGTCAGTCTAACGTGCTTCTTTATCGTAGGTGCTGGGGCAGACCAGTACTGGAACGCCCAGGTGGGGAAGCAGCTCGGTGGCGGTGCTGCCGATGAAGACGCGTTCGATGGGCCCCATGGGAGAGGAACCCAAGCAGAGCAGATCGCCCTTCTTCCACTTCAGTGAATCCACCGCGCCGGACCAACCATGGCCGCTGCCGATGGCCGTCGTGACCGAAAGCTCGGGGTAGGCATCCGCGATGAAATCGTGCGCCCGGTCCAACAGTGAGAGTGAGTGCTCGCGCCAATTGGGGGCATCGGAGGGAAAGGTCGGAGAGTATTCGAGGGGGACGTCGACAAGCCCCTTGGGGGAAAACGCCAGGATACGCAGGGGGATTCCGCCGCGCTGTGCAATGCATGCGGCATGCAGGAGGGCGGGGTCGTCGGCACTGCCCAAGTCGGTGAAGGCGAAATTGATGCGGGTGACGCCGTGCTTGGACAGCTTGATGCCACGCGGGATGAGACCGACAGGGAGGGGCGAATAGTGCAGAAGCGCGTCAGCAGTAGAACCAGAGAAGAAACGGCCCTTCGGCGCGGATTGATTGGCCCCAAGGAGGATGACGCTCGCTTTGAAATCCTCAGCCGCCTGCTCCAAGAGCTGTGGGCGAGAAGGCCCTGCCAAGAGAACGGAGACGTTTTTATCGAGCTGGTCCTTATCCACCCCGGCTGCGTGCAAGGCCTGCTTGACGGCGCGTTCGCAGGTGGCGTGCTCCTTCTTGAACCACTTCTTGTAGGAACCGCTGAGCTTGCTGAGCGACGTCACGGTGAGGGGCTGCGAAATCGTTGAAACCACGCGAATCCGAACGGAGGTGGAACGCGCGAGCCACGCTGCAAACTCGATGGCCTCCGTGCCGGTGGAGCTAGGGCTCCACGACACGAGGACGCGGAGCGGAGGGAGCTGGTCGTCCGGGGAGCATGGCCCTTCCGCAGGGTGTGAAGAATTCTTAGCCATTCAATAAAAAGTTCGGGGTCGTTTTCTTCATTATCGACCCTTCATGCCGGAAAATAAAATCCGCTCTACCGGCACTTTTTGGTCTATTTCCCTTCCATGATTGGACGGTAGACATCAGCAAGCTTGGAAATGAGATTGACCAAAGTGTCTGCGTCCTTGATGTCCTCTGGGTCGAGCCAGCGCAGGATCTCAGCCAAAGCCGCCGCGCGTTGGCGGGAGACAATGGTCAGCTCCGATTCCCCAAGCTGGGTAAGGGCGACAAGTACGCCGCGGCGGTCTTTTTCATCGCGGTGCCGTTCCACGAATCCCTGGCGCTCCAATTGGTATAGCGCATTGGAGGCGGTAGGCATGCGGATGAGTTCTGCTTGCGCGATGGTGCTCACACGGGAGGGACCACGCATGCGCAGCTGGTTCATGATGGAGACCTGCGACGTTGTCAGGGACGTGCCCTCCGTGGTGCGCTGGAAGATGAGCATGAGCTTGTTGAGCGCCGGCTGGATCTGGCGGGCGACTTCCAGGGCATCCTCGTAGGGGACCGGGGATTCGATAGTTTCTTCACTCATGGAAAATAAGTGTAGCTAGAGATCGTGCGCTTCGGTAGTTAGTTATTTGAAAAATTAGGTTTTCTATCACGAAGTGCTTAGGAGCGCTCTAGATTGTTGGAGTCGCCGGCACTACACTGTCCGGCGTGAATTCTCCGTCTAAGGCAGAGTCGGCAAAAGCAAAGCCAACCGTGGCCTACCGTAATGAGGTCTCCTATGAATGGGAGCGCGCGCAACATCTGCGTGAACTTCGTGCGGGGAAGCTCGGGCGCGAAGAGGTCTGTGATGCCGATTTTCTCCTTCGTGCTGCGGCGAAGCATCACGGCGTCGACATGCACAAGCCGTGCCCGGTCTGCGGTGAGGACATGCGGCTGACTCGGTGGGTGTACGGAGATGCCTTGAAACGCCGAGCAGGCAGCGCGCGCAGCGAAGCAGAAATCGCAGAGATAGCCGCTGAGGGCATCGAATTCACCGTGCATTTCGTGGAAGTGTGTCCGGCGTGCCGCTGGAACCATCTGCTTCGAGCCGCCACGGTCTATGCTTTAGGGTAGTTTTGGCTTCCCAGTTCGCGCCGGTAAGCTGCATATATTTACAGTTTCTGTACAGGATTGATGAGGACACGGATCAGTGACCGAGAAGGAAACCTCTGGGCGAAAGTCCGGTAAAAGTAGGAAGAGCCCCTCGCGCAGCGCACGGCATTCGTCGAGCTCTAAACGCCGCTGGCCGTGGATCGTGCTCACTGTCTTATTTGTTTTGGTGGGCATCCCCGCCCTTCTCTTCGGCTTCGCGTATACGCAGTACGACGTCCCCGAGCCCGAGGAGCTGCAGCCGAGTCAGATTTCCCCCATCGTCGCCGGCGATGGGGAAACGCAGTTGGCCAAACTGGTGCCGCCCGAGGGCAACCGGCGGCAGGTGACCCTAGACGAGATCCCGGATTATGTAGAGGGCTCCGTGCTGGCTGCCGAGGACCGCGAGTTCTGGACCAACTCCGGCTTTTCCTTCACTGGATTGGGCCGTGCTGTCTTGGGCAAGCTCACGGGCGATAGCACCGCCGGCGGTGGTTCCACGATCACCCAGCAGTACGTAAAGAACACGCTGGTGGGTGACGAATACTCCTACGTCCGCAAGATTCGTGAGCTCATCTACTCGGTGAAGATGACCAACGAGTGGTCCAAGGAAGAAATCCTCAATGCCTACCTCAATACGGTCTACTTCGGCCGTAATGCTTATGGCATCGAGGCTGCATCTAACGCCTACTTCAACAAGGACGCTAAGGACCTCACCGTGGAGGAAGGCGCTATGCTCGCCGGCCTCATCCAGTCCCCATCCGTGTTGGATCCGTGGGTGGATGAGGAACGCTCGCAGGCCCGTTGGAACTACGTCATGGATGGACTCGTTGAGATGGGCGATCTGGATGCGACTGAGCGTTCCCAGATGACCTTCCCAGAGACGCGCGACCCAAGCGAGTACTCTGCCTACACCGAGGCGCCCGGTGCCTACGGGCACATCAAGAACCAAGTCGCCGGCGAGCTGGCACGCGTGGGAATCACCGAAGATCAGCTGGCCACCGGTGGCCTCAAGGTGACCACCACCATTGATATGACCGTGCAAAACGCGTCAACCGACGCCGCCCACGAGCAGCTTGCGGTGCTGCAGGAGGACGCCCGTGCTGCAGCCGTGACCATCGACCCAGCTACGGGTGCTGTGCGCGGTTACTTTGGCGGCGATGACTCGAATGGTTGGGACTACGCCAACTCTCCGCTGCAGACCGGCTCGGTCTTTAAGATTATGGCGCTGGCTGCGGCCCTCCAGCAGGGCATTGATCTCAATACCTATTACTCCTCCGCTCCCTACCAACTGCCTGGTTCCCAGACCGTGACCAACGTTGGTGGCGGCTGCGGAAGCTGTTCCATCGCTGAGGCGCTGAAGAATTCTTATAACACCTCCTTCCTGCGCCTCCAGGATGACCTGGAAAACAAGATGCAGGACACCGCGGACATGGCGCACGCGTTGGGCGTCGCCCGCAGCCTGCCGGGGATTGAGAAGACCCTAACGGAGAACGGTGGCACGCCGTACGAAGGCGTGGTGTTGGGCCAGTACCAGTCCCGCCCGCTCGATATGGCAACCGCCATGGCTACCTTGACCAACCAAGGCGTGTGGCACCAGCCGCACTTCGTGCAAAAGGTAGAAAACGCCGCCGGCGAGGTCCTTTACGAGAATCCGACCGATGGCGGTGAGCGCCGTGTCTCCGCCAACGTGGCTAATAATGTCATTTCTGCGATGCAGCCGATTGCCGCATGGTCGAATGGCGCACTGGCTGGTGGACGCCCGTCGGCCTCCAAGACTGGTACCACCCAGCTGGGTGATACGGGAACCAACAAGGATGCCTGGATGGTTGGTTCCACGCCGCAGCTGGCTACAGCAGTGTGGGTAGGCACGGCTGATAACACCTCCGCAATCTTTAATCAGTGGGGCGGAATCATGTACGGCTCGGACGCACCGACGAAGATTTGGAAGTCCATTTTGGACACCTCTCTGGCTAACGTCGAGCAGCAGTCCTTCCCGCAGGCTTATCCGATTCACTATGGCGTCGGCAGCTGGGGCTCCGGGTATGTCTATGACCCGAGCCAGAGCACCACGTGGAACCAGGCGCCGGCAAGCCCGGAGAACGAGGGCGACGAGGAAGCCCCAGCCGAAGACGGCGAGCACCACGATGAGGGACAGCGGGAGACCCCAGACCAGCCAGCACAGCCTGAGCAACCGGCCCAACCCGCAGAGCCCGAGGTCCCTTCGCTCGATGACATTCTCAATGGAGATAGACTCGACCAATTACTTGGTCAATAGGAGTTTGATCGCCCGGTGAGCCATCACACTACTTCGCAGATCGTGTCTCTCTCATCCGAGTCTATGACCCACAACGCGGTCGACGCCCTGGGTGGGCCGACGGGACGCTTTGCTCGTTCGGCTTATTCCGGGTGGTGGACGCCCTTGCGCGTGGTTATCACGCTGGCGTGGACGTTTTTGGCGTTTGGGTTTTTAAGTAAGGCAACCTGTGCAGGTAGTCGCCGAGGCGAGGATGGCCTCATCAGCCTGAACTGGGATGGCAACCGCCAATATACGGCTTTTTGCTACAACGACATCGTCCCGCTCTATGGTGGGCGCGGACTCGATCAGCCGGGCTTCCCCTATGCCTATTCCTGGGTTGAGGGCGATCTCACCCGCTACATGGAGTACCCGGTACTGGCTGGCCTCTTTCAGGGCGCCGTCGGATGGCTGGCGCGCACCACCTATCCGGCCGTCGAGTGGCTTGGGATGGCAGATGTCAGCTGGTACTTCGGATTGACCGCGTTCATCATGTCCCTCGTGTGGGTCGGCACCGTGGTGATGGTCTTCCAGCTCACGGGCAACCGGGCATGGGACACCATCCTCATGGCGGCCAGCCCGCTCGTGGTTATTCACGCTTTTACGAACTGGGACATCCCGTCGGTGGCTTTCATGGTCGGCGCGCTTCTTGCAGTGACAAAGCGTAAGAACTGGCTCGCCGGCATCCTCATTGGCCTCGGCACGGCGTTTAAGCTGTGGCCCCTGTTTATCCTGGGCGCGTTTCTGGTGCTGGCCATCCGTCACAAGCGCTGGGCGCCTTTCTTCAAGATGGTCGTGGCAACCGCTGTGACGTGGCTCGTGGTGAACCTTCCCGTGGCGCTGGCCTACCCCGAAGCGTGGGGCGAGTTCTTCAGGCTCAATCAGGAACGTGGTGCGGAGTGGACCACGATCTATGCGCTGTTGAGCCGCGTGACGGGCGTGGGCTTTGAGGCGGAATTCCTCAACACCTTCTCCTTCGTGGCTTTCCTGGCGTGCTGCGCTGCCATCGCCATTATGGGACTCAAGACGCCGCGTGCGCCGCGGGTGGCTGAGATGATCTATCTCATCATCATGGCCTTCCTGATCTTCAACAAGGTGTGGTCACCGCAGTACTCACTGTGGCTCGTCGTACCGGCGCTCTTGGCCCTGCCACGTTGGCGCCTCATCTTTAGCTGGGCGCTTGCCGACGCCCTCCTCTGGCCCATCCTTACCTGGCACATGCTCGGGGCTGAGAACAAGGGCCTGCCGCACGAGATGCTGGATATCGCGGTGATTACCCGTGATGGCTTCATCATCGCCATCGGCGTGTTGATTATCCGTCAGATGTGGGGTAAGTCGGAAGATAAGGTCCGTGCTGCGCACGGCGGTAGAGACCCGTTGGGCGGTGATTTTGCGCGATGACTATGACGATCCTGGGCATCATCTCCATCACGCTGGGTTTTATCTGCGTGTTGAGCGCCTATTACCTGTTTCAACGCTCTCAAGACCGCACCTGGCCCATTGTGCTGGGGCTGCTGGCCCTCCTGTTTCTCACCGTGATTCCTGCTGGTTCGGCGATCTTTGTCGCGGCGACCCACTAGATGCGGCCGAGGAGATAGGGGATTTCCTTTTCCGCCGGTCAGTGCGGTACTGTGTGAGGGTTGCTTGACGCAACAGACCCTCCTGCCATATCCGCAAAGGTGATATGGCCGATACCAATTACTAGACCATAGGAGGTGATGAGGTCCGTGCGTCACTACGAAGTCATGATCATTCTGGATCCTAATCAGGATGAGCGCACCGTAACCCCGTCCCTAGACAAGTTCCTCGAGGCAATCCGCAAGGATGGCGGCAAAGTCGAAAAGGTTGACGTGTGGGGCAAGCGCCGTCTTGCATACCCGATCAACAAGAAGGAAGAGGGCATCTATGCAGTCGTGGAGCTGGAGTGTGAATCCCACTCCGTTCTCGAGCTCGATCGCCGTCTGAACCTGAACGACTCCATTCTGCGTACCAAGGTTCTGCGCACCGACAGCAAATAGCGGATACTGGGTTTCGAGCAATCCACGTAACCGATATTAAGGAGTAAAGACATGGCTCAGGGAGATACCAACATCACGGTTGTCGGCAACATCGTTGCTGACCCGGAACTGCGCTTCACCCCGGCGGGTGCCGCAGTGGCGAATTTCCGTGTTGCCTCCACCCCGCGTCGCTATAATCAGCAGACTTCCCAGTGGGAGGATGGCGAGGCCATGTTCCTCACCTGCAACGTGTGGCGCCAAGCCGCAGAAAACGTTGCGGAGACCCTGACCAAGGGCATGCGCGTTATCGTTACTGGCCGTTTGCGCCAGCGCTCTTACCAGACTCGTGAGGGCGAGAACCGCACTGTTTTTGAGATTGAGGTCGATGAGGTCGGCCCGTCCCTGCGTTATGCATCCGCACAGGTTAACCGCAAGTCCGGCAACGGCGGCGGCAACTATGGCGGCGGCCAGCAGCAGGGTGGTGCTAACTACGGCGGTGGCAACCAAGGCGGTTTCTCCGGAAACCAGGGTGGTTTCTCCGGAAACCAGTCCCAGTCCTCTGCCCCGCAGCAGTCCCAGCAGTCGGCTCCGAGCAACGATCCGTGGAATTCGGCACCCCAAGCAGGAAGCTTTGGTGGTGCGGATGCAGAACCCCCGTTCTAAGACTGTCACGCAAGTATTCATTTAACTCAATTGAAAGGCAGGGATCATGAAGCTGATCCTCACCGCTGCCGTTGAGAACCTCGGCGCCCCCGGCGAAATTGTAGAGGTTAAGGACGGCTACGGACGTAACTACCTGCTTCCGCGCGGCCTGGCTATCGTTGCCACCCGCGGTGCTGAGAAGCAGATCGAGGGCATCAAGCGCGCCCAGGAAGCTCGCGCAATCCGCGACCTGGACCATGCACGCGAGATCCGTACCCAGCTGGAGGAGCTCAAGGACGTTAACGTCCCGGTGAAGACCTCCGAGTCCGGTAAGCTCTTCGGCTCCGTGTCCGCAGAGGACATCGTGAACGCCGTTGCCGCCGCTGGCGGCCCGAAGCTGGACAAGCGCATTGTTGTGCTTCCCAAGGGCCTGGTCAAGAAGACCGGCAACTACCAAGTCGAGCTGAAGCTGCACGCTGACGTTATCGGCAAGGTGAACTTCTCGGTCGTCGCTGCCTAAGAATTAAGGCGCACGACGGTCACCCTCCGTCCGCCCGCGTGTGAGGCGCGGCGCCGGTACGCAGGACGTGACCTTAAGACAACAGCAAGGCTTGAGGCCGTGCTCCTCCCACTATGTGAGGTGGTGAGAGGAAGCACGGCCTCAGGCCGTTTTGTGGGCCAATGGGGGATGGAGCTTTGGGATCAGAGCCATACTGTGGATAACTCACACTATCTGTGGATAACTCGGTGGCGAGTTAACGGTGAATTTACTCACGGCGTATGGTGTTAACCCGCTGGTAGGGGCGATTTCCAGTTGAGGGGCCTACTTTTCCACCGGTTTTGTGCGGATTTTCACACCACGAAAAACCTGTTTTGAGCTGGGAAAACAATATGTGCAGGTCACAGGCTTGGGGAGTTATCCACAGTCCTGACCACTGGCTTTGTATAACGTGTTCGTGCTGACCTGGTAATTCCACAGGTCTCTGTGGATAACTGTGAAAGTTATGCCCAAGGGGTAGTGTCTTGACCCTCGGCTAGACTGTTGTGTACTACGCGCGGTTGCCGCTTGGCACTGCATCGAAGCCTGGCCGTCCGGTGCGGAGAAAAGTGAGAACTTCAGGCACACGGCCAGGGTGGGATTAATGAACGGTGGGATTAATGAGCAATGACTAATGCCAGTTTTGATGATGACCAGGTTCCACCACCACCGGAGCCGGTAGAGGAGGAGCCTCGCCGCTCTTACCGGCAGGAGGAGCCCAAGCGCTACGGCGAATTCCGCCAGCCGCCCGCGGACCGTGAGGCAGAGCAAGGCGTTCTCGGCGCCATGCTCCTGAGCCCGAACACGGTCATGGAGGTCATTGAGGAACTAGAGCCGGAGGATTTCTACTACCCTGCGCACACGCTCATCTACCAGGCCATGATCGACCTTTATGCAGCGGGCACCGATATTGATGCGGTGATCGTGGCGGCCCGTCTCGATCGCTATAACAATCTCGAGCGCGTCGGTGGTGCGCCCTACCTGCACACCCTGCTGGCCACGGTGCCGACTGCCGCCAACGCTCGCTATTACGCGGAGATCGTCGCGGAAAAGGCGGTTCTGCGCAAGCTGGTGGACGCCGGAACAAGAGTCGTCCAGCTCGGCTTCCAAGGCTCCGAAGACATGGAGATCGAGTCCGTGCTGGATCGCGCCCAGCAGGAAGTTTTCGCAGTGGCGCAGAAGAAGACCACCGAGGACTACCGGGCCTTAAGTGACCTCATTGATCCCACCATTGATGAGCTCGCTGCACTGCAACAAAACGGTGTGGAGTCCGGCGTGCCCACAGGGTTCATCGACCTCGATAACCTGACCAATGGCCTGCGCGCCGGCCAGATGATTATCGTCGCCGCCCGCCCCGGCGTGGGTAAGTCCACGCTGGCCATGGACTTCATGCGCTCGGCCTCCCTGCAGCACAACAAGACCTCCGTGGTTTTCTCCTTGGAGATGTCTGCCTCAGAGATCGTCATGCGCCTGTTGTCGGCGGAGGCGGAAGTGAAGCTGTCGGATATGCGCGGTGGCCGCGTGTCCACGGAGGATTGGGCCAAGATCGATGACACCCTCAACCGCATCCAGGATGCGCCCCTGTTCATCGATGATTCCCCGAACCTCACCATGATGGAAATCCGTTCGAAGGCCCGCCGTCTGAAGCAGCAGCACGGGCTCGACCTCATCGTGCTGGACTATATGCAGCTGATGTCTTCGGGCAAGAAGGTGGAGTCCCGCCAGCAAGAGGTCTCAGAATTCTCGCGCCAGCTCAAGTTGCTGGCCAAGGAGCTAGAGGTTCCCCTCATTGCGATTTCGCAGCTGAACCGTGGCCCAGAATCCCGTACCGATAAGAAGCCGCAGCTGGCGGATCTGCGTGAGTCCGGCTCGCTTGAGCAGGACGCCGATATGGTTATGCTGCTCTACCGCCCGGACTCACAAGACCGCGATGATCCCCGTGCTGGTGAAGCAGACATCATTTTGGCTAAGCACCGTGGCGGCCCGATTGACACGGTGAAGGTGGCGCACCAGCTGCACTACTCGAAGTTCGTCAACATGGCGCACGGTTAAATTAAAGGTCCACGACGGCGTTGGGGTCGCCCAACCGTGGTCCGAGGATGACCAAGATCAGGAAGACCGCAGCCGCGGCGAGCGCCAGCCACCGCCACATTGGGAAGAAGCGCTCGCCACAGAGACGGGCAAACCCCGCGCCGATGAGCGCACCCAGGGTATTGAAGATGAGGTCATCAATATCAGTGCGCCCGAGCGCGAAGGCATACTGGGCCGTTTCCAGTGCCAGGCTCAGCGCGAAGCCCCAGGCCGCCGTTGCCTTGACTGACCGGCACATGCTGAATACGAGCATGCCAAAAGGAATGAAGAAGGCGGTATTGCCCGCATACTCAAAAAGCGGGCCAAACCAGGTGCCGCCGGAGAACTCATCAAGTGGCACCAAGCGCAGGTCGCGAACCCGCTGGTTCTCCGGCTTCCAGAGGTAGCCGATTTGGTAGAAGGGCTTGAGCGTGGTGAGCGCGACCATGACCGCGACCCACGCGCCGAGGGCGGCCTTATTGAGCAAGGGTCCGCCCCTTGAATTCTGGCAGGGTCAGTGCCGCCAGCGCTGCGAGGCCGAAGGCGGCGGCGAAGAGGACGAAGAGCCAGCCCGCACCCGCCACCGCGATGAGCGGCGGAACGATAAGCGGTGCCAGGATGGAGGCGAGTCGGCCGAAGCCCGCGGCAGCGCCGGTACCGCGCCCGCGCAGTGCGGTGGGGTAGAGCTCCGGGCCGATGGCGTACAGCGCACCCCACGCGCCCAGGTTGAAGAAGGAGAGCAGGCAACCGGCCAGAATGATCGTTGCCTCAGAGCTGGCGAAGCCGAAGAATCCGGCGGACAGGGCGGAGCCCACGAGGAAGGTCGCCAGGGTAGAGCGGCGTCCCCAGATCTCGATGAGCCAGGCCGCTGCGGCGTAGCCGGGCAGTTGGGCCAGGGTGATAATCAGTGTGAAGCTGAAGGACTTCACCAGGGAGAAACCGTCTGCGACAAGCAGCGACGGAATCCAAATGAAGGCGCCGTAATAAGACAGGTTGACGCAGAACCAGATGGTCCACAGCGCCAGCGTGCGCCCGCGCAGGGATTTCGACCAGATGCTGGTGGCGGTGACATCTTCCTCGGAGTAGGTCGGTGCCGGGGTCGTGCGGTCGATGTCCGCCTCATCCACCTCTGCCTCAAACGAAGCAACGATTTCTTCTGCTTCCTCGTGGCGGCCCTTCGATTCCAGGAAGCGTACTGATTCGGGCAGGTGGAGGCGTACATAGAGGGCGTAGAGCGCGGGTACCATGCCAAGTGCCAGGGCCCAGCGCCAGCCGCTTTCCGACGCCCCCACGATGAACGTTCCAATTACCGCAGCGAGGATCCACCCCACTGCCCAGAAGGCCTCCAGCAAGACCACCATGCGCCCACGGACCTTGAGCGGAGCGAACTCGGAGATCAGCGTGGAGGCCACCGGCAGCTCGGCGCCGAGGCCAAGTCCGATGAAGAAGCGCAGGATGATGAGCACAACCAAGCCGGTTGCCAGTGCGGAGGCGCCCGTTGCGAGGCCATAGACCAGTAGGGTTAGCGCAAAGATGTGGCGGCGGCCGAACTTATCGGCCAAGAGGCCGCCGAAGGTGGCACCCAAGGCCATGCCGATGAAGCCCACGGACGCCAGCCAGGAGGATTGGGTCGGTGTGATGCCCCAGTGCACGGCTAGAGCAGCCATGATGAAGGAGATGAGGCCCACGTCCATGGCATCGAGCGCCCAGCCGATGCCGGAGCCGAAGAGGAGACGTTTGTGTTTTCCAGTGACGGGAAGGCGGTCGAGCCTCTCCGTGCGTGAGATAGAGCGATGATCAAGACGATTCATGCAGGCTAAGCTTACTCCCCGGGGGTAAAGCTTTTCAGCCGCAAAGAATTGGTCACCACAAATACTGAGCTCAGGGCCATTGCCAACCCCGCTAACAGGGGGTTGAGCAGCCCGAACGCTGCCACAGGAAGAAGAATAATATTATAGGCGAAGGCCCAAAATAGGTTGCCCATGATGATGCGCAGGGTAGCGCGCGCCAGGCGTACGGCATCGGCGACGGAGCGCAGGTCGTTGTTCATCACCGTGATATCGGAAGCTTCGATGGCAACGTCGGCTCCCGCGCCCATCGCAATTCCGAGGTCCGCCTGCGCGAGCGCCGCGGCGTCGTTGACGCCATCGCCCACCATGGCCACGGTCCGCCCCTGTTCCTGCAGCCGAGCGATAGTCTCTACCTTGTCTGCGGGCATGACCTCCGCTGTCACGGCTGCCTCATCAATGCCAACGGCCCGCGCCACTGCATGCGCCGCGCCGGCATTGTCCCCGGTGAGTAGATGCGGGGTAAGCCCTAGCTTTTGCATTGCGGCGATGGCGGCGGCGGAGGATTCCTTGATGCGATCCTGTAGCTCGATGGTTCCCACCAGGTCATCTTCCACGTAGACGCCCACCTGCGTCCCGGTGCCGTCATAGCCCGCAGGCGGCCGGCCCACCCGCACCCGGGAGCCCTCTATTCTTGCCTCGATTCCCTGGCCGGGAAGCTCGTGGAAGCCCTCGGCTGCGGGGAGCTCATCGTCGTAGGCTGTGCGGATGGCTCGTGCGATGGGGTGCTCGGAACCCTGTTCCGCGCCGGCCGCGAGACGGAGAACTTCCTGCTGCGTGCGTCCTGCCGTAGGTTGGACTGCTCCCACCGACATCTGGCCTTCGGTGATGGTGCCAGTCTTGTCCAGCACGATGGTGTCGATTCGGCGCGTCGATTCCAAAATCTCCGGACCCTTGATGAGGATTCCCAGTTCGGCGCCGCGCCCGGTGCCCACGAGGATTGCGGTGGGCGTCGCTAAGCCCATAGCGCATGGGCAGGCGATGATGAGGACGGAGACGGCGGCCACGAAGGCCGGGGCAACTCCGCCGACCCACAGGTGAACCACGAGCGCGAGGATAGCGATGCCGATGACGATGGGAACAAAGACAGCGGCGATGCGGTCGGCGAGGCGCTGCACCGGGGCCTTCGAGGTCTGTGCTGCGGTGACGAGTGCGCCCATCTGGGCAAGGACGGTGTCGGAGCCGACGCGGGTGGCGCGCACCTCAAGCCGCCCGGAGGCGTTGATGGTTGCGCCCGTCACCGTGCTGCCGGGTGAAACCTCAACCGGTAACGATTCGCCGGTGAGCAGGGATTCGTCCACGGCTGAATGGCCGGTGAGGACCACGCCATCGGTGGCGATCTTCTCACCGGGGCGAACCACAAAAATGTCGCCCTCGTGAAGGTCGCCGATGGGTATGCGGGTTTCGGTATTGCCGCGCAGCACCGTGGCCTCTTTAGCGCCCATGGTGAGCAGCGTAGTGAGCGCCTCGGAGGAGCGGCCCTTTGCTTTGAGCTCAAACCAGCGCCCAAGCAGCAGGAACGTAATGACCATCCCCACTGATTCGAGGTAAATGTGGTCCATCTGCGCGTCATTGGAGCGCAGCGTCATGTGCATGGTCATGCCGGGCATGCCGGCGTTGCCGAAGAAGAGCGCGTAGAGCGACCAGCCAAAGGCGGCGGTGGTGCCCAACGTGATGAGCGTGTCCATCGTGGTGGCGCCGTGCTTCAGGTTGGCCCACGTGGCGCGGTGGAAGGGCGCGCCTCCGATAACGTAGACGAGCGTTGTGAGTACCAGGCACGCCCATTGCCAGTTCTGGAATTGGAGGGCCGGGACCATGGAGAGGAGCATCACGGGCAGCGAGAGCGCCGCAGAGACGAGCGTGCGCTGCAAGATGTCGGAAGCCTCACCCTCGCGGGCGGTGTCCGCCGTGCTTGCCGACGCCTCCCCCTCATCGTCCACCGTGAAGGCTCCATAGCCGGCGCCTTCGACGACGTCGATGAGATCGGCGGGGGTCGTCGTCGCTGGGTCATAGCTTACGGAGGCAGATTCCGTGGCGAAGTTGACCGTGGCTTCAACGTTATCGAGCTTGTTGAGCTTGCGTTCCACCCGGGATGAGCAGGAGGTGCAGGTCATCCCGGTGATACCGAGAGTGAGGCTGGTGGTCATGATGCTTAGGCCAACTCGTAGCCGACTTCGGTGATGGCGGCGGCGACCTGGTCATCGCTAAAGCCCTCACCAGTCACGGTGACGGCGCCGGTGGTGTGGTCAGCGGTGACGTCGGTGACGCCCTTGATCTCCGAGATTTCTTCCTTCACGGAGAGCTCGCAGTGGCCGCAGGTCATGCCGTTAACGGTGTAGGTGGTGGTGCTCATGGTCTGAATCAGTCTCCTTAGCTAGTGGGTAATTCCACTGTTGAGCGTATACCCCCCTGGGGTATATATGCAAGGAATAATCGAGCCTTGTGTACCGTTGGTGGAGGAAAGAAGCTACAAATTTCCCCGAAACAGATAGGAAGAAACATGGCAACGATTGACATCACTGAGGACACGTTCCAGGAGACCATCTCCGGCGACGGCATCACGCTCGTCGATGCTTGGGCGGAATGGTGTGGTCCGTGCAAGCGCTTCGGCCCAGTATTTGAGAAGGCATCTGAAGAGCACCCCGATGCTACGTTTGCCAAGTTGGACACCGAAGCCAACCAGGAGCTATCCGCGAAGCTGCAGATTCAGTCCATCCCTACCTTGATGGTTTTCCGCGATGGCATCCTGGTCTTCCGTGAGGCTGGCGCCCTGCCGCCGGCAGCTTTGGAGGATCTCATTGGCCAGGTTAAGGCCCTCGACATGGACGAGGTCCGCGCCCAGGTGGAGAGCCAGAAGGCGGAATAGTCCCGAAGAATTCTCCTTGGTGCGGAGGGCTCAGGTAGGTCCGCCGCGCGCGCTTTCCTGTGAGTATCGCTACACTCGCAGGAAAGCGTCTTTTTATATAGGGCACTAATAAGAGCTGCATTAAATACTCTTGCAGGAACCACTAAGGAGTGAGTGCGATGGCAAATCCATTTAGCAAAGGCTGGAAGTATGTGATGGCTTCTTTCGATCAGAAGATCGACGAGAACGCTGACCCCAAGGTTCAGATCCAGCAGGCCGTGGAAGGTGCGAAGGAGCAACATCGCCAGATTTCCGAACATGCGGCGGAGATTATTGGACGCAAAACCCAGCTGGAAATGCAGCTCAACCGTCTGGTGAAGACCCAGAAGGACTATCAAGACCAGACCCGCCGGGCGTTGGAGCTGGCAGATGCTTCTGAGGATCCGCAGAAGGCCGCCGAGTACAACCAAGCGGCGGAGGTCGTGGCGAGCCAGCTGGTAGCCGTAGAGAATGAGTTGGCCAATCTGAAGTCCCAGCACGAGGCGGCTACCCAAGCTGCCGAGCAGGCGAAGGCCCAGCAGCAGCAGTCGGAGGCCCGCCTTAAGGAGCAGCTCGCACAGGTGGACCAGTTGCTGTCCCAGGCAGATCAGGCAGCGATGCAGGAGAAGAACGCTCAGGCCTTGGACTCTATGAACGAGCTCAAGCCCGATGATTCCACGCCGACGCTGGATTCGGTACGCGCCAAGATTGAGAAGCGCTACGCCGATGCTCTCGGCGCTCAGGAGCTGCACCAGGCAGCTGGCGGCAGCCGGATTCAGGAGATTTCGGCCGCGGGCCACGATATGGCCGCCGCGTCCCGCTTGGACGAGATTCGCGCCGAGATGGCCAAGAATAAGGAGATCGAAGGTTCTCCCTTCGCTGGCGACCAAGCGCTTGAGGCCGGCACCGAAGCTGGTGCTGGTTCCGAATCGGACACCGCCGAGGGTAAGCAGTAGCCACCGCGGAGCACATCACCGTATAGAAAAGGGACCTTTGAGAGTGGGCCGCATAGCGCGGTCTGGGTGTTTCAGCACCTTATGCTCTCAAAGGTCCCTGTGGTGTTTTAGCTATCTTGGCGGCGGATATTGATGAGCACGCCGCGGATGCCCGAATGAAAGCCATCGCGCAGGTTGACGCGCTGGGTTTCGGTGAGCGTGTACTCGTGCAGCGTTTCACAGGCGAACTGCAGCAGTGGGCGATCGATCTCCGGTGGCAGGCCACCGCCCGAGAGCAGGTGGGCCTGGTCGCGCTGATCGGCGCTCGCGGCGTTGTCGAACCACCACGAGGCATATTGCTGCCCCACGTCAAAGGGGGACTGGAAGCCGGCGGAGCTCCACACTTCTTCGGGGAGCGGAACGTACTTCGAGCGCAGCTTGCGGCGCGGCGCCATCATCGACGGCTTTGGCGCTGCAGGCTTGGGAGCAGGCTTCGGGGCTTCGGTGCCCGTTTCCTCTTCTGAGTCCGTGGGCTTCTGATCCGCGGCGCTGGGCTTTGTGGTTTGTTCGCCGCAGGGGGCGGGCTCTTCTTCGTCGGTGGGGGCGCTCGGTGCAGCCGACTCCGGGTGCGAGGCGGTGGCAGCCACGTCTTGCGCTGCGGCGGAAGGTGTTGCAGGCCCAGGCTTTGGCGCGGAGGGGAAGGCGGCTTGCGCCTCGGTAGGTTCGTCGCATTCCGGCGCGAGTTCGCTAGCGGCATCGCTCACTTCCTCGCTGCCGTCCTCGGAATTGTGGGGTTCGCGAATGGTCGGCGGCAGCGGGCCTTCGAGAACCTCGAGCTCCATTGCATCGGCGAAGTCCTCGCGCGGATCAAGGATTGTGGTGGAATCACACGCATGGCGCAGAGCGGAAGACATTGAATCCCAGCCGAAGCCGTAGAGGTGCACGCGCACGCCGTTATTGACGGCCTCCTGAACGCCGGGGATCATGTCGGCATCGCCGGAGACCAAAACAAAGTCCGTGACTTGGCCCTTCATGGCGGAGACGATCATGTCAGCGACAAGGCGAGTATCCACCGCTTTTTGGGTGCGGCGCTCGCCCCATTCGATGAGTTGGCCGGTGCGCAGTTGCACGCCATCGCAGACGCGCAACGCTCGCTGGTAGCGGTGGGGCCCGGTGTCGGGGATTCCGTCGTACCAGTATTGGCGGTGAATGCGGTTTCCAACCTGGTTCTCAATCATGGAACCAAGGGAGCTGACTACTTCGGGTAAATCAATCTCTAGCTGGGCTCGGGCACCCGTTTCCCACGAGTTATAGAAACTGGCGAGTAGATATGACGTGTCGACGAAGACAAGTGTTCGTTCAAGCATGGCTCCTAAATTCCGTTCTATTTCTTCTAACTAATTTTCTTAGGTCACTTCTGTGAGGTCTTCCAGCCTAGGGCCGGTGTATTCCAGTGTGCCCCATTAGTCACAAAACGTCGATAACCTTGAGGGAATTCCCAGGTAATGAAGGTGTTAGTCGGAGGGCTTGCGGCGGTCATGGGGCTGGTTATATGGTTAGCTACATGAGTAACCAACCAGCTAAGGGGACTGCATGGATAACTCCGCGCAGCCGCTCTTCCGTCAGATAGCGGTGCTCATCGAGGACGCCATCATTGAGGGCACCCTTGCTGAGGGTGCCCAGGCGCCGTCCACGAATGAGCTCGCAGCCTTCCACAGCATCAACCCCGCCACCGCCCGCAAGGGCCTGACCCTCCTCGTGGATCTCGGAATCCTCGAAAAACGCCGAGGTATCGGCATGTTCGTCACCTCTGGTGCCGCAGGCCTTATCCGGGCGCGGCGTCGCCAAGACTTTGCGGCTGAATACGCCGCACCGCTTATTGACGAAGCCGTGCACCTGGGCTATACCCGCAAGCAACTCCATGACCTCATCGACCTTGTCGCAGAAAGTCGAGGACTCTACTCATGATTTCTACCCCGCACTTCACCTTCGACGACGGCCTCACGCATGGCCTCGTTGGCCCCAACGGCATTGGCAAGACCACTTTGCTGCGTAAGATTGCTGGCCAGCTGAATGGCTCTGGCGTCAAGGTCGACGGTGACAAGCCCTATGACAATGAAAAAGTCCTCAACAAGGTTGTCCTCATGGGCATAGATAACCCACTGCCTGAAGGTTGGAACGTGAAGAAGGTCTTCACCGTGGCAAGTCTGCGTTGGCCCACGTGGAGCGCAGCGCGCGCTGAGGAGCTGGTCGAGCGCTTCGAGCTTCCGATGAAGAACTACTCGGGTCTTTCCCGTGGTCAGAAATCGGCGGCGAGCTTCATCGTTGCGGTGGCCTCGGGGGTGCCGTACATGCTTCTCGACGAGCCCTATCTCGGCCTCGACGCCGCCAAGCGGGAGGTTTTCTATGACGTCCTGCGCGAGGAGCATGGTCGCACCATTATCGTCTCCACCCATCACCTCAACGAGCTGTCCGGTTTGCTCGATACCGTAGCTCTGATGGGGGAGAACCCGCTCTCCGGTCCTATCGATGAGTTTATCGAGGGCGTCGTCCAGCTCACCGGCTCTGCCGAAACCCTCGATCGCGCGCTGGGGCGCCTACAGCTCCCGGTGCTCGAGCGCGAAAGCTCCGCCGTGGCGGACCGCGCACTTGTCGACGCCCGCCCCAACCACACCGCCAACGTCTTCGACATGGCCCAGGAGATGGGGCTGCGCGCCACCGAGGTATCCCTCGAACAGGCAGTTCTGGCATTGGGGGAGGCGTGATGAAGCTTTATAGGCATATGGCGCTGAGCTGGAACAGCTTCTTCTACGCCTTGTGGATTGTCATCCTTCCGGTGCTGGGAATGGACCGTGGGCAAGGGTGGGCCATCGGGTATTCACTCCTTATGGCGCTCCAGCTCTACCTGGTCCAGCCTGACTTCTCGCGCTACCTCACCTTTGGTCTCAGTACGCGCGTCTGGAACGGGCACCGGCGAATCAATGCCTCCCTGGCGCTTTTGCTCCTTCTCGTCAGCGCACCCTGGGCTTTCCCGTGGTGGGTCCTAATAGCTCCAACGGCAGCGTGGATATTCTGCATGGCCAAGCGCGTCGAGCCATCGCGCATGACCGCGAGCTCCCTCATCGTAGGCAGCGATGGTGATTCTTCGACGGGCTGGTTCTCAGCGTCCCCGGTCTCCCAGATTGTGTTGCGACCTCAAGCTCGCGCGTGGATGTGGGCTGCATTCGGTTTAGCCATCGCAACTGCGATAAGCATCGTGGTGAGCAAGCTGTGGGATACCGGCGTGGGCATCGTGGGTGTCATTGTTACGTTGATTGTCCTGCCGCTAGTTACTGATTCAATCCGCAGCTCACTCAAAGATGCAGTGGCCTTTGGACTGCCGCGCGGTGCCTGGGCCAAGGCGACGTTGTTGTGCACCGCGATTCCGGTGGGCTTGGGAGCTGTCACTGATGTGGTGACCTTGATGTGGACCGGAAGCCTCGCCGGATTCACCATCGTTCCCCTCGCAGTGGTTGCTGTTCTAGTGAGCTTCGCGATCACCGACAAAGAGACATGGCCCTATACGGCGGCCACGGCCGGAGCCATTGCTGCCGTGTTGCTTGCGTGGCTGCTTAAATCTGACATTCCTGTGTGGTGGCCGCTGGCCGGAATGGGCGTTCTCTACTTGGTATGGGCGGCAGTGCTCCCGCGGATGGCGCAGAAAGCAAACGTATTTACGCCGGGACTCATGGGCTGGTTCGGGGTGCGCTAGGTGCTGTCCGCAGAGCCGCTTTGAAGGCGCGTTTAAGTGCCTCTTTAGGCGCCCGAAAACCTACTATGACGTGCGTATTTGTGTTTCTTTGGGGCCGTGTGTAACTTTATATGAGTCAGCGCGACCGACAGCGCCCCACAGGAACTGAGGTTCTTGAAGCGAGGCGGTAGGAAAACAGGCCCTGACAACAAATATTTTCTTTACTCGCAGTACTGCGTTTCGCTTAAAGCGGGCCGTATGGCTGTGTGGTGACGATGTCTGAGAACTCAATAGTGCGCCAATGTACTTTTTTGTTGGTTGATTTTTTGTTCTGGCCGTGTTGTGTCGTATGTATGGCACGGTTGGTGTATGCCGGATGGCGCTTTCCTTTAAGCGGCGTCATTGTAAATAACATAAGTTGTTTGGGCATAATTGTTTAAAATCTTCTAACTAGGCCAGCCTCTTTTTTGCCCCGTCGGGTTGGGGGTTGGTTTTTGGATTTTT